>NZ_JAAGMD010000719.1 GCF_010548465.1 Streptomyces sp. SID14436 | reverse complement strand
GCCGGCGGCGCGTCCGGTGCCGGGTCCGGGGTCGCGTCCGGTGCCGGGCTCGCGTCCTCGCGGGCGGCCGTGGCCAGGTTGTCCGCGAACCGGGTCAGCAGCCGGGTCACCGCCGCGGTCACCGCGTCCTGCGGGAGGCCGGTGATCCGGCCGTCGGCGCTCGCCGTGCCGTCGGCGGTGAGCGTGGCGCCGCCCTCGGCCTCCCGCAGCCTCAGCCGCAGGGCCAGTTTCACCGAGCCGGTGCCGCGGGTCTCCGCCGCGTCGCCCTCCAGCTCGTAGGACCCGTCGTCCCGCCCGGTGACGCGCACCGCGCCGCGGTAGGTGACGGAGTGACTGCCGATACGGACCTTCAGCCGGCCGGCGACCGGTTCCGCACCGGCGTCGTGCTGGAGCCCGGGCACCGCCCGGGCGACCCGCGCGGGGTCGTCCAGCACTGCTCTGAGCCGATCGACCGGAACCGGAACGAACACCTCGTGCTCCATGAGTGCCGAGCCTACCCAGGGGACGCCGGGCTGCACCCCCGTCCGCGCGAAGTCGCGGCGCGTCGGGGCACGGGCCGGCGCCGGCGGG
>NZ_JAAGMD010000693.1 GCF_010548465.1 Streptomyces sp. SID14436 | reverse complement strand
CATGCGCCGCACCGCCAGCGCCCTGACCACCGCCGCCCTCGCCGGCACCGCCCTGGGCGTGCTCGGCGTCCTCGCGCCGGCCGCGTCCGCCTCCGATCCGCGCGCCGAGATCAGCCCGGGCAGCGTACGGCCGGGCGGCACCGTCACCGTCACCGTCACCTGCGGCCCGACCGGCGGACCCGCCCCGCACAGCCTCCAGGCGGCCTCGGAGGCGTTCACGGGCGGCGCGGTCACCCTCGCCAAGGTGCCCGGCGACGACGCCGCCGGCCCCACCTACGAGGGCACGGCGACGCTCCCGGACGCGGCGCACTTCGCGGACGCGGGAGCCCCGGGCCCGGGCGCGACGGGCGAGGAGCCCGAGCCGCCCGGTGAGATCCCGCCGCCCGACAGCGTCCCGGAGATCCCCGACGCGGAGCCCGGGGCGGAGGAGCCGCTCGGCGCGTTCCCCGAGATCCCCGACGCGCCGCTCGACGAGTTCGACGCCCTGTCCGAGGCCCCCGAGGCCCTCTCCGCGCCGGGCGGCTCCGGCGCCGAGTGGACCGTCCACGGCACCTGCCCCGCCGCCCCCGGCGGGAAGGGCACCCCCTGGAGCGTGTCCTTCACCGTGACCGTGCACCCGGGTGGCACACCCACCCGCACCCCCGCCCCCACCGCCACCCACTGCCCCGGCCACCACAGCGGCCCCTGCACGGCATCCCCGTCCCCGCGCGCGGTGCACGCCGGGGACGGCGGCACCTTCAGCGACTCCGTGCCCGCACTGGCCGCGGGCGGACTGCTGATCGCCGGAGCGCTCGGCGCCGCCGCCCACCGGGTGTACCGGGACCGGAACGCGCGCGAGGACGGCTGACCCGCGGCCGCCTCCCCGGG
>NZ_JAAGMD010000645.1 GCF_010548465.1 Streptomyces sp. SID14436 | reverse complement strand
CGGGTCGTGGTGCGGGTCCTGCGTGTCGCGCGGGTCGTGGTGCGGGTCCTGCGTGTCGCGCGGGGTGTCGGGACGGTCGTCGGGGCGGTGGTCCGACGGGTCCCCGGGCGGGTCGTCCTGCTCGCCGAGGTCCTGTGCGGGGGCCGGGTCCCCGGCGGCGTCCCGCGCGCCCGGCTGCCCGGACGCCTCCTGCGGGGCGGCGCCCGTACGGACGCGGACGGCGTCGTCGGGGGCCTCGCTGCACACCGCCACCACGGTGGTGCCGGACGCGGCGAGCGACCTCAGCAGGTCCCAGACCTCCGCCCGTTCGGCGGACGACAGCTTCAGATCGGTGTCGTCGACGCCGAGCAGCCGCGGCCCCCCGAGCAGCGCCAGCGCGACGGACAGCCGCAGCGCCTCCACCCGCTCCAGGTCCCGCACCGCCGTCCGGGTGCCCTTCGGCAGCGTCTGCGGATCGAGTCCGGCCGCCGCCAGCGCGGTGTCCACCCGCCGCTTCTCCCGCGCGGCCCGCTCGCCGCGCGGCCGCAGCAGCGCCGACAGGGTGTCGCCGAAACGGCGCTGGAGCAGCGCCCGTTCGTGCAGGTGCTCCCCGACGGTGAGCGCCGGATCGAGGTCGGTCACCCCCGTGACGTGCGCCAGCGCACTGATCCTGCGGACCGCGGCCATCCGTCCGGGCAACTCGTGACCGCCGACGGCGGCCCGGCCCTCCGTGGGCCGCATCCGCCCGGTGAGCGCCAGCAGCAGACACGTCCGCCCCGAGCCGGACGGTCCCTCCACCGCGATCAGCGAGCCGGGCTCCGCCTCGGCCGAGACCCCGCGGAACGCCCAGCCCCGCGGTCCCTTCAGGCCGAAGTCGCGGGCCGCGACCTCGGCTCCGCCCTGACCGTCCACACGTTCCCCCATGTTTTGAACTGACTGGTCAGTGCAAAAGTTAGCCCGAACGCTCGATCGAGGCAACGTCGCAGGTCAGAACGGATTGTCAGTGCCATACCTCACGATGTGTCATACGGCATCCCGTCTCGGGCGTGCCGTCACGAAGACGACAGGAGGTTCGTCATGGCCCACTCGTCCGCAGCCGCCGCCCGTCGGCGCCGCGCAGCCGGCCCTGCCCCCTCACTGACCGGCCCGGCGAGCGACGTCCACCCCGTGCTGCGCCGCGCCGCGGCCCCGCCCGCCGCCCTCGACCTGCTCGCCCAGGCCCGTGCCGGACTGGACGAGGCCACCGTCCTCGACACCCCCAACGAGCGCTACGCGACGGCCCACCTGGCCGCCCTGCGCACCGCCGCCGCCGTGCTCGCCGCCCGCGGCCGGCCGGAGACCTCGCCCCGGGCCCGCGCGAAGATACGGAGCGCCTGGGAAGTGCTCCCCGAGATCGCGCCCGAACTGACCGAGTGGAGCGCGCTGTTCGCGTCCGGGGCCCGGCGCCGCGCCCGGGCCGAGGCCG
>NZ_JAAGMD010000617.1 GCF_010548465.1 Streptomyces sp. SID14436 | reverse complement strand
GTCCGGGCGGGCCGGGCTGTCCGCCCGTGCCGCCGCCCTGGTCGCCCTCGCGGCGTGCGGCGACCGGGTGAGCGCGGTGGCGCGCCGCCCGCTGCGCGCACCCCGCCGGAACCTCACCCTCCTTCACTCGTACGGGTGAAGGAGGCGTCCGCCGTGTCCCGGGCGGCCCCGGCCGGCCGGTCCGGAACGCCCGTACGCCCTGGCATCCTTGACGGAGTACGCGAAGGAAACCGCGCGGTCCACCCCCTCCGCGTGATCCTTCTGTACGTTCTTCGTGACCGCCCGACCCGAACCAGGAGCCCGGCCACGTGACCGCCGCGAGCAGCAACTCACCGCACGGCCAGTCGCCGCTGCGCACCGTGCAGGTGCTGGGCGGGGGCAACGCCACCAGCAGCACCCACGTGCGGTCGCTGGCGGCGGGGCTCGTCGCACGGGGCGTGCGGGTCACGGTGTGCGCCCCCTTCGAGGCGGAACGCACCTACGACTTCAGCGGCACCGGGGCCGCCCACGTGCACGTGCCCCGCAGCAGCGACCCGGGCTCGGTCGCCGCGCTGCGGTGGGTCTGCACGCACGCCGACCTGGTCCACGCACACGGGCTGCACGCCTCCTTCCGCGCCGCGCTCGCCCTCAGCGGCAGGCGCACCCCCCTCGTCGTCACCTGGCACGACCGGGCGCACACGGACGGGCCGCGCGCCCACTTCCTGCGGCTGCTGGAACGCCGGGTCGCCAAGGCGGCCACCGTGGTGTTCGGGACGACGTCCGCTCTGGTGGACCGGGCCCGGCGCACCGGCGCGCGCGACGCCCGGCTCGCCGCCGTCGCGCTGCCCGCCCCGCGCCCTGCCTCCGAC
>NZ_JAAGMD010000551.1 GCF_010548465.1 Streptomyces sp. SID14436 | reverse complement strand
GGGCCCGGGGGGACGGACTCCGTGGCGCGGAGCCCGGGGACGGCTATCCGTCGTCGCGGCCGAACACCGGGGCCAGGACCAGCTGGGCCGCGCCCTCCGCGATCCCGTCGGTGGCACCGCCGGTCCCTTCCGCGCCGCCGGTGCCTTCCGCGTCCCCGGTGCCTTCGGTGCCGCCGGTGCCGCCGGTGCCTTCCGCGCCGCCCGCCGGGGCCACTGCCCCGCCGGCCGCCGGGGTCCAGG
>NZ_JAAGMD010000522.1 GCF_010548465.1 Streptomyces sp. SID14436 | reverse complement strand
CACCGGCCAGGACCTCCTGGGACGTACGGTCCTGGTGGCGGGGGCCAGCAGCGGTATCGGCCGGGCCGCCGCCCTCCATCTGGCGGGGCGCGGCGCGGACGTGGTGCTGGCGGCGCGCCGGACCTCAGCGCTGGAGGAGGTCGCCGCCGGCGTCGAGGACCGCGGCCGCCGGGCGTGGGCGCTGCGCTGCGACCTCTCCGACGCCGAGGACGCCGCATCGCTCGGCGAGCGCGCCTGGCGGACGGCCGACGGCGTCACCTCACTGCTGTACGCGGCCGGGCACCTGGGCTTCAGCGCGGTCGGCGGCGACCCCGCCTCCGCCGCCCGGACCTTCGCCGTGAACCTGCACGGCTTCGTCGCGGTCACCGAGTACCTGACGGCCCGCTGGCGGGACGAGGGGACGGCCGGCGCGGTGGTCGGGGTCTCCTCGGTCAGCTCCACGCTCAGCCCGGTCGCGGGGCTGGAGTACTACGGGGCGAGCAAGGCGGCGATGGCGCAGTACATCCGGTGCCTCGCGGTCTCGCTGGCCCGCCACGGCATCCGCGCCAACTGCGTGGCCCCCGGCATCATCGAGACGCCGATGGGTGACGCGGCGGGCCCCGAGCACCGGCGCGGCTGGATCAGCCGGATACCGGCCGGACGGGTCGGCGACCCGCGTGAGGTCGCGGCCGTCCTCGGCCATCTGCTCAGCGGTTCGGCCGCCCGGACGACCGGTGCGGTGCTGCGCGCGGACGGCGGCTTCGGCCTCGGCGACGTGGCGCCGCTGCGGCCGGGCTACCCGGAACCGGCGTCCGCCCAGGCCGCGCCGTCGGATGCCGCGCG
>NZ_JAAGMD010000049.1 GCF_010548465.1 Streptomyces sp. SID14436 | reverse complement strand
GGCCGGGGCGGACCGCGGGCGGCCCGCCGCGGCGCGGGCCCCGGCGTCCGGCACCGGGAGACCACCCTGGAGACCGTCCGGATCCTCCTCGGCGCCCGCACCGTGAGCACCTCCCGGCTGGTGTGCGCCGCCCTGCTGGAGCAGGACCCCGCGCAGAGCGACCGGCTCGGCGAGCTGTGGGCGGGCCTGCTGGGCAACCGCCCCCGCCGGGGAGAGGCCCTGCGCACCCTGCACGCCACCCTGCACGACCTGACCGCGGTCAGCACCGACGCCGACGCGGTGGCCGCACGGTTCGGCCGCTCCGTCGGACGCGCCCTCAGCCCCCTGGAACGGCCGCACCTGGCCAGCGCCCTGCGGCTGTCCGCGCGGCGCCCCGACCGGGCCACGACCGCCCTCACCGACACGTTCCTTACCGCCGTACTGAGCACGGAGGACTGACAGGTATGGCCGAGAACTATCCCCTCGTCGAGCAACGCGAGTACGGGCGGCCGGACAAGCGCGTCGGCTGGCCCACCAGGCGCCCCGTGCGGGACGACAACGACATCCCCCGGATCGCACCCCACCAGGTGCGCGTCTACCGGGTGGGCGACGACTACATCGAGGACCCCGGCATGCTGCGCCCCGACGACCCGGTCGTCACCCGGGCCGGCTCGGTCACGGTCGTCGACCGGCGCATCGAGGTGCCGGTGGGCGTGGAGACCCGCATCCCGTCCCGCGAGGCGGGCGAGTTCACCCTGCGGATCACCTTCTACTGCACGGTGACGGACGCCTGCGCCGTCGTCCGGGACGGCGTCACCGACCTGGAGGCCCTGCTGCTCGGCCACCTCCGCGACGTGCCGGGGCTCACCGAGGACGGACACGACCTGCCCATCGACGGGTCCGCCACCGTACGGGACCGCATCGACGCCCGCCTGACCGCGTACCACGAGATGCGGCCCGCCCCGCTGTCCGGCCTGCGGGTCCGCTGCGGACTCGTCGAGGTCCGCACCCCGGCCGAACACGCCGAGGACGTCGCCCGGCTGGAACTCGAGCGGCACCAGGCGGAGCGCGACCGGCTGAGGGAGGAGATGCAGCAGGAGGCGGACCTGCGGCGCTCCGTGCTGGAGGCCGAACTGGAGCTGCGGCGCGAGGAACTGCGCAGCACCGGCGCCCTGCACAAGGAACACTTCCGGCAGGACGAGGAACTGAAGAAGGAGCACGGCCGGCAGAAGTTCGAGAGCCTGCGCGCCCGGTTCACCCGCGAGTCCGAGAGCGACAGCCAGCGGCACGACCTCACCCTGCGCGCCGAACGCAACCGCTTCAACCGCGACGAACTCACGTCGGACTTCACCCTCATCGGCAACGACCCGCTGCTCGCCGACTTCAACGCCTGGCGGCAGGGTGACATCACCGCCGACGAGCTGTCGAACCGGCTCCGCGAGGCCGAGAACCGCCGCGACGAACTGGAGGACAGGCGGGGGCGGACCCGGTTCGAGGACGAGCTCAAGAAGCGCTCCCTCGACCGGGAGGAGGCGCACTGGCGCATCGAACGCAAGGACCGGCGCAAGGAACTCGACCGCCAGGCCCGCCGCGATGCGGCCGCCGCCAGGCAGCACGAGGACGACCGCCGCTTCGACCTGGAGCTGGAGGACCGCCGGCACAGGCGTCAGGAGGAACGCGAGGACGCGCAGCTGCTGCGCGAGGAGCGCCGGGAACAGCGCCGGGAGAACCTGGCCGCCTGGACCGCCCTGAGCAAGCAGGCCTTCGACCGCGGCCTGTTCGACGGCCAGTTGACGGACCCCAGCGCGCACATCAACCGCATCCAGGACATCACCTACGACCAGGTCCGTCCCACGGCGCCCGACCCCGACGCGGCCGGCCGGCCCATCCCCGGCGCGGCCCCCCGCAGCATCCCCCACCAGCTCCACGAGACCGACGGCCGCGCCGGCCGGGACGGCACGGACGGCGACCCCGGCCGCTCCCCCGACCCCGACGCGCATCCGGAGCAGGACGACTGGGACCTCGGAGGCACCGACGCGGAGGCGAACCTTGGCCACTGACACGCCCCTGCGCCCGGACACCGGCAGCGTCCCCTCCCACGACGACCGCGGGTCCGCCCGCCCGGCACCCCGCGCGACCGGCCCCGGCACGCGCCTGCGCCGCCTCATCGGCATCGACGAGTCGCTGCTGGACTGGGTCCCGGAGGAACGCACCCGCTACACCTGGTACGGCGCCCTCGTCCTCAACACGGCCCTGGTCGCCGCCGTGTCCATGGCCCTCGCACTGGGCAGCTTCCGCTCGGACCTGCCGGTGGTGGCGGTGCTGGCGGCCGCGGCCGTCTGGTTCTGGGTCATCCTGGCGATGGACAGCTGGCTGGTGTCCAGCACCCACGGCACCAAGGTCAAGAAGTGGTCGCTGACGCTGCGCCTGGTCCTGTCCGTCCTGCTCGGCCTGTTCATCGCCGAGCCGATCCTCTTCCAGATCTTCGACAAGGAGATCCGCCAGGAGATCGCCGTCGGCAGGGAGCAGGAGGTCGCCGACTACCGGGGCATGCTCGTCGCCTGCAACCCGACCGACGGCGCGTCCACCGTGCACCGCCCCGAGTGCGGCCGCCACCAGCTCAAGGTGGCCGGTTCGCCGGCCGAGCTGACCAACCAGATCGAGGCCGACAAGGCCGCCATGGAGACCCTGCAGAGCCAGGTCACCGAGATCAACGAGAAGCTCGACGCCAAGATGGCCACCGAGCGGCGCCAGTGCGGACCCGACCGGTGGATCCGCCGCGGCGGCGGCTGGGACGTGACGATCACCTGCGAACGGGCCCGCAACGACTCGTCGTCGTACCGCAGGACCAGCAAGATCGACACCTACGAGAAGCAGCTCGCCGGGATGCGGGAGAAGGGCCAGACCCTGGAGGGCAGGAAGAACCGGGCCGCGGACGCCTACCAGCCCCTGCTGCAGAAGGCCATCGACACCAAGACCGCCGCCCGGGCGGCCGACCTCGACTCCGACGGCATCCTCACCCGCGCCCACGCCCTGCGCAAGGTCGCCGAGTCGGACGGCTTCGCCCTCTTCATCACCGTCGTCCTGCACCTGCTCCTGGTGGCCCTGGACGCCCTCCCCGTCCTCGCCAAGTTCATGAGCGGCGCGACCGAGTACGACCGCGTGCTCGGCGTCCGCTTCGACGTCACCCGCCGCCTGCACACCGAGGAACTCCAGGTCGAGCAGGCCTGCGCCCGCATGGAACACGAGGTCCGCCGCCACCACGTCGAACACGACACCACCGACCGCATGCGCCGCACCGAACACACCTACCGACGCGCCCAGGCAGAACGCGCCGCCCAGGAACGAAAGGAACTGGAGATGCGCATGGCCACCATCCTGCAAGCCAGCTCCACCTGACCCGCCGGAGACCGGGGCGGGGGCCGCCCACTCCCGACGGGCCGGGGCGAACCCGGGGGGCGCCTCACCCCGGCCGGTCGCCCCGCCCCTGCCGCTGACCGGCCGGCTCGCCCGGAGACGTCACTCCGTCTCCTCCGGCGGATCCTCGCCCTCCAGCAGGCGTTCCGCGGTGTCGTCCGCCCATTCCTGGGCCCAGCGGCGGATCGCGGCGGCCGTCGGCGGGTCGATGCCGTGGGCGTGGAACTCGGCGTCGTCGAGCCAGTCCGTGCCGGTGAGGCGGGACTGGAGGTCGGTGAGGTCGAACGTGTCGGGGGCGTGACGGCGTCCGAGTTCCTCCAGCTCCGGACGGCTCCACAGCCGGGCGGCGGCGTGCACGTCGATGAGGTCGCGCGGCAGGCCGCGGTCCGCCAGTGACCGGACCGTCGTCCCGACGAGGTCCTCCAGGGACAGTGTGGGCCCGGCAGCCGTCTGCACGGGCGGCCGCCACAGGACCTCTTTGCGCAGGTCGGCCCGGCACTCGGTGCCGGAGGCGGGATCCCGGGCCAGCAACCGGGCGCCGAGGGGATCGGCCTCCGCCACCGTGACCGTCCAGCCGCGCCGCTCCAGCCCGTCCCGCACGGCGTCGGCGATCTCCGGCATCCCGGCCGGGTGCTCGGTGGCCGCGTCGACGCCCCCGGTGAGCCGGTCCACCAGGCCGTGCGCCCGGACCGCGTCCCCGCCGGCCAGGACGAGCGCGTACGGCGCCCCGACCGCCAGGACGTCGGCCCGCAGCCGCTCGTGCACGGGGTTCGTCCTGACTACCGGAGAGGCCATGGCCCGATTATCGTCCGCCCCCGCCGGCCGGATCGGACGACGGGGGCGGACGGGTGAGCGCGGCGTCCCGGGCTACGCCTTGCGCGCGACCCCGCAGAAGGCGTCGACCGCCTTGTCCTCCTCCTCGCCGGCGTCGGCGTCGGGCCGCCACTCCGGCACCCGCACGATGCCCGGCTCGACCAGGTCCAGCCCGTCGAACAGCCCGGTGATCTCCTCGACGCTGCGCACGTGGTACGGCACCGCACCGCTCGCGTTGTAGGCGTTGGAGGCCGCGATCATGCCCTCGCTGGTCGCGGTGCTGTCGGAGATCACCAGGTGGCTGCCGGAGGGGAGCCCCGCCATGAGGCGGCGGACGAGATCACGGGCCTGCTCGTAGTCGGAGACGTGGCCCAGGGTGTTGAGGATCACCAGGCCGACGGGCTGCGACAGGTCCAGGGTCTGCGCGGCGGCCCGCAGGACGGACTCCGGGTCGTACAGGTCGGCGTCCAGGTACGCGGTCTGCCCCTCGGGCGTGCTGGTCAGCAGCGCGTTGGCGTGGGCGAGGACGATGGGGTCGTTGTCGACGTAGACGATCCGTGCGTCGGGTGCGGCGCGCTGGGCCACCTCGTGGGTGTTGTTGGCGGTCGGCAGGCCCGTGCCGATGTCCAGGAACTGCCGCACCCCCTGCTCGGCGACCAGGAAGCGGACGGCTCGCCCGAGGAAGAGACGGCTGGAGTGCGCGACGTCGACCAGCCCGGGGAAGATGTCCTTGATCTGCTCGCCGATCTCCCGGTCGACCTTGTAGTGGTCCTTGCCGCCGACGAAGTAGTTCCAGAAGCGGGCCGAGTGCGGCCTGCTCGTATCGATCCGGGCACGTGTCCCGAAACCGGCACTGTCCTGGGCGATGTCCTCCGACACGGCTGGGCCTCCTACGCGTTGAGCGGTGAACAGTGCGACCAACCTACGTCAAAGCGGCTTCCACGGACCCCAGTTGACGGCTGCTCCGCCGGGTTCCGGGGGTGTCGCTGTGCCGTGTGTCGGGACGGGCGGGTGTCGCGCTCACGTCAGTGCGGCTGGGTAAGTTGGAGCCCGATCACTGCCCTTCCAGGCCACGGGGGTCTGCCGGAGGAGCAGGGTCAGGAAGGACCGCCATGACCAAACGGTCCGGTAAGGACAGTACGGCCTGCCCGCATCGGAGCCCGGGCCACGACCCGGGGTTCGGCGTGCGACGGCTGGAGGCCCTGACCGAGCGGGAGAAGGAAGTCCTCCTGCTGCTCGGTACGGGCGTGGGGAACCGAGAGCTGGCAAGGGAGTTGGGAATCGCCGAACGGACGGTGAAGGCACACATCGCGCACATCGTGGAGAAGACCGGCCTGGAGACGCGTACGCAGGCCGCCATCGTGTCGGCGCTGGCCCATGACGCGCTGTGCTCCGATCACGCGTGCCCGCGTGACGTGGTGACGGACGGTCAGGGTCAGCTCCGGACCACTGCCGCGTAGGGAGGACGCAGGACGACACCGCCTTGCGTCCGCATCGCACCGCACCTTGCCGCACCACGCGGTGCACCCGCGGACGCAAGGCGGCCCCGGGCCCGGCTCCGGGCGTCCTGGTGCGGTCCGTGCCGCGCCGGCCGTACGGAGGCAGCGAAGCTGTACCCGGGTACGCGAGAAAGGGAGCGGCTGAGGGCTCCGGGCGTGTCGAGGGGGAGGCCGGGCTCGCTCACCCGAGCCTGCGCGGGCGCCGTCGTCCGGCGCGCCCGCCGTCCCGGGTGTCCGCCGTGCCGCGGGTGTCCGCCGTGCCGGGTGTCCGTCGGCGTGGCGGCCGACGGACACGACCGGCCGGGAGCCCGTCGGGGTGCCGACGGGGAAGGGTGGGCGGGTCCGGTCGCCGGGGTGTTCCCGTCGGCGACGCCGTCCGGGCCGCTGGGGCGGCTGGGGCCGCTGGGGCCACTACGGCCTGTGGGGCCGGTGGGGCCGTGGGGCCACTACTGGCCTGTAGGGCCTGTAGGGCCGGTGGGGCCGCTGAGGACGGCTTCAGGAGCCGTTCCGGCCGTTCCGGCCGTTCCCGCCGGTGCGACCGGTGCGGCCGTGGCCCGTCCGTCCCCGCGGTCGTCCGCCGGAGCGCGGGGCCGCCGGCGGAGGGGTCGAGAACTCCTCCTCGTCCGGGAAGTCCGCCGGGAAGTCCGTCAGGTCCGGGGCCTGGAAGGGGTCCGTGGCGGGCACCGGTGAGGTCCCGACGGCGTTGCTGGGCGTCCCCTCCGGATCGGAGAAGAGCAGGGTCGATTCGATGAAGGGTCTCCCATTCGGTACAGGCCCCCGAAGGGCCTGGGCGTGCCGTGACCGGGCACAGCGGTGTCGCCGCCCGTCGATGTCCCGGTACGCGGCGTGACGGCTCGGCCGTCGTCGCTGCAGCGCGCTACAGCTTGGTCATCTTGTTGTACGGGCTGAGGATCCGCTCCTGTCGCGAGCCGAAATCCACGAGCGCCGCGATGCCGTCCTCGATGCCGAGTACCCGGCCGAGACCGTACATGTCGTGTGTGACCTGATCGCCCACCGTGAAGTGCTTGGGTGGCGGCGCGACCGGGGCCTTGAAGGGGCTGGTGGGCAGATAACGCTTCGATGCACCTGGCTTAGTCATTGTCACCAGTATGCGCCCGGGCATGCCGCCGTGGTGAGGCCGATCCGGTTGCTTGTTGGTCACAGGCGGCGCGGAAGGAGCCCGGCACGGACCCGCGCGGCGGCGGAACGGGCGCCGAGGAGCGGGCCCCGGCCGGGCCCGCCCTCAGCGGCGCAGACGGGTGTTGAGCAGGGCCGCCCGGCGGGTCAGATGGTCGCGTTCGGCCAGGTCGGGCGCCATGCGGGCGGCCTCCGCGTACAGCCGCGCGGCCGGCGCGAGGTCGCCGTCCCGCTCGTGGAGGTACGCCGCCACGGCGGTGTGCCGCGGCAGCGAGTCGTCCAGTTCCGCGAGCGCGGCCAGCCCGGCGCGCGGTCCGTCGGCCTCACCGACGGCGACCGCACGGTTGAGCCGGACGACGGGATTGTCGGTCAGGCGTACGAGCTCGTCGTACCACTCGACGATCTGCACCCAGTCCGTCTCCTCGGCGCGGGGCGCGTCCGCGTGGAGGGCGGCGACGGCGGCCTGGGCCTGGAACTCGCCCAGCCGGTCCCGGGCGAGGGCCGCCTGGAGGATCGCGACACCCTCCGCGATCATGCGCGTGTCCCACCGGCCGCGGTCCTGCTCGGCGAGCGGCACCAGCGCGCCGTCGGGCGCGGTCCGGGCGGCGCGCCGGGCGTGGTGCAGCAGCATCAGGGCGAGCAGCCCCGCCACCTCCGGGTGGTCGACCTGGGCCGCGAGCTGCCGGGTGAGCCGGATGGCCTCGGCGGCGAGGTCGACGTCACCGGAGTAGCCCTCGTTGAACACCAGGTACAGGACCCGCAGCACGGTGGCGACGTCGCCGGGCCGGTCGAACCGCACACCGGAGACGGTGCGCTTGGCCCGGCTGATCCGCTGCGCCATGGTCGCCTCGGGCACCAGGTAGGCCCGGGCGATCTGCCGCGTGGTGAGCCCGCCCACGGCCCGCAGGGTGAGCGCGACCGCGGACGACGGGGTCAGCGAGGGGTGGGCGCACAGGAAGTACAGCTGGAGCGTGTCGTCCGCGGCGGGCACCGGCCCCGGCGCCGGTTCCTCCTCGACGAGGTCCTCGCGCCGCCGGCGGGCGGTGTCCGCGCGGGCGGCGTCGAGGAACTTCCGCCAGGCCACCGTGACCAGCCAGCCCTTCGGCTCGCGCGGAGGGTCGGCCGGCCACACGCGCACCGCCTCGACCAGCGCGTCCTGCACGGCGTCCTCGGCCGCCGCGAAGTCCGCTCCACGGCGGACGAGGGCGGCGAGGACGCCCGGCGTGAGGGCCCGGAGCGCGGCCTCGTCCATGGCCCCTCCTTCCGGTCACTCCGAGATGGTGGGCGGCGCGGTCATGAACGGGCGCAGTTCCAGCCACTCGTGGATCGGCTTCCCGCCCGCCCCCGGGGCGGCCGACAGTTCCCCGGCCAGTTCGAGGGCGCGCTCGTAGCTGTCGACGTCGATCACCATCCAGCCGGCGATGACGTCCTTCGTCTCGGCGAACGGCCCGTCGGTCACGGGCGGGCGCCCCTCACCGTCGTACCGGACCCAGGTGCCCTCGGGCGCCAGCGCCTGGGCGTCGACGAACTCGCCGGTCTGCTCCAGCCGGGTCGCGAAGTCGTGCATGTACTGCATGTGCGCCGAGATCTCCTCCGGCGTCCACTGCTCCATGGGCACGTCGTTGGCCGGGGCCGGGGCACCGCGGTAGTGCTTCAGCAGCAGGTACTTGGCCATGATCTGTCTCCTCGGTCCTCAGACGCCCATTGTGGGTCGCCTTCACCCCGAGGACGGAGCGGACCACGCGTTCTCGACATCGCCGCGGGACATCTTTTCCGGCCGCTTTCTTTCCCGGCCCGCGCCTCACGGCGGCGGATCAGTCCTCTCCTCGGGAGATCTGTCCTTTCCTCGGTGGATCAGACCTCTCCTCGGCGGATCAGTCCTCGCCCCCGGGACGGGCCGAGCGCTGGGAGACCGGCGGTTCGGACGGTTCCCGCCACGAGCGTCTGGCCTTGTGCCAGGCCTCGAACAGTTCGGGCAGCTGGCGGAGCAGGGAAACGGCGAGCATGACGCACAGTCCCAGAAAGCCGAAGACGGCCAGTGCGAGCAGAGTGACGGAATTCCAGTCCACGAGGCGGGTGTCCCTTCCCGCGAGATCGGATCATCGGGACCCACTTGTTCCGCCCGCCGCGCAGACGGAAACAACGGCTCCCTCGCCTTTCCTGGAGGTTAGGGTGGTGGCAAGTTGAATACAAGTCCTGGAGACAAGGCAGTTGACGGCAGTGTGTCACCGGCAGGCACACCAGCACGTCGTGAACCTCGTGTCACTGCCCTTTCCTCTGGGGGAACGGTTCTTCGCGGATCTGCGCCGCGGGCTTCCCTTGACCGACCGTCATATGGACAATGGCGGGCTTATGCATTCAAGGAATGAAGGAATGTGCGCCAAGTGCGCGGTCTGCACCCGGAAGGCATTCCATCACTTGTAGTCAAGATCCCCGTCGGCCGGGAGGAGCGGGGCACACGGCGGGGGAGCCGGGTGCCCGGCCGACGGCCGTTCCCGCCTCCCCCGCCCTCACGGTCACAGCGTGAGCAGTGCCCGATGAGCCACACCGTTGTCCGTCAGCGGCCGCACGGCCAGCCGGACCAGAGCCAGCGCGTTGTCGTCCCCGGCGATCCGGTTGACGCTGAGCTCGCCGCAGGACCGGCACTGGTGGATGAGCATCCACTCACCGTCCGGCCGGGTCGACACCCCAAGCGCCTCCATCCGGCCGCGGCAGTCGGACGCCCGGTCGCCGGGCACCCTGCGGTCGGCGTGGAGGCTGACCAGGCAGCTCGGACAGTGGTTGCGGTGCGCGGTGCCCGGGGCGTCCATGGACACCTCCAGGCGGCAGCCGGCGCAGCGGAATCCGTCCGCCTGCCGTCCGTCCCGGCCGCGCGGGACGCGCTTCGGCCGCTGGGCGCGTCGCATACGGCCGTCCCCGGCACCGGAGCGGGTACGTCGTGGCATCTGTCGTCGTCCCTCTTCCCGCGCCGTCACAGCGTGCCGAACGCTTCGAGCGGGAACGGCGGTTGGGCGAGCGGCCGTACCGCCATGCGCATCAGGACGAGCTGGTTGTCGTCCGCGCAGACGGGGTTGGAGGTCAGCTCGTCGCAGCGCACGCAGCGGTGCACCACCCGCCATTCGCCGGTGCGCAGCACGGCGATGGCGATCGGGGACATCCGCCCGTGGCACTCACTCAGCCCGCCCTCGACGTGGTCGAGGACGTGGCGGGAGTGCAGGCAGGACGGACAGTGGTTGCGCTGCTGCCCGTCGGACGCGGTGACAGACACGGTCAGACCGCACCACGCGCAGGCGAAGGTGGCGATCCTCAGAGTGTTGTGGGCGTTGTTCTGGGACACCCGGAATGCTCCTTGCTGAAAAATCGGTCACGACAGCAAGAGCAGGCCGAGCGGCCTCGCCGAGGGGAACCGCGCGCGTACGACGGCTCGGCTCACGGGAGCCGTGCGGGAAGGCTGACGCGCGCGGAAGCGAGCACGAAGACGCGCCACCGCACAGGGCCGGCGGACAGCCGGACGACTATGCGGTGCGGCGAGGCGCACTCGGCACGGGCCGGGTCATAAAACACCCCTTCAGGGTCACCGCGCGAAGCGGAACGAAGCGAGAACCCGCAGGCTAACAAGGGCACCTCGGCGCACGTCAACGCATTTATCCGGGGTTGGCCGGCGTGGTCCTGCGCAGTCGCCGCGGCGGTCGGCGTGGTCCTGCGGGGTTGCGGCGGTGGTCGGCGTGGTCCTGCGGGGTTGCGGCGGTGGTCGGGGTGGTCCTGCGCAGTTGCCGCGGCGGTCGGCGTGGTCCTGCGGGGGTTGCCGCGGTGGCCGACGTATCCCCGCGCAGTCACCGCGGCGGCCGGCCCGTCCCCGCGCAGTCACCGCGGCAGGCCGGCCTGGCCCGGCGGCTGCCCGATGAGGCCGGCGAGGTGCCGCAGTCGCGCGGCGGT
>NZ_JAAGMD010000496.1 GCF_010548465.1 Streptomyces sp. SID14436 | reverse complement strand
GCGGGCGGCAGGGCGTGCAGCCCGGCGCACTCCAGGCGGCCGTCGGAGTCCCGCACGCCGTCCTCGGCGCGGGAGGCCCAGGCGTCGAGGGCGTCGGCGTCGTCGCGGGAGAGCTGGGCCGTCCGGGCGAGGGCCTCGACCACGCCCTTGCCGAGGGCCTTCTCCAGCGCGGGCAGGCCCTCGTGGCGCAGCCGGGAGCGGGTGAAGGCGGGGTCGGCGTTGTGCGGGTCGTCCCAGACGGGCAGGGACTGGACCATGCAGGCCCGGCGGGCGGTCTGCCGGTCGAGCTGGAGGAAGGGGCGGCGGTACCGGCCGTCGGCCCCCGAGACCGCGGCCATGCCGGACAGGGAGCGGATCCCGGACCCGCGGGCGAGGCCCAGCAGGACGGTCTCCGCCTGGTCGTCGCGCGTGTGCCCGAGCAGGACGGCGGTGGCGCCGTGCCGTTCCGCGGCGG
>NZ_JAAGMD010000464.1 GCF_010548465.1 Streptomyces sp. SID14436 | reverse complement strand
CATCTGTTCGGCGATCCGCATCGCCTCTTCGATCAGCGTCTCCACGATCTTCGACTCCGGCACCGTCTTGATGACCTCGCCCTTGACGAAGATCTGCCCCTTGCCGTTACCCGACGCCACCCCCAGATCGGCCTCACGGGCCTCACCCGGACCGTTGACGACACAGCCCATCACCGCCACCCGCAACGGCACGTCCATCCCCGTCAGACCCGCCGTGACCTCCTCGGCCAGCTTGTACACATCCACCTGCGCCCGCCCGCACGACGGACACGACACGATCTCCAGACCCCGCTGCCGCAGCCCCAGCGACTCCAGGATCTGATTGCCGACCTTGATCTCCTCCACCGGCGGCGCCGACAACGACACCCGGATCGTGTCCCCGATCCCCTGCGACAGCAACGCACCGAACGCCACCGCCGACTTCACCGTCCCCTGGAACGCCGGACCCGCCTCCGTCACCCCCAGATGCAACGGATAGTCGCACTGCTCCGCCAGCTGCCGGTACGCCTCGATCATCACCACCGGGTCGTTGTGCTTCACCGAGATCTTGATGTCCCGGAACCCGTGCTCCTCGAACAGCGACGCCTCCCACAGCGCCGACTCCACCAGCGCCTCCGGCGTCGCCTTGCCGTACTTCTGCAGCAGCCGCCGGTCCAGCGACCCCGCGTTCACCCCGATCCGGATCGGCGTGCCCCGCTCCCCCGCCGCCCGCGCGATCTCCTTGACCTGATCGTCGAACTTCTTGATGTTGCCCGGATTCACCCGCACCGCCGCGCACCCGGCCTCGATCGCCGCGAACACGTACTTCGGCTGGAAATGAATGTCCGCGATCACCGGGATCTGCGACTTGCCCGCGATCACCGACAGCGCGTCCGCGTCGTCCTGCGTCGGACACGCCACCCGCACGATCTGGCACCCCGACGCCGTCAGCTCCGCGATCTGCTGCAGCGTCGCCCCGATGTCCGACGTCCGCGTCGTCGTCATCGACTGCACCGACACCGGCGCGTCACCACCGACCGCCACCGACCCGACCTGGATCCTGCGGCTCCTGCGGCGCTCGGCCAGGGGACGCACCGGTGACCCCGGCATCCCCAGGGAAACTGCGGTCACGGCGTCACTCCCGGTTCGACGAGACGGTTTCGCGCATGGCGCGCAGCGACTCCTTAAGGGAGCCCATGGTGGCGAGGACGGCGGTGGGCTCGTAGCCGCAGTGCGCCATGCAGTTGGCGCAGCGCGGGTCCTTGCCGCGGCCGTACTTGTCCCAGTCGGTGTCCTCGATCAGCTCCCGGTACGTCGGCACGTAGCCGTCGCTCATCAGGTAGCAGGGGCGCTGCCAGCCGAACAGGGAGTAGTTGGGGATGGCCCAGGCGGTGCACGGGAAGTCGACCTTGCCCTCGAGGAAGTCGAGGAACAGCGGGGAGTGGTTCAGCCGCCAGCGCCTGCGGTTGCCGCCGGCGAACGCCTTCTTGAACAGCTCCCGGGTCTGCTCCACGCCGAGGAAGTGCTCCTGGTCGGGCGCCTTCTCGTAGGCGTAGGCGGGCGAGATCATCATCTCGTCGACCTTGAGGTCGTCGTTGAGGTAGTTGAGCACCTCGACGACCGTCTGGGGGGTGTCGGTGTTGAAGAAGGTCGAGTTGGTGGTGACCCGGAAGCCGCGCCGCTTGGCCTCCTTGATGGCCGCCACGGCCTCGTCGAACACGCCCTCCTTCGCGACGGACTCGTCGTGCCGCTCCCGCAGCCCGTCGATGTGCACCGCGAACGCGAAGTAGGGGGACGGGGTGAACTTGTCCATCTTCTTGCGCAGCAGCATGGCGTTGGTGCACAGGAACACGTACTTCCGGCGGGACACCAACTGGCGCACGATCTCGTCGATCTGAGGGTGCATCAGCGGCTCGCCGCCGGCGATGGACACCATGGGGGCGCCGGACTCCAGCACCGCCCCCACCGCCTGGGCGACCGGCATGCGCTGCTTGAGCACCCCCGCCGGGTGCTGGATCTTGCCGCAGCCCTCACAGGCGAGGTTGCAGGCGTAGAGGGGCTCCAGCTCGACGATCAGCGGGAACTTGTCCCGCCTGCGGAGCTTCTGTTCGGCCAGGTATGTAGCGACCTTGATGGACTGGCGCAGCGGCATGGCCATCTGGCTCACCTCCGGGGGAGCAGCAGGGAACGGTGCCATTCGAGGTATGCGGGAAGCACGGAGCGAAGGACGCGGAAAGCCGATATTCCACCGCGCACCGTGCCGATCCGGACCAGTTCATGTTCTGGAGCGTCCACGACCACCCGGACGGCCGCAACCGGGCGCGCGCCCGCGCGGACGGCGCTCAGAAGCGTGGCCGCCGACTCCATGTCCGCCGCGATCGCGCCGGTCGCGAGCAGGTCGGCCCGCTCGGGTCCGCGGACGACGTGGTCGGAGCCGGTGAGCGGGCCGGTGTGCACGGTGCGTCCGGGGACGGTCCGCAGCAGCTCCTTGACCAGCAGCTCCGTCCCCACGCAGGGGACGGAGCCGCGGGGGTCGCGGGTCTCCTCGGCGACGACGAGGTCGCCGGGGTGCATGCCGGGCGCGAGTCCGGCGCAGAACCCGGTGGCCAGCACGGCGGCGTCGCGCAGGGCCGGCCCGTCGAGCACCCGGGACACCGAGCGCTCGGCGGCGAGCGGCCCCATGCCGGTGCGCAGCACGGTGACCGGCCCGCCCGCCCCGCCGCTGCCGCGCCGGCGCAGGGCGAACTGCTCGATGCCGAGCGCGCAGGCGATCAGCAGCGGGGCCGGAGCCGGCTGGGC
>NZ_JAAGMD010000441.1 GCF_010548465.1 Streptomyces sp. SID14436 | reverse complement strand
GTTGCGTCTCGGAGTCCTGGCCGAGGGCGTCGTCGAGTGCGAGGTCGTAGAGGTCGTCCACCGATGCGATGCGCGAGTACAGGCTGGCGGGGGCCACGTCCAGACGAAGGGCGACCGCGCGCACCGTCAGGGCGCGCAGTCCGCCCCCGTCGAGCAGATCGACCGCGACGCGGGCGATGTCGCGCACATCCACGGCGCGGGCTCGCCGGACGGGCTTGCGGTGCTCCCAGTAGCTCACGACCCCCACTCTATCCGAACTATGTTAGTTTTGCGGCATGCTGGATTCCAGATCTCTCCCGCTTCGCGGCAGCCGGGCGGTCCTGCGCGCGATGCGTCCGGAGGACGCAAGCGCCTACGCTTCCGGCACCACCGACCCGGCGGTCCGCCGGTACGCGCACCTGCCCGAGCCCGAGTACACCGAGGCGTCCGTGACCGCACTGGTCCAAGGGGCGATCCGGGACGGCCTGGAACGCGGTGACCTCGCGGTTCTCACCGTCGCCGACCCCGCCACGGACGCCTTCGCCGGGAGCCTCGTGCTCTTCGGTGCGGAACAGGACTCCGTCGAGGTCGGCTTCTGGGTGCACCCGGATCACCGCGGCGAGGGCGTGGCCCGGGCCGCGCTCGGTCTCGGCATCGAGTTCGCCAGGCGCAGCGGCCTCGTCCGGCTCACGGCTCGCACTCTGCCCGAGAACCGGGCGTCTCAGCGTGTCCTCGAACAGGCGGGCTTCAGCAGAGGCGAAACGACCCGCGGCCTCGCCCCGTCCGGGCAGGAGGTCACCCTCGTCCACTATCTCCGCGACATCGCTCCGTGAACCGGCCCCCGGACACGACGAAGCCCCGGTGAGCATCCTGAACCCACCAGGGCTTTTGCGTCGGGACGACAGGATTTGAACCTGCGACCCCTTGACCCCCAGTCAAGTGCGCTACCAAGCTGCGCCACGTCCCGGTGCGCGCCACCCGGTGTCACCACCACGTGATCGCGCGGACAGCACCTTACCGCACACCGGGGCCCCGGCCGAAGCGGGGACCGGCGGGGGACAATCGGTGCATGGGCATGATGGGCAGCATGGACGGAGCGGACGGGACGAACGGCGTGGGTGTCCCGGTGACGGGCCGGGCGGACGCCGCGCGGGACCGCGACAGCGAGGGCAGGGCGCGCAACGCCCGGCCTCGTGACGGGCTCGGACGGCCCCTGCCGTACGGTGCGGAGGGCGTGCCGCGGCAGCCCGAGGGCGTCGTGCGGCCCCCCGCGCAGAGTGTCGCCGAGGCGCAGCGGCTGCTCGACGAGGGCAAGCCCTTCCACGCGCACGAGGTGTTCGAGGACGCCTGGAAGTCGGGCCCGGACGAGGAGCGGGAGCTGTGGCGGGGGCTCGCCCAGCTCGCCGTGGGCCTGACCCACGCGGCCCGGGGCAACCTCACGGGCGGTGCCCGTCTGCTGCGGCGCGGGGCCGGCGCCGTGGAGGGGTGGGCGGCGGGGCCCGGCGGCGA
>NZ_JAAGMD010000408.1 GCF_010548465.1 Streptomyces sp. SID14436 | reverse complement strand
GCTGCTGGCCTGCGGCCGGCTGGTCCGCCGCAAGGGCTACGACCTCGCCGTGCGCGCCCTGACCCGGGTCCCGGACGCCGAACTCGTCGTCGCGGGCGGCCCCGCCGCCGCCCGGCTCGACCACGACCAGGAGGCCCGGCGGCTGTGGCACCTCGCCCACCGCGCCGGCGTCGCCGACCGGGTGCGGATGCTCGGCGCGGTCGACCCCGCCGACATGCCCGCCCTGCTGTGCAGCGCCGACCTGGTGCTGTGCACCCCCGCCTACGAGCCGTTCGGCATCGTCCCGCTGGAGGCCATGGCCTGCGGCGTCCCCGTCGTCGCCACCGACGTCGGCGGTCACCGCGACAGCGTCGCCGACGGCACCACCGGACGGCTCGTCGCCCCCGGCGACCCCGAGGCGGTCGCCGCCGCGGTGCGCGGCCTCCTCGCCGACGACGCCACCCGACGCGCGTACGGGGCCGCCGGACGCGCCCGCGTCCTCGACCACTACACCTGGCAGCGCGTCGCCGACGGCGTCGAGCACGTCCACCGCCAGGTCCTCGCCGCACACGCGCTTCCGAAGGAGGTGGCCTGATGACCGTGCATCCCCCCGTCACCGGGCACTGCGACGCCCTCGCCGACGCCCTCGTGGCGTTCCGCGCCGGCGCGCCCGTCACCGCGCGGTGGGGCGAACGCCTCGCCGAGGTGCTCACCGCGGGCGGTCGGCTGCTGGCCGCCGGCAACGGCGGCAGCGCGGCCCAGGCCCAGCACCTGACCGCCGAACTCGTCGGCCGCTACCGCGACGACCGGCCCGCCTTCTCCGCGATCGCCCTGCACGCCGACACCTCCAGCACCACCGCCATCGCCAACGACTACGGCGTCGACGCCGTCTTCGCCCGCCAGGTCCGCGCGCACGGCCGGCCCGGCGACGTGCTGATGCTGCTGTCCACCAGCGGCGCCAGCGCCAACCTGCTGTCCGCCGCCGACGCCGCCCGCGCGGCCGGCCTCAGGGTGTGGGCCCTCACCGGGCCCGCCCCCAACCCGCTGATGGCGGGCAGCGACGAGTCCCTGTGCGTGGAGGCCCCGCGGGCCGCCACCGTCCAGGAACTCCACCTGGTGGCCGTCCACATGGTGTGCGCCGCCTTCGACGCGGCGCTGGAGAGCGGGCGGTGGCGGGAGGACACCACCGGCGGACGGAGGACGTCATGAGCGACACCGGCGTCAAGTCCCCCCTGCTGGTCGTCGGCGACGCCCTGCTCGACCGCGACCTCACCGGCCGC
Source organism: Streptomyces sp. SID14436 (assembly GCF_010548465.1). Classification (GTDB taxonomy): domain Bacteria; phylum Actinomycetota; class Actinomycetes; order Streptomycetales; family Streptomycetaceae; genus Streptomyces. The sequence continues at coordinate 303 of NZ_JAAGMD010000408.1, read as the reverse complement.
TCCGACCGGCTCGCCCCCGACGCGCCCGTCCCCGTCGTCGACGACTGCGCGGAGACGACCCGGCCCGGCGGCGCCGCCCTCACCGCCTACCTCGCCGCCCGCGACGGCCGCGAGGTCACCCTCGTCACCGCGCTGGGCGGCGACCCGGCCAGCCGCGAACTGAAACGGCTCCTGCGGCCCTGGGTCGAGATCGTCCCCCTGCCGCTCGCCGGGCCGCTGCCGGAGAAGACCCGCGTGCTGGCCGGGGACCGGCCCGTGGCCCGCCTGGACCGCGGCGACGGCCGGGCCCGCACCGCCACCGAC
>NZ_JAAGMD010000386.1 GCF_010548465.1 Streptomyces sp. SID14436 | reverse complement strand
CGCCGGGTCGCGGCCGAGGTCGCCCGCCTCCGGGTCGCCGGACCGCACGCCTCGGCGACCTTCCCGCTCGACGACGAGGACGTCGTCCTGCACCCCCTGGCCGGCCGGGGCCGGCTCACCGGGTTCATGGCGACCGGCTGTCCCCGCCCCATGCGCGGCGCCGACCGGCAACTGGTGCTCACCGCCTGCGCCCTGCTCGCCCTGCACAGCGAACAGCAGCGC
>NZ_JAAGMD010000360.1 GCF_010548465.1 Streptomyces sp. SID14436 | reverse complement strand
GTCCCGGCCGGCGCCCCGGCCCCGGAGCGCCCGCGCCGGGGCACTGATCCGATGAGGTGACACCCGGTCACGTGGCCGGGCCGGGCGGGAACATACGGCGAATGCCCCCGTCGTCCCGACCGCCCCACGTCCGCCGGTGAGCGCCGACACCCCGGTCCGGCGTGCCCTGACCGGCGCCACGGCGCTGCGCGGCGGCGGCCGGTGGCGCCCCACGCCGTACCAGCTCGCCGGTCTGCTGTGCTGGCTCGCGCTGTCCCTGGCGTTCTGGGCGGTGCCGCTGTGCTGCGACGCCGGGCTGCACGCGGCGGCGATCGAGCGCCTGCGGGACGACCTGCTCCACCCGCGGCACCCGACGGCCGACCTGCCGGGCGCGGGCAGCCCCGCCTACACGCCCTACGCCCTGGCCCAGGCGGTGTTCGCCCGGGTGACGGAGCTGGGCGGGCGGGAGGTGCTGCGGCTCGCCGGGCCGCTGAACCTGCTGGTGCTGCTGGCCGGGCTGGGGCGTTTCGTCCGGGTGCTGAGCCCGCGCCGCCGGGCACCGGTCCTGGCGCTGGCCGGGGTGACGCTGCTGTGGGGCGCGCAGGCGGGAGGGTGGAGCGGCGGTCCGGGGCCGGCGTCCACGCTGCCGTACCCGTCGGTGCTCGCGGCCGGGCTGACCTTCTGGGCGTGGGGGCTGACCGGGGCGCGGGCCTGGGCGTGCTGTACGGGCTGGTGCTGCTCGTCCACCCGGCGACCGGGGTGGTGGCCGGGGCGGGTGCG
>NZ_JAAGMD010000338.1 GCF_010548465.1 Streptomyces sp. SID14436 | reverse complement strand
GCTCGCCCAGCGCCTGGCGCAGCACGTCCTCGCTGCCGCTGCTGAGGAAGTTGTCGCGGGCGCCCGCGTTGACGAAGCCGATCTGCAGGGTGGTGCCGTCGAAGCCGGTCACCTGGGCGTTCTGGCTGAGCAGGATCCAGGTGAACCGGCGGCGGTTCTTCACCGCTTCCAGGATGTTCGGCCAGAGCACGCGCGGGTCGAGCCCGCCGCCGCCCGACGGCACCGGAGCCGGG
>NZ_JAAGMD010000309.1 GCF_010548465.1 Streptomyces sp. SID14436 | reverse complement strand
GCGGGCCGCGAGGATGCCGACGCGGCGGCGGCCGTCGGCGGCGAGCGGGCCGGCGAGCGCGGACACCTCGCGGTCCAGCGCGTCGTAGGTGAGGGTCCGTCCGCCCGCGCACAGGGCGGGGCCGTCGGGGGCCAGGGAGCGGCCCCGGTCGAACCACTGGTCCAGCAGGGGACCGCCGTCGGCACCCATCGTCCGTCAGCCGTTCGCCAGCTGGTCCAGGACCGCCCACAGCGAGCCCGGTGTGCGGAAGGTGGCGGGGGCGATCGTGTGGTCGGGGAAGGTCACGCCGAGGATGTCCTCGAGGGTGTCCATCAGCACGACCGTGGCGACCGAGTCGAGTCCGACGGCGGCCAGGGGCAGGTCCTTGGGCACTTCGGGTTCGTGCTCCAGCGCGGGCAGCTGGGCACGCAGGATCTGTTCCAGTGTCTCGTACGCGACCATTCCGCGACGCCCTTCCACTCGGTGACCCCCACAGCGAACCGGCGCGCGGCGCGGGGTGCCGCTCACTACTGAGCGGCACCCGTGCGGGCGCCCGATCATGCTCGGAGGGCGGCCGAGGAGGGGGAGGACCCTGGCATGCCCGAGACGCTGGAGGCGTTCCTGTCCGCCGTGCACCGGACGTTCACGGAGGTGACGCGGAAGGCGCCCGACTACTTCGCCGGCCGTCCGCTGCGGGCGGCCGGTCCGCCCGCGGGGGCCGGGGAGGCGGTGCGTGCCGCCTTCGGTGCGACGCTGCGGGCGGCGGACCGGGAGGAGTTCACGGCCGTGGACCGCCTGCTGGACCTGCGCCGTCCCGGCCCCGACGGCTCGGACGGCCGACAGTGCGACGGCGAGGACGGGGACGACTGGGCCGGGTGGCGGCGACGGCTGGACCGGCGGTCCGCGGTCCGGTCGGCGCGGGCGGCCCGGCTGGCCGGGACCATGGACCGCCGGGAGGCACGGGCCGCGGGGTCGCGCGTCCGCTACCGGGCGGGCGGACAGGGGCCGCTCGTGGTGCTGCTGACCGCTCTCGGGCACACCGACGAGGTCTGGT
>NZ_JAAGMD010000280.1 GCF_010548465.1 Streptomyces sp. SID14436 | reverse complement strand
CCACCAGCCGGTCCCCCTCGGGTACCACGAGGACCGCCTCGCCGGAGCGGGCGGCGGCGGATTCCACGGCCTCGGTGAGGGCCCCGAGGGCGTCGGGGTCGGCCTCGCCGCGGTCACGGGCGCCGGACGCCGGCCCCGTCTCGGCGACGATGATCCGGAACGGCGCGTCCAGCAGTCCCCCGTACAGGTCGCCGGCCACCGCGCGGGCGTGGTCGGGCTGCCCGGCGAGCAGCATGCGCAGGACGGCGGCGCCGATGCGCTGCTCGGCGGCGTGCAGGGAGCGGGAGCGTTCCGTGGTGAGGGTGAGCAGGGCGATCGCCGAGTGGAGGGCGTACCGCTCGGCGGTGCCGAGGGCGGCGGCCGTGCCGACGGCGAGGGCGGCGCGGGGGCGCCGGCCGGTGCCGAGGGAGTGCAGTTCGACCCGGTCCTCGTCCTCGGGGCCGGCGACGACGGAGGAGGCGGGCGCGGGACGTTCGCGCAGCCGCTGCACGTCGGCGGTCAGCCGCGCGGCACGCCGGCCCGCCCACTCGGGTGCCGTGCCGACGACGGCGCCGCTGGCGTCGTAGAGCGCCGCCCACCCGTCGACCTGGGCGGCGAGGGCGGTGAGCAGTCCCTCGGGTCCGTCGCTGAGCGCGTGCCGGGTCAGTTCCCGTTGGGCGGCGAACCCGGCGGTGACCGCGCGGTACTGGTCGGCGGCGATGGCGGCGGAGACGGCCTTGCTGATCGCGAGGAAGGGGGTGCGGCGCGGCACCTCCAGCAGGGGCAGGCCCTCCTCGCGGGCCGCTTCGACGAGCGCGGCGGGGATGTCCTCGTAGTGGACGCCGACGGCGAAGCCCAGCCCGACGACCCCGGCCCCGGCCAGCCGCTTCACGTAGCGGCGCATCGCGTCGGGGTTCTCCGCGTCCAGCTTGAGGGCGGTGATCAGCAGCAGCTCCCCGCCCTCCATGTAGGGCACCGGGTCGGCGAGCTCGCTGGCGTGCGCCCAGCGCACGGGCACGTCGAGGCGGTCCTCGCCCGCGCGCACGGTCAGCTTCAGCGCGGTGTGGTGCACGAGCGAGGCGAGCGTCAGGGGCATGGGGCCTTGTGCCTTCGGGTCTGCGTCAGTGAGGAAGAACGGTGATCTTTTGGCCGCCTTGTATGAACGTCCTGTGGTGATTCTGCCTCACTGTACGGTGGTCCGGCTGTCCGGACCGGGGACTCACCCCCGCAGGTCGACCAGCAGCGGCGGCGCGTGTTCACCCCGGACGTCGGTCAGGGACAGCACCGCGTGCCCCGGCGGCACCGCGTGGGCCAGCTCGGACGCCGACCACCGTTCCCGCTCGACCTGCCGGACGGTGACCGCCCGCGCGGTCGGCGCCCGGCCGGTGATCGCCCGGCGCAGGCCGTGCCAGGCCTTGCCGGCCGCGCTCTCGGCGATGATCTGCCGGTCGGTGACGTCCCGCGTCTCGGTCCACTCCTTGCCCCACACCTCGGCGAAGTCCTGTCCGTCCCACGGGGTCAGTCCGGCCAGCGCCATCCTGCACCCGATGGCCCCGAGCAGCGGGCCGCGCAGCGGCCGGGGCACGTCGTCCAGGGTGCGCAGGGTCAGCACGGCCCCGGCGTTGGCCGAGCGCAGCCGCTGGATGCCGCGCACGGACTCCGGGGTCACCAGCCCGGTGGCGTCGTCCAGCACCAGGCAGGCGAACAGGGAGCGGTCCTCACGCACCGTCACGCTCGCGGTGAACTGCGCGAGGACGAGCCGGGCCAGCATCCGGGAGGCGTCCGCGTGTCCGCGCTCGGGCAGGTCGATCCGCACCCGCACCGGGTGGTCCAGCGCCTGCAACGAGAACGGCCGGGACTGCCCGGAGGTGTCGAAGAACCCGGCGAAGGCGGGCCGGTCCAGCAGCGCCACCCGGTCGGCGAGCACCCCGCCCACGTCGCCGGGGTGCGCCATCTGCCGTTCCCGGGCGTCGAGTTCGCGCAGCAGTGAGTCCTGCCCGGCCTCGGTCAGGCCCTGGCGCAGCGCGGCCAGCGGCCCGGGGGCGCCGTCGAGCAGCTGCCGCAGTTCGGGGACGGAGGGGAACCGGCCGTGGACGGCGCGGAACGGTCCGAGCAGCTGGGCCAGGACGGTGGTGGAGCGGCGGCTGTCGCTGCCGGGGTGCGGGTCGGCCAGATCCCCGGCGAGTCCTTCGGCGAGCACGGCGGCGGCCTCGTCGGGGTCGGTGGTGCCGCCGTACAGGTCGAGGTCGTACACCGAGTCGGGGTTGCCGATGCGCACGACGACGTCGTAGGCGTCGGCCGGGCCGAGTCCGGCTCCCGCCGCGCCGACGACCACCACGGCGGCCCGCCCGGCCAGCGCGTGCAGGCACAGCGACTCGGCGACCGGGCGCACCACGGCGCCGGTCTTGCCGGAGCCGGCCGGTCCGACGGCGAGGAGGGACGTGCCGAGCAGGTCGGGGCCGAGGGCGAGGCCGCTGCCGCGGTAGACGTACGGGTTGCGGGCGTCGTCGGCGGTGGTGCCCAGGCGCACCTGCCCGGTGACCAGGTCGTGCCGGGCCTGCCGGGCGGGCAGGTCGCGGG
>NZ_JAAGMD010000250.1 GCF_010548465.1 Streptomyces sp. SID14436 | reverse complement strand
ACGGTCGCGCACCGCGCGGGCGAAGGTATCCAGCGCGCCCGCCGAGAACGCCGCCCCGGAGCCGCGGACGGTCACGCGCAGCCCGTCCGCCTCCGGACGTACGGCCATGAACACATCCGTCGCCGACGACGGCGGCAGGAACGCCGACGCTCCGTCCCCGGCGTCCCACGACACCCGCAGCGCGCCGTCCCCGGCCGGGGCGAGCGCCGCGAAGTCCAGGAAGGTGAAGAAGAACTGCGCGGTCACGGGCAGCCCGTCGGGGTGGCGCTGCGCCGGGGCGCCCTCAGAGGCGCGGGCCTCCTCGGCGGCCGCCGCGACCCGGCGCAGAGCGCGGCCGAAGTCGGGGTCAGGGAGCGGCCGGTCCGGCGACGCGGCGGGCCGTACCGGCACGGCGGAGGCGAACGGACCGAACACACGGTGCACGCCGGGCACCGCCCGGTCGTCCCGGCCGCTCACCGCCAGGCCGACGACCAGATCCCCTCTGCCGGTCAGCACCGCCAGCTCCTGGTGGTAGGCCGTCAGCAGCGGTACGTGGAGCGTGGTCCGCGCGTCCGAGGCCAGCTTGCGCAGCACCGTCGTCACGGACGCGTCGAGCGTGAACTCCGTGGCGTGGAAGTCCCGGTCAGCGGAGCCCGGGTCGGCGGCGCCCCGCGCGGGGGTACGCAGCACCGGCGGCCGGTACGGGGCGGCCCCCTCGGCGGGGACCGCCGCCGTGCCGGCCGGCAGGCCGGTGTCGGTGCTGGTGCCGGTGCCGGCCGGGGGGTGGGCCGACAGGACGTGGTCCCGGAAGTCGGCACGCAGCGGATCCGGCAGGGGTGTCTCACCCCGGGTCAGCCGGTCGTAGACCTCCGTCAGCTCCCGCATCAGCAGCGCGGCGCTGTACCCGTCCGCGATCACATGGTGCGCGTGCACCAGCAGCACGTGCTCCCGGGGAGCGAGGGTGAGCACCCGCAGCCGTATGAGCGGCCACGCCCACGTGTCCATGCGCCGTCGCGACTCGGCCGCCGCCCGTTCGTCGACCGCGTCGCGTCCGGTGACCGTCTCGAACTGCACCGGCAGGCGCAGGGAGTTGGGGAGTTCCTGCTGGACCGGGGGCCGGGCACCGGCCGGGAAGACCGTGCGCAGCATGCCGTGGCGCTCCACGAGCAGGTCCACCGCCCGCTGGAAGAGGTCCGGGTCGAGCGGACCGGACAGCCGCAGCCGCGCCAGCCACGTGCCGGCGCCCGGCGACATCGCCTCGGCCAGCAGGAACCCGCGCTGGCCCGGAGTGACCGGGAAGGGCCCGGAGTGGCCGGCCGGCTCGTCGCCCGGCGTGGGCACCCGGGCCGCCGGCGGTACTCCCGCCGCTTCCGGTGGTCCGGCGGCGGCGTCGACGGCCGACGCCAGGGCCGCCAGGGTGCGGTGACGGTAGATCACGGTCGGCCGGGGGAGCGGGCGTCCGTCCTCGGCGAGCCGGTCGAACACCTGAAGGACGAGCAGGGAATCGCCGCCCAGGTCGAAGAAGTCGTCGTCCCGGCCGACGGAGGTCACCGGAAGCAGGGCCGACCAGATCGCCGCGAGCCGCCGCTCGGTCGGCGTCGCCGGAGCGGTGCCCCAGAAGCCTTCGGAGCCCTCGGATCCCTCGAATCCTTCGGAGCCTCCTGACGTACCGGACCGGCCCGCCGCGCCCGCCGG
>NZ_JAAGMD010000024.1 GCF_010548465.1 Streptomyces sp. SID14436 | reverse complement strand
GCGGGACCGGGGCTCCTGCGGCCGCCGACCCGGCGGGTGCCCCGGCCCCGGGCGACGGCGGGGCGGAGGCGGCCGGCCCGTTGCCGGCGGTGGCATCGCCCAAGGTCGCCGAGCGGCTCGGCACCCGTCCGTTCCCGATCCGCATGGAGGACGGCAGCACCGTCACCCTGCGGATCACCCAGGTCCGGGAGCGGACCCCGGCCGTCGCCGGCGACCACTTCCTGGTCGTGGACCGGGCCGGGCTCAGCACCCGCGCCGCCCGGCCCACCGCGCTCCTCGTGACCGGCGACGACCTCGACGGTGCCGCGCTGCGCCGGACGGTGGGCGACACGGCCCCCGTCCAGGTCCGCGCCGACGAACGCGCCACCTACGTCGACTCCCCTCTCCAGGCCGGCGCCGAACGCGTCTACGCCACCGCGGTGGCCGCGGGCGCCGGATACGCCGTCCTCGCCCTGCTGCTCACCCTGGTGCGCGCGGCGCCCGAACGCTCCGCCCTGCTGGCCCGGTTGCGCACCATGGGCCTCACCCGCGCCCAGGGCCGCCGCCTGCTCGTCCTGGAGTCCCTCCCGCAGGCCCTCCTCGCGGCGGTCGGCGGCACCCTCACGGCGTGGGCCACCGTCCGGCTGCTCGCCCCCGGCATCGACCTGACGACCATGGCCGTCCCCGGCACCGTCTCCTCCCCCGCCCGCGCCGCCCTGCGCACCGACCCGGTGTCGCTGCTCGTCCCGGCTCTGGTGGTGGTCGCCCTCACCCTCGGCATCGCCGTCGGCCAGGCATGGTGGACGGGCCGCAGGAGTTCGGTGCGCGAGCTGAGAGCGGGGGACGCGCGATGACCCCGCCCGCCCGGGCACTGGCCGCCCCCGGGGACGACGTCCGTCTGAAGGCGGCGCCTTCCGGGGACGTGCGGCGGTCCTGGGGTCCAGGAGACCGCCTTGGCCCAGGGGACCCGCCTCGTTCAGAAGACCCTTCAGAAGACCCCCTTCGTCCAGGGGATCCATGTCGCCCAGGAGACCGCCGTCGTCCCGAGGACCCGCCTCGTCCCGAGGACCCGCCTCGTCCCGAGGATTCGCCTCGTCCAGGAGACCGCCGATGACCACTCACCCCACGCTGGCCGATCTGGCGCGTCGCGTCTCGGCCGACCGGAACCATCCGGCCTTCGGCCACGACGCGCTGATCACCTGCGACCGCCTGGTCCGGGTCTTCACCGCCGACGGCGTGGAGGTCCAGGCACTCCAGGGCCTCGACCTCCTGGTGCGCGAGGGCGAGTTGATGGCCCTGGTGGGCGCCTCCGGCAGCGGCAAGTCCACCCTGATGAACATCCTCGCCGGGCTGGACACCCCCACCGCGGGAGCGGCCCGGGTCGCCGGACGGGACCTGCTCACCATGACCGCGAAGGACCGCCTCGCCTACCGGCGGGAGGTCGTCGGCTTCGTCTGGCAGCAGACCGCGCGGAACCTGCTGCCGTACCTGACCTCCGCCCAGAACGTGGCGCTGCCCATGCGGCTGCGGGGCGGACGCGGCCGGGCCGCGCGCCGCGCGAGCGCCGAACGCGCCCTGGAACTCCTCGACCTGCTGGAGGTCGCCGACTGCCGCGACCGCCGCCCGCACGAGATGTCCGGCGGCCAGCAGCAGCGCGTCGCCATCGCCGTGGCCCTGGCCAACGAGCCGTCGGTGCTGCTCGCCGACGAGCCGACCGGCGAACTCGACTCGCACACCGCCGAGCAGATCTTCGCCGCGTTCCGGACGGCGAACGAGCGGCTCGGCACCACCATCGTCATCGTGACCCACGACCAGGCCGTCGCGAGCGAGGTCCGCCGCACGGTCGCCATCCGCGACGGCCGCACCTCCACCGAGGTGCTGCGCCGCAGCGAGGTCGACGAGGCCACCGGTCACGAGACCCTGGTCGCCCGCGAGTACGCGATGCTCGACCGCGCCGGCCGCCTCCAGCTGCCCGCCGAGTACACGCAGGCCCTGGGCATGCGCGACCGCGTGGCCCTGGAACTGGAGCCCGACCACATCGCCGTCCGCCCCGACGACAGCGACCACGGCTGAGCGCACCGCTCAGGTGAGGGGCCGCACCTCAGCGACGTCGTACTCGGCCACCGCCGCGGCGAGGATCGCCGCGCCCTGCTCGTCGCCGGGGCCACCGCCCCGGAACGCCTCGACGTCCGCCTGCGTCTCCCACCGCTCGAAGACGTTGACCCGCCCGGCGTCCACCAGGTCCGCGGTGACGGCGAAGTCGAGACAGCCCGGCGCGCGCCGGGCCTGCTCGACGACGGTCACACAGCCGGCCAGATACGCCTCACGCTGCTGAGGGTCCACGACGATGTGCCCCGCGACGATCACCACGTGCTGCTCCCTGCTTTGGTTCGAACCGCCTGTCGCCGACTATGACCGCCGGCCGGGCCCGGACTCATCGGCCGGGGCAGCGCTCGTCGCGCGAGGTGAGCCTCGTCGGTAGAGGCGGGACCCGTCGACGCCCGGGGCGACCCGGGGAGACCCATGGACCGGGAACGGAGGCCGGCACCGGATCCGGGCGCCCGGGAACGGGAGATCGGCACCGGATCCGTACGCCGGCGGGCCGGGACCCTGGGCGTGGGCCTGGGCGTGGGCCTGGGCCCGCTCAGCGCACGCTGAGTCCCAGTCCCACGCCGAGTCCCGCGCTCCGTACGGCGATCGACCCGTACGGGGTCCGCAGGCGCAGCCAGGCGCCCGAGGCGAGGAGGGCGGCGGGTGCGGTGCCGCGGAGGAAGCCCAGCGACTGGGCGGCGTGCACGGCACGGACCGGCAGGCCGGTGTCCCCGACCGTGCGGGACCAGATGTCCCGTCCGATCGTGTCGAGTTGGGCACGGGTCCGCGCCTCGGGCGCCAACTCCCCTGTCCGCGTACGGAATTCCGCGACCGCGGCGGAGACGAGCGCGCGCAGGGCGTCCGGTTCCGGCAGCCCCGGTTCGGCGGCCCGCCAGCCCCGGCGGGGCGGCAGCACCCCGGCCCAGGGCGGGCCGGTCACGGCGGCCGGGACGTTCGCCGTGGCGGCCGTCTCGTCCAGCGACTCCAGCAGCTCACCGGCGGACACGGTCACGTCGAGCGTGACGTCGAGCCCGTTCTCGTACGGCTTGGCCAGCCGCACCGCGCGGATCGCCAGCACCTCGAAGGACGGGGGCCGCCCGAAGACGGCGAGGGCGGTGCCGGCCGCCTGGAGCCGGACCGCCGCCGCACGGTCGTAGTGGAGCAGCCGGGAGAGGAAGGCCGCGAGGTCCGCCGCCTCCCTCTCGTCGGCGAGCTGGAGTGCCGTCATGCCGCGACGGCCTCCTCCTCGACGTCGTCCGTGTACTCGCGCAGGAACTCCCGCTCCTCCTCGGTGAGGCGGCGCGGGCGCTGCGCCGCGAAGTCGAACGGCACGATCACCGTCGACGCGCGGACGTAGACGAGGTCGTCGTCCTTCACCTCGTAGGTGAGGGTGAAGGACGCCGCCCGTATCTCGGTGACCCACAGCTCGATGTCCACCGGCGTGTGCCGGTGGACGAGCTGCCGCTTGTAGTCGATCTCATGGCGTGCCACCACGGACCCCTGCTGGAAGTCCTTCTCCGGGCGGAACAGGAAATCGATACGGGCCTCCTCCAGGTAGCGGAGGAACACCACGTTGTTGACGTGGCCGTACGCGTCCATGTCCGCCCAGCGCAGCGGGCAGCGGTAGATGTGCCGCAAGACCGATCAGCCCCGGGTCAGCTTCTTGTAGGTGGCGCGGTGCGGACGCGCGGCGTCCGGGCCGAGCCGCTCGATCTTGTTCTTCTCGTAGGACTCGAAGTTGCCCTCGAACCAGAACCACTTCGACTCGCCCTCGTAGGCGAGGATGTGCGTGGCGACGCGGTCCAGGAACCACCGGTCGTGGGAGATGACCACGGCGCAGCCGGGGAACTCCAGCAGGGCGTTCTCCAGGCTGCTGAGGGTCTCGACGTCCAGGTCGTTGGTCGGCTCGTCGAGGAGCAGCAGGTTGCCGCCCTGCTTGAGGGTGAGCGCCAGGTTCAGGCGGTTGCGCTCACCGCCGGACAGGACGCCGGCCGGCTTCTGCTGGTCGGGGCCCTTGAACCCGAACGCCGACACGTAGGCACGCGACGGCATCTCGACCTGGCCCACGTTGATGTAGTCCAGCTCGTCGGAGACGACGGCCCACAGGGTCTTCTTCGGGTCGATGTTGGCGCGGTTCTGGTCGACGTAGGAGATCTTGACCGTGTCGCCGACCTTGATGGTCCCGGAGTCGGGCTCCTCGATGCCCTGGATCATCTTGAACAGCGTCGTCTTGCCGGCACCGTTGGGGCCGATGACACCGACGATGCCGTTGCGCGGCAGCGTGAAGCTCAGGTTGTCGATGAGCAGCTTGTCGCCGAAGCCCTTGCTGAGGTTCTCGACCTCGACGACGACGTTGCCCAGGCGGGGGCCCGGCGGGATCTGGATCTCCTCGAAGTCCAGCTTCCGCATCTTCTCGGCCTCGGCGGCCATCTCCTCGTAGCGCGCCAGACGCGCCTTGGACTTGGCCTGCCGCCCCTTGGCGTTCGACCGCACCCACTCCAACTCGTCCTTCAGGCGCTTCTGCCGCTTGGCGTCCTTCGCGCCCTCGACCTTGAGGCGGGCCGCCTTGGTCTCGAGGTACTTGGAGTAGTTGCCCTCGTAGCCGTGCAGGCGGCCGCGGTCGACCTCGCAGATCCAGCCGGCCACGTTGTCCAGGAAGTACCGGTCGTGAGTGACGGCGACGACGGTGCCCTCGTACTTGGCGAGGTGCTGCTCCAGCCAGTTCACGGACTCGGCGTCCAGGTGGTTGGTGGGCTCGTCGAGGAGCAGCAGGTCGGGCGCCTCGAGCAACAGCTTGCACAGCGCGACGCGGCGCTTCTCGCCACCGGAGAGGTTGCTGACGGGCCAGTCGCCGGGCGGGCAGCCCAGGGCGTCCATGGCCTGCTCCAGCTGGGCGTCGAGGTCCCAGGCGTTGGCGTGGTCGAGCTGCTCCTGCAGCTTGCCCATCTCGTCCATGAGCTCGTCGGTGTACTCGGTCGCCATCTGCTCGGCGATCTCGTTGAACCGGTCCAGCTTGCCCTTGATCTCGGCGACACCCTCCTGGACGTTCTCCAGGACGGTCTTCTCCTCGTTCAGCGGGGGCTCCTGCAGCAGGATGCCCACGGTGTAACCGGGGGTGAGGAAGGCGTCGCCGTTCGACGGCTGCTCCAACCCGGCCATGATCTTCAGAACGGTCGACTTACCGGCACCGTTCGGGCCGACGACACCGATCTTCGCCCCCGGGTAGAAGCTCAGGGTGACGTCGTCGAGGATCACCTTGTCGCCGTGCGCCTTACGCGCCTTGCGCATGGTGTAAATGAACTCAGCCAAGAGAAACCGTCCGGCAGCTTGAAATCAGGCAGTGGGCAGATACACCCCATCTTGCCGCACCGCCACCCCTGGGAGGAAACGCGTTCAGCGCGGGCGCTCTGACCTGCGGGTTTACCGAGGTCGACGGTGAGCTTTCCGTGACGGTGAGTGGTCGACCGCCGGATTCCGGCCGGTCGGAGGGCCACGGGCCGGTCGGAAGCTCACGGGCCGGTGAGGGGCCTCACCGACGCCGACGTCGCCGCCCTCCGCCTGGTTCGGCGCCCTGGCCGTATGACGCCCCTCCCGCCGCAATCGCCTTGAGGAGGGAGGCGGGGCCTCGGGATCATGGTGGTATGAGTCCCGCATTACGCCGCGCCGCCGGCATGACGACCATCCTCCTCGCCTTCACCCTCGCCTTCTGGCTGGCACTCGGCCCGTCGCGGGACTGGGAGGGCGGCACGAGATGGCTCCGGCACGGCCTCGCCCTCGGCTCCCTCGGCCTCCTGAGCCTCGGCGCCCGGCTGTCCGTCCCTCCACGCAGCCGCGAGGCGACGGACACGGCACCGGAGTAGCCGGCCCACCCATCTGTCTCCGGGGCCACTTGCACCACGTGGACCACTCGGACCTCCTGGGGCACCGCACGACTGCCGCCCCACCGGTGGTGTGATGGCCGCATGCGACCCGAGGCGTGTGTGACCAGGAACCACATCGAGGTGTGGCACCACGGCCTGCTCCCGCCCGGAGCCCGGATCGGGCTGTGGACGGTCCTGCGCTGCTCGCTGCTGCCGATCCTCGTCTGGACCGGCATCCCGTGCTTCACATGCCTCGTCTACAGCCCCGTCGTGACGGTGGTCCTCGGTGGTCTCTTCGTCCTGTCCTACGCCGTGTCGTTCGGGCGGCGCCGCAGGGCACGGCACACGCTTCGCTGCAGCGCCTACGGGGCGCTGGGCGGCGTGCTCAACGCGTCCATGGCCGGGTTCTGAGGGGCGGGCCCGCCCGGCCGGTGGCGGGCCCGCACCGTCAGGGATCAGCGAGAGGGGCGGGGCCGGGGGCCCTCCCCGGTCAGTCCCCGGGCGGGGTTTCGCGACGGCGGGCGATGACGAGGCCGGCGCCGCCGAGGACGACCAGCCCGATGGCCGTACCGGCGATCCACGGGGTGGCGCTGGAGGAGCCGGTCGCCGCGAGGTTGGTGTTGTCGGCGGGGGCACCGCCCAGCGGGGTGGGGCTGGGGGCGTGGTAGGTCTGCGCGGTGGTCCCCGTCTCGGCGGCCCGGGTCAGGCAGTCGAGCATGCCGGTGAACCGCTGCTCGAAGCCGTCGGTCCCCGTGACGGTGAAGTCGTAGGGCGTGTCCTCGCTCAGCGGGACCGTCACCGTGCGGGACGCGCCCGCCGCGACCGTGTGCTTCTGGCCTACCACCTCGAAGGTGAAGGGTGCGTCCCCCCGGTTGGACGCGGTGATGTCCACCCCGCCCTTCGCGCAGTTCTCCCGCGCGGAGACGGCCGGGAGGGCCCCCTCCTCCGCCCACGTGGCGCTCGCCGTGGCCGAGACCGTCGACTCGCTGGAACCCGCCAGGATCTGGGTCTGGCTGCGGCTCTCGGAGGCGAACGCCCGGCCGACTGGGACGGTCGTGGAGGCCTGCGCGGTCAGACGAGCCGTGCCGGGCGCCGCGTCCTCGGGGACGTCGAAGAAGACCTGGCTGCCGTTGACGGCCTCGGTGACGGGCTCACCGTTCTTGTCGACGAGACGCACCTCGTCCTGTGCGGCGCTCGCCTGTGGGGCGACCGTCACGCTGCGGGCGTTCGTGCGGACCGTCACCGGCCCCACCCGCTCACCCGGACGGCCGGAGACGGCCGGCGGGTGCAGGGTCAGCGAGGCGCGCGGCTCCGTCAGGTCGCGCGCGCTCTTCTCCAGGTAGTCGGCGAGCTGCTCGGCCTGGGGGTCGACGGCGTCCACGGTGACGTCGTCGGCGTAGCGCCAGATGGCGACCTGCGTGCCGGCCGCCGCGTCCTGCTCGGTGAGCGCGCCGCGCACACCCGCCTTCTTCGCGAGCGCCGCCAGATCGTTCACCTGGGGGTAGGAGTTCTGCAGGATCCAGCGGATCCGTCCGGCGTCGTCGTTGACCCCGAGCGAGGTGCTGCTCCAGGGAGCCTCGTGGTACTTGGCGTCCTTCTGCGTGGGGGTGTGGATGTCGACGCAGTAGGTCTGGAGCATGCCGCCGCCCTCGACGGACATTTCGAACAGGCCCGCGGACACCTGCTGGTCCCCGCTGTCCATCCGTATGACGGCCGCGCCGAAGGTCTTCAGCCCGCCTATCGTCGCCGTCGCCCCGCCCTGTCGCGGCGTCGCCTCGTCGGCCGCGGCCTGTCCTGCACCGGCCACCATCACTCCCGTGACGGCGAGTCCGCACACCACCGCCCCGGCGGTGAGACGGACCGGTCCACGCCCGCGCAGGGACCACGCAGAGAACGAAGCAAACACCGAATTCCCTTCCGAGCAGGACCCGTTGACGTGGGGGGCACGGTCCCACCAGCAGAATCACCGGCCCCGAGAGCCCCGGTGGCCATGCCCGGCATCCTAAGGAGGCCGCGCACCGCGCTTACCGGTGATCGCGTCGGACGGGTGATCCGATCCGCAATCGTTATCGCGAGGAGGCTTGAGAGCAGGGCTTATCGATAAATCCACTTGAGGAAGTTCGGCACGCAGCCGCCGATAAGCCGCACTTCGGTCGGCGCGAGGGCCGGTCTCCGCCCTCGGGCCAGTGGGCGGGACCGACGGACGGGAGGAAGCAGGCGGCCGTCCTTCCTCGTGGTCCCGTCCCCGCATTCGACGTCACGTCATGACGGTTGCCGTTTCGGGCAGTTGGCTCGCCACCGAGCCGGCTTCGGCCACTGGAACGGGGGCGGGGACGGGAACGGCAACGGGGATTGCCGGCGCTGCTGCCGGTTCGGGTGCCGGCGCCGTTGTCGGTGCCGCAGCCAGTGGGACTCCAGGTCCTGCTCCGGGCACCGGAGCCGAAACGGGTTCCGAAGCTCCCGGGTTGCCCACAGGTGCCGTCGGCCCAGCCGCCGCATCGGGTGAGGTCTCCCAGTTGGGTTCGGGGCGCTCGGGGACCGCAGTTGCCCCCGGCTGTTCGGGGCGGCCCGAGCGCCGGAAGGCGGACGTCCCCCGCGCCAGGTCGTGGCCGATCGTCACCGCGTCGATGTCGGCGGAGACCCGGCCCTGCTGCCCGTCCCGTTGCTCCGTGCGCACCTTCAACCGCCCCTGCACGACCACTGGTTCGCCGAGCGACAGTGAGGCGGCGGCGTTGGTGGCGAGTTGCCGGTTGGCCCACACCGTGAAGAAATTGGTGTGGCCGTCCGTCCACATGCCCTTCTCGCGGTCCCAGTACCGCGCGGTGACCGCCAGCCGGAACCTGACCGACGGGCCCGACGCCAGCTCCCGGTACACCGGTGACGTCGCCACGTTGCCCACCGCGCAGACCATCGTCTCGTTCATCGCGTCTCCCTCCCGCGCCCGGCACCGCTGGCGGCGCCCGGCGGATACGCGTACGGGCCCCTCCCGTACGGCTGTGTCCGGCGCGACGGCCGCACATCCTGCCGCGACCGCCGCGAGAGCCAGACTGCCGCTGCCGGGACGGACCCGCTGAGCGCTGTGGACAGCTCCAGGGCTGTGGACAACCCGGCCACCCGTACGAGGGAACCGGCCCGGTGAGTCCGCCCGCGAAGGGGCCGGCCCGGTGGACCGACCGTGAACCGGCCCAGGCATCCAGGGAGAGCCGTGATGCCCCTGGACCGGACGCGACCCTCCCCCGCCAAGGCGGTGACCCGCCCCCGCCTCACCGGGTCGAGGCTGTCCCCACGACCCGCACGTACTGCTCCCGCACCTCCAGGTACCGCAACAGCTCAGCGGCCACCGGATCGAGCACCCGGGCCCGTCCGCACCCGGCCGCCGCCTCCCGCAGCCGTCTCTCCGCGTCCTGCCCGTACCGCCGGGCCGGGCCGCGGGCCGCCATGCGGCAGCTCCACTCGATGAGCGGGCCGCCGATGATGCCGATCAGCATCAGCAGCACCGGCACCCCCAGGTTCGGCGACATGAACCCGATGATTTGGCCCAGCAGCCACAGCCCGCCCAGGAACTGAAGCACCGTCATGGACGCCTGGGCCAGCACGGCCGCCGGCCACCATCCGGGCCGGGGCGGCCGCCCCGGAGGCAGCCCGGCACGTGCCGCCAGTTCGTCCAGTGCCTCGGGCAGCCCCTGCGCACCCCGTACCGCGGCCTCGCGCACCGCCTGCGCCCAGGGCACCGGCAGTCCGGCCGAGGCGCGCTCGGCCACCGTCCGGACCGCCTGCTCCACGCGCTGGCGGGCCGTGGCCTCCTCGTCGGGCTGCTGCGTGCGCAGGGAGTGCCGGCCCGTGGGCGGCTCGCCGCGGTCGTTGTACCAGCGCCACAGCCGCAGCCAGGGCGTGCCACACGCGCGGTTGGCGTTGCGCAGCCAGGCGCGTTCGGCCGCCTCGCCCGCCGCCGTGGCGCCCACCGCGTCCGCGAGCCGGGCGGAGAACTCGTCCCGGGCCTCCTCGCTCAGCCCGCAGCGCTTGCGCGTGGCGTAGACGGGCCACAGGCGGGCCGCCGCGATGTCCACGTCGGCGGCGATCCGGCGGCCAGCCGCCCCGCGTTCGGACACGAACTGGCCGAGCGCCTCGCGCAGTTCCCCGACGCCCTCCCCGGTGAGCGCGGAGAGCGCCAGCACGGTCGTGCCGGGTTCGTCGTACTCCCCCAGGGCGATGCCGTCCTCGTCGAGGAGCCGCCGCAGATCGTCCAGGACCTGCTCGGCGGCTTCGCCGGGCAGCCGGTCGACCTGGTTGAGGACGACGAACATGACCTCCGCGTGGGCCGCCATCGGCCGCAGGTACCGCTCGTGCAGCATGGCGTCGGCGTACTTCTCCGGGTCCACGACCCAGATGACGGCGTCGACCAGCGACAGCACGCGGTCGACCTGTTCCCGGTGCCGTACGGCCGCCGAGTCGTGGTCGGGGAGGTCCACCAGGACCAGCCCGCGCAGCTGGTCGTCCGCGTCCGCCATGGCCTGCGACGGGCGGCGGCGGAGCCGGGGCGGAATGCCGAGGCGTTCGATGAGGCTGGCCGCGCCGTCGCTCCAGCTGCACGCGATGGGCGCGGCGGTGGTGGGGCGCCGCACGCCGGTCTCCGAGATGGGCACCCCGGCGAGGGTGTTGAACAGCTGCGACTTGCCGCTGCCGGTGGCTCCCGCGATCGCGACGACGGTGTGCTGCCCGGAGAGGCGGTGCCGCGCGGTGGCCTCGTCGAGGACGCGGCCCGCTTCGGCGAGGGTCCCGCTGTCGAGCCGGGTGCGGGACAGTCCGACCAGTTCGCGCAGCGCCTCCAGGCGCGAGCGCAGGGGCGGGTCGTATGTCAGGGGCGTGACGGTCTGGGACGCGGGCGCCCTCGTCTCCGGCGCCGGACGCTGACCCTGCTCGGTCCCGGCGACGGCCCCGTTCACGCGCCGCGCGATCAGTCCGTCGTCCCAGGGCCCCTGGGCGGCGTCGTCCCGCTCGTCGACGGCCGCACGCGCGGGCTCGTCGTCCGTCGCGTCGGCTCCGTCCCGGCCCTTCTTCTTCGCCCGGCGCCCGTCATCACCGTCAGCTCGCTCGTCCGCCGGCCCCGACCGTCCGAACCGCCCGAAGCGGGCCAGCCGTCCGGCCCGCTCGGCGCGCCGGGAACCGTCGGCGTCCCCGCTGTCGGCGCCGTCGCCGCTGCTCGCGGGTCGCGTGGCCTCTTCCTTTTCCCGTTCTGCGTCCTCCGTCGCGCCCTGGCCGCCCTTGCGGCCCTTTCCGCCTCTGGGGCCCTTTCCGCCCCTGGGGTCGTCGGAGCGGCCGGCGCCGTCCGTGTCGGGCCGACGAAACCGCTCCTCCGCGTTCTCCGGGCGGTCGGAGGGCTCGGGACGCTGTGTGTCCTCGGAATGCTCGGGGTGCTCGGTGTGGTCCTGGTCAGTGACGGCGGTCACCGGTCACCTCTCCTTCTGCAGTACGGACAAGGCGGCGATGAGTTCGGCCTGCGGTTCCGGGTGCACGTCGAGTCCGTCGAGCGGGGCGAGGCGGCGCTCGCGCTCGGTGTGCAGAATCCGGTCCATGTGCTCCAGGAGCAGCCGCCCGCCGCGGTCGCGCAGCCGGAGCGCGCCGTGCGCGCCAATCCACTCGGCGAGCTTCTCCCCCGCCGTCCGGGTGCGCCGGCCGCCCAGCAGCACCGTGGCCACCAGGGCCGCGACCGTCTCAGGTTCGGGGGCGAGGTTGCGGTCGAGCTCGCGCACCTCCTCCTCGGCGTACTCCTCGAGCTCGCGCCGCCATCGCCGGACGGCGAGCCCGATGCGGTGCTCGGGGCTCTCGGCCTGGTCGTCGCACCCGCTCAGTTCCGGGGCGTCGGCCGCCGGTTCCCGCCGCCAGGCGTCGTCGACGCGCTCGTCGGCGGCGGTGACCGCGCAGACCAGCAGCGCGCTGAGGCTCTCCACGAGGGTGTCGAGGAGCTCGCCCGCCGTGCAGTCGAGGGGGAAGGCACGCCACCGCTTGAGCGCGTCCCCGGCGAGGACGGCCCCGGCCTGGAGCCGCCCGCGCACCCGCGCGTGCTCCCTGTCGTAGGCGCTCTCGACGGCGGCGGTGAGCCGCAGAGCGGCGGCGTACTGCGCGGCGGCGGCGCCGGCCAGCTCGGGCATCCGGGAGGAGAGGGAGTCGAGGATGCCGTGGGCGGTGCGGGCCAGGACCTGGCTCCGGGCGGCCGGGTCCTGCGCCTGATGGACGAGCCAGGTACGCAGCGACGCCACCGCGCTGGCGGGCAGCAGACCGCCGCCCCAGGCCGACTCGGGCAGCTCGGGCACCGTGAACCGGGGCACGTGACCGAGTCCGGCCTTGGTGAGCAGGGCGGCGTACTGCCGTGAGACCTCCGCCACCACCTGGTGGGGCACACGGTCCAGGACGGTCACGAGGGTGACGTCGTACTCCTTGGCGGTGCGCAGCATGTGCCAGGGCACGGCGTCGGCGTAGCGGGCGGCGGTCGTCACCATGATCCAGATGTCGGCCGCGCAGATCAGCTCGGCGGCCAGTACCCGGTTGTCGGTGACGAGGGAGTCGATGTCGGGCGCGTCCAGCAGGGCGAGGCCGGGCGGCAGGCTCTCCGCGGTCTCGATGCGCAGGACGCGCGCGGGGTTCTCGCCCGGGAGGAGCAGGTCGTCCGTGGGCTCCTGCTGGGGCACCCACACGCGCGTGAGGTCCGGCAGCACCCGCATCCCGCTGAACCAGTGCTGATCCTCCGGATGGCAGACGAGCACGGGTGTGCGTGTCGTCGGCCGCAGCACCCCCGCCTCACTGACCCGGCGGCCCACGAGCGAGTTCACCAGCGTGGACTTCCCCGCCCCGGTGGAGCCGCCGACGACGGCGAGCAGCGGGGCCTGCGGCTCTCTCAGCCGGGGCACCAGATAGTCGTCGAGCTGCGCGAGCAGTTCGTCGCGGTTGGCACGCGCGCGTGGAGCGCCCGTCAGGGGCAGCGGGAAGCGTGCGGCGGCGACACGCTCGCGCAGGGCGGAGAGTGCGTCGAGCAGCTGAGGCCGTACGTCCAAGGTCACCACATGGGAAGAATGCCCAATTTTAGGGGAATTCTGAAGCATATGAGCATGTCTGCGCGCCGATCGCACACAAGGGATGGAAGGGACGACTGGGACACGGGCGCGGTCCAGGCATAACGAGTGCACAACACCCGTTGCGCACGGCACCCAAAATCGGTGCACGATTCGTACCTGCCTGCGATTATCGGGACCGCTTCACTCAACCTCCACATCGAGCCACGGAGGCGAGGCGACAGGGACGAGGATGTGGGAGCCCTATCCTTGTCCCCGGCACCGTCACGGTCCGCCCCCACCAGGGCACCACGACGCAGGCCACCACAACCGGCCCCCGTAGCTCAGTGGATAGAGCAGGCGCCTTCTAAGCGCTTGGCCGCAGGTTCGAGTCCTGCCGGGGGCGCCACCCGCTACCAGCAAAAACGCCCCAGAGGGGATCTTCCCTCCAGGGCGTTTCGTGTCTCTGACGGCAACGCTGACGGCAACGGCCCCGTCACTCGACGGCCAGCAGGCCCCCCAGCCGGTCCAGAGCGGCCCGCTTCTCCGTCATGTCGGCGTGCGCGTAGATGTTCATGGTCACGTCCAGTGCGCTGTGCCCGACGATGTCGCGGACGATGTGAGGCGGGACGCCGAGGCCGAGCAGCAGCGTCACGCAGGTGTGCCGCAGGTCATGGAACCGGACCTCCAGGCCCAGCCGCTCGCGGATCGGGTAGAAGTGCCGGTTCAGGTTCCGAGGCTCGATCGGGGTGCCCCGCCTGGTGGTGAAGACCAGGCCCGTTTCCTGCCACTCCTCCCCTGCTGCCCGCCGCTCCTCCGCCTGGTGCTCGCGGTGCCGGCGGAGAGCGTCCACGCACACGGCAGGGAGCGGGACCGGTCGCTCCGACCGGCGCGTCTTGGGTGCCGTCAACGTCAGCTCTCCATCCACCCGCTGTAGGGCCGTACGGATTTCCAGCGATCCGCCATCCAGATCAACATCCGACCAGTGGAGGCCCAGCAGCTCACCCCGCCGCAAGCCGAGGTAGAGCGCGAGCACGTATGCCGCACTGAGCCGGTCGTCGTGCACCTCGGTCAGCAGCTTCTTCGCCTCAGCCACGGAGAGGCCACGGCCCACGCGGTATCGCGGCGTCTGGACCTGCACCAGCTTCGCCACGTTGCGCTGCACCAGCTCCTCGCGGACGGCGTGCTGCAGAGCGTTCCGAAGTACCGCGTGGAGGTACTGGACCATGCGCGGCGACAGCCGACGCTCACAGCACCGTTTGGGCGTCGCGGCACAGCAACGGCGCTTCCCCAGCGGGCGAGCGGCATCCCGCCCCTGGGCGCAGCACTGGCAGGCCTGCCGAGCCCAGTCGAGGAAGAGACGCACGTCCTTGGCGGACAGCCGAGCCAGCTTCTTCTTCCCAAGCCTGGGGACGATGTAGGCGTTCACGCACTTGCTGTAGCTGTAGACCGTCGAAGGCCGCACTTTGTGGCGCACGACGTGCTCAAGCCAGTAGGTCAGGTACGTGCCGAGGCTTTCGGTCGTGTCGGCCGCCGGGATGCCCTGGTCGCTCTTGGCCAGCATCTCGGTCAGCTTCTTCCGGGTCTCGTCCCAGGTCTTGCCGTAGACCCGCCGGCGCTTCCGTGTGCCGTCCGGCATGAGGACGTAACCCGCACCTTCGTATCTGCCGTCCTTGCGGCGGTAGATGGTGCCCTCTCCGTTGGGGTTGCGCTTCGCCATCAGGCAGCCTCCTCGATCTCACGGGTGATGAAGTCGCGCAAGGCGTCGGCGGGAACGCGGCGAGAACGGCCGACGGTGATGGAGACGAGCCGCCGGGAGCGGATCAGGTCGTAGACCGTGGAACGTCCAAGCCTGAGCCGCGCCATGACTTCCGGCACGGTCAGCAGCTCCGGGGTAACGGTGGTCATGCTGCGACTCCTTCCGAGTCGAGTTGGTCGCGTATGGCTTCGCGGGCGGTTTCGCGGTTGAGCTGGAGGCCGCGGGCGATGGTGGCGGCGAGGACGGATTCACCGGGGCTGTGGCCGTGCCCGGCGTACTGCCAGTCGGCCAGGACCAGGACGGTGTCCGGCTCGGCGTCCTCGAGGCCGAGGGCGGCGTGTTCCTGGGCGGCGCGGTAGTCGGCGCGTGCCTGGCGCAGTGCGCCGAGGGTGGTGGAGTAGCGGCGGGACTTCGAGGAGAAGTGGCCGCGGAAGCCGAGCATGTGAGCCCAGGCCCACAGCCGCCGGTCCGGATAGAGCGAGTCGAGGTCGCGGCATGCGGTGATCAGGCGGCGGGTGTGGTCGGGGACCTGGTGGCGGTCGAGCTCGGCCAGCTCGCCGATGCGGCGGTCCAGGGTGCCGGTGTTCTCGGCCGCCTTGGTGGCGTACTTGGCGACGTAGGAGGCGACAGCCTTCTCGGTGATCTCCGAGCCGTCCCCGAACGCCTTGACCGGCCGGACGTCGAGCTGGGTGCCCCAGCGGAAGGTCCGGGCCGGTTGGCCCTCGGCGGCCGGGACGGAGACCGAGGTGTACGAGTGCGCCGCAGCGGCGCGGATCGCGTCGGCGAGCAGCTGCACGGTGGCCCAGGACGGCGGCGGGGTGTTCGGGCCGTCGGGTCCGTCGAGACGGATCACGGCGTGGAAGTGCAGGGCACCGCGTTTCTGGAACTCGGCGACCTTGCCGTACGAGAGGCGGGCACGTTCTTTCAGCTCGCGTTGGGTGAGGCCGGCGCGGGCGGCGATCTCGCGGCGGAGCCGGTTGGTGAAGCGCTGCCAGAGCTGCCCGGCGTGGTTGTTGAACAGCACCGCGCCCGCGTAGTCGTACGTGTCCGGATCGAGGGCGGTGCCCAGTTCCGGGGCGGCCGGGGCGTGACGGGTGCCGCAGCGGCAGACGCCATGGTCGGGCCGGTTGTGGACCGGGCCGAACGAGGGTGCGGTGAGGGTGGCGAAAACGCGGGGGTGATCCCGGACGGTGGCCGGGATGTCGCGGCGGTCGTCACCGGCGAGGCCCGCGCGGATCAGGTGGTAGGTGTCGCCCGCGTAGGTCCAGGCACAGGAGGGGCAGCGGGAGGCACGCCGGTTGCCGCAGGCCACACGCAGGCGCCCGCCCGGTTCGCCCTCGGTGGAGTAGTGGTGCAGGGTCTCGCCGGTGGTCTTGTCCTTGGTCAGGGTCCAGCCGGTCAGGTGGATGGGGTCGGCGCAGCCGCCGGTGCGGCGTATCTGTTCTTCCCAGCGGTGGTAGTCGACGGCCGAAGCCACCCTCAGCAGGTCGCCGAGGGTGGTCGGGTCGAGCAGCGTCTCAGGCACCAGCGCCCTCCCGGAGACGACGGACGGGAACGGTGCCGGTGCCGTGGCAGGCCGGGCAGTGAGCGGTGATGGTGCGCAGGTGGCCGCGCGGGTCTCGGCCGCCGAGGGTGACGGCGACCGTGGCGAAGCCGTCGCAGGCCGGGCAGATACGCGACGCGGGCGGGGTGTTCTGGGTCATGATGGTGGTTCCTTTCGATTGCGGTTGGAAGGAACGGCCCCGGGTGGCGGCGTGCTTGGCGGCTTGTGCGCCACCCGGTGGCCGGTCAGTGAGAGAGGCGGGAGCCCCGGCGACTGCGGCCCTTGGCCGCGTACATGGCCGCGTCGGCGGCGGCGAGCGCATCGGTCAGCAGCGGCACCGGCAGCTCGGCGAGACGGCAGACCCCGACCGACGCGGCCAGCGGCAGCGATGCGCCGTTGCAGGACAGTGGCTGGTGCAGGGCGGCGGTGAGCGCGTCGAGGTCGGCGGCGGCCAGGTCCTGGACGACGGCGACGAACTCGTCCCCGCCCAGGCGTCCGGCGGTACCGTGGCGTCCGCACCAGGCGCGGAGCCGGTCGGCGGTGGCGATGAGCGCTGCGTCCCCGGCGGCGTGGCCGTGGGTGTCGTTCAGGGTCTTGAAGTGGTCGAGGTCGACCAGGAGCACGGCCGCGGACGGGTGCCGGCGGATGCAGTGCTCGGCGCGGGCAGTCCATCCGGCGCGGGTGTGCAGGCGGGTGAGCGGGTCACGGCGGGCGGAGGCGAGCCGGTGAGCGAGGACGCTCCCGTGCACGGCCCAGCCCAGTAACGGCACCAGGGCGGCGGCTATCTGCGAGTCCATGAGCGTTCCCTTCGGTGACGGCGGTTGGTGGAGTGCGGGTCCTGGGGCGGCGGCGTGCTTGGCGGCTTGTGCGCCCTCACCAAGACCGGTCAGCGACGGCGGTTGCGGCGCTTGGAGTAGGCGGGCGGGATGGCGTCGTACGCCTGGCGGCCCTGCTCGAAGGCGGTGCGGTCGCTGTCGCTCAGGCCGGAGGCGCCGATCTGGCTGGCGATGCGGCCAAGCGTCTTGCGGTCGCCGTGGCGCTTGGCGATGGCGTACTCACGGCCCAGTTCGGTCATCTGCGGGTTGGCCGGGGTGTCGTTGTTCTTGCGGCTGAAGAGGCCCATGTCAGTGCTTCCTTTCGGTGGTGATGAGTGAGCGGAGGACGACGGCGCATACGGCCACCGAGGTGGCGGTGACGGCGACCGCGAGGAGCATGGAGACCAGGACGGCGCCGACGACCAGGACCACGGCGGTGCCGCCGCCGACCAGGGCGAGCGCGGTGCCGGGCGTGAGTTGCACGGTGGGCCGGGATGACGCCACCGGAGCCGGGACCACGGGGGCCGACGGCGCGTCCGGGGTGCCGGGGGTGATGGTGGTGGGTTCGACGACGACCGCGGGCGGGGTGACCTCGCCGGTGGGCTGCGGCATGGCCGGGAGCTTGGGGCGGAGCATGGGCGGATCTCCTTACTTGGCGACGGTGTCGATGACCGGGGCCAGGAGGCTGTCGGCGAGGAGGTAGCCGCCGAGCAGGAGGACGGCGACGAGCCAGAGCGGCGGGCGGATGAGCTTGACGCCGAGGACTCCGACGACCAGCAGGGCGAACCAGAGCGGGACATCCATGGCGGTGGTCTCCTAGCGGACGTGGCAGCGGTGGGTGCGGGCGGCGAGTTGGGCGGCGGACTGGCTGGCGTAATCGGCGGACCACCCGCAGTTGTCGTTGGCGCACACGGCGGCGTGCTTGGTGGTGCCGTTGCGGTCGCGGTGGGTGCCGATCTGCACCGGGCCGATCCGCATTACGGAGTGGAAGAAGTCACGGGCAGGCATGGCGAGGCGTCTCCTTGGGCTTCAGGCGAGTTGGGCGGCGATGGCGTCTGCGAGGTGCGGCGGGACGCCGAGGCGGGCGCGCAGGGTGTCGATGTCGATGCGGGCGCCAGTGCGCTGTTCGTGGTCGGCGGCGACCTTGCGAGCGTGGTCGACCAGCGCGGCCGGAACGGGCACCGCCGGCGCGGCCGGGGCAGGTTCGGCGGTGGGCAGGGCCGCGGATTCATCCTTGGCCGGGACGGCGACGGGTTCGGGTACCGGATGCGGTTCAGCGGCGGCGGGGGCCTGCTCCTCCCCGGGCACGCAGTCCGGGATGGGGTCGAGGTCTGCCGGGACAGCGGCAGGGTCGGCGTTGGTGGGTGAGTGGGCGAGGAGGGTGCCGCCCATGAAGGCCAGGGCGGGCCAGGCGGCAACGAGGATGCGCAGCCAGGCCGGGACGTGGTCGAGGTCGAGGAGTCCGGCGGTGGCGACGTTCGCACCGAGCGACGCAACGAGGGCGATCAAAAACCAGCACCAGGCCAACCGGGACGGTCCGTCGGTGCGCAGTCGACGCCAGGCGGCGACGAGCAGCAGGTCCACGCTGATCGGGTAGGCCCAGGCCTTCCAGCCGTCCTGCCCGGCAGCGGCGGCGAGGTCGTGGAGGTGGGCGAAGGACAGGGCACCGGCAATGACCGCTTGCACCAGGACGGCATCCGCACGCAGACGAGGCATGGTGAGCATCTCCCTTCCGGGTCAGGCAGCGGCCGGAGCGGACTCGACAGCGGTGGGCGGAACAGCCCCGGCCTGGTCCGGGTTGGGGCGGAAGCCGTCCAGGCCAGGCAGGCGCGGGGTCCGCTCCGCGTGCTTGTTGCACAGGTTCACGGCCTGGCGCAGCGAGGTGTGCGGGGCGCGGATGCGGTGCCAACCGCCCGTGGAGTCACCGGCGATGGCGAGGCCGCGGGCTTCAGCAGGGATCGAGATGGCGGCGAGGACGGCGTCCGGGGCGATGTCGCCGAAGGCCATGTTCGCGCTGGTCTCGTCGTTGACGCGGTGGGCAGTGCGGCCGGTGAGCTGGGCGCGGAGCATGGTGATGCCCTTGCCAAGTTCCGAGCCGAAGCGCTGCCCGCAGATCTCCAGATAGATGCCGGCCGCGCGGCCGAGTTGGGCGAGGCGGACCAGGGAGGTGATGATCCGGTCGCGGCGCTTCTCCTGCTCCTTGTTGGCGAACAGGGCCAGTTCGGCGACCTCGTCGACCAGGACCACGACCGGCACCGGTCGCAGGTCGGCAGGAAGGTCCCAGATGTCGGCGGCGATCTCCGCATCGGGCACGCTCACGCTGATCGCCTGATGGGAACGGATGAGCCGGTAGACGTCCTCCATGTGCGCCACGAGGGCATCGAGGACTGCGGCGGCAGTGTCGGGGGTATCGGCCAGCGCGGAGAACCGGCGGGCCAGCGGGAACAGCTCCACCCCCTGCTTGCAGTCGATGCCCACCAGCGCGACATCCAGCGGCGCGAGAGCGGCCACCAGCGTGCGCAGGTAGACCGACTTCCCCGACTCCGTCGCCCCCAGAGTCAGCGCATGCGGCACCGTCCGGTAGTCGCGGAAGTGGACCGATCCGTCTTCACGCAGGGCGACCGGGACCCGCATCGGCCGGGTGTCAGCGGCCGGGGCGGGCATCTGCACCCGCTTGAGCACGTCATAGCCGGTCATGCCCAGTTCGATGACGCCCGAGCGCAGTTCACGCGAGTTCACGCCGTACATGCCGAAGGAGTGCCGCAACCGGTCCGACGACGCGGCCACGTCGAAGGCGTCCTGACCGGGCCGCAGCTTCAGCCGGAGCACCAGGCCGGTCCGGGTCACCCGCACCCACAGGATGCGCGGAGCACGAGGCCGGGGAACGGGCCGGTCGGTCATCCGAGCCAGAGCCAGACGCCAGCGGGGAGCCGGAACCGTCAGCCCGCAGGCATCCATCACCGAGCCGTACCGGACCAGCACCCGCACCGCGGCGAAGGCGACTCCGAAGCTCAGCCAGTACCAGGCGGGGCGCCGCCACCGCAGGAAACCCGCAGCAGCAGCGACCAGCACCAGCGCGCCTAACAGCCAGGCCATGACTCATGCCGCCTTCGAGGCCGAGCCGGTAGCGGCCAGCGAGGTCACCGCGACCGCGCGGAAGGCGATCCCGTGCCGCTTCTGGCCGTTGAACTCGTTCTCCCACGGCCGGGCGATCAGGCCGGTCAACGCGACCGGGGTGCCCATCACCAGCTCACCCGTGATACCCGACTCCGGCACGGTCACCGACAGGATCTCCACCTCGCCGTTGGCCGCGAACATCACGTCAACGGTCGACAGCGCGGCACCGGTCTCGGCATCCATCGCGCGCTCACCGGTACGGCGGTCCCTCACCTTGGGCTGCGGGGGCTGGGCGACCATCACGGTCGCGGCGGAGGTGTCGACAGGAATCTGACGCACGAAGATCACTCCTCTAGAAGAGCTGGACTCCGTCACTCATGTACATGAGTGACATGAAGAAGAGTGCATGACTCCTATACATGAGTCAACCCGCCTGGACGAAGAAGTCCCGGCGGGCTGGGGGGAGTTGAGAGAGGGTCAGTCGGCGGCAGGGATCCGGTAGCGGAAGACGAACTGGTCAGCGGCCATGAGGGTGTCGCAGACCTCCACCACTTGGCCTGCTTCGGTCACCGCGTCACGGACGAGGTGGACGACCGGTGCACCGGGGCTCAGCGCCAGCTCGGAAGCCTCCGCCTTGGAGGCCGGACGCGCTTGGAGCGTTTCTACGAACTCGGCGAAGTCGTGACCGTCATCCTCCAGACGGGCATAGATGCCGCCCGGCCCCGGGTTCTCGGCGAACAGCTCGGGGATGTCCTTGACCACATCCCACGGCAGGTACGAAGTGGCCGTCTCCACCGGGACGCCGTTGCGGAAGTAGAGGCGGCGCCGAGCGAGTACCTGACCGCCGGCAGGCACGCCGAGCCTGTCTGCGATCTCCTCCGGCGCCTCCATCGGCCCGATGAACAGAACGCTGACCTTCGCCGTGGCCCCCGACTGCGCGGACTCCGCCAGATAGGCAGCCTTGCCTGCGCGCCGGTGAGAGGCCCGGAACCGGTCGGAGGAACGCAAGCGCACAGGAGGCCGGTCCTTGACGATCGACCCCTTGCCGTGGCGGGTGTCCACCAGCCCACTCGCCCGGACTTCAACCATGGCCTTGCGGATCGTGCCACCGGAGACGCCGTAGCGCTCGACCAGCTCGGATTCACTCGGCACCATGTCGCCGGGCTTGAGGACACCAGCCCGGATCTGCTGAACGATCTCGTCGGCGATCTGAACGTACCGAGGTACGGCCCTGCCACCTCCTACCGTTGTTCCCATAGTCCTTCTCACTCTCCTATGCTCCTGTACATGAGTAACAGCGTCCAAGAGAGCCAGTCAACGCCACTGCACTCCGTGTCCGTGGCCGGTGCTGTGGTGCGCGAGGACGGGCGACTCCTGGCGATCCGCCGAGCGGACAACGGCACTTGGGAACTGCCCGGCGGCGTGCTGGAGCTCTCCGAGTCTCCCGAGGACGGCGTGGCCCGCGAAGTCTGGGAAGAGACTGGCATCCGGGTCGAGGTCTCTGAACTCACCGGCGTCTACAAGAACATGGCCCGCGGCATCGTCGCCCTAGTCTTCCGGTGCAAGCCTTCCGGAGGCATCGAGCAGACATCTGCGGAGTCGACGGCCGTCGACTGGCTCACGCCCGAGGAAGTGGCCGATCGTATGGGCGAGGTCTACGCGGTACGCCTGCTCGATGCCCTGGACGGCAACGGGCCCCACGTCCGGAGCCATGACGGCAAGCACCTCATCCAAGCGCGGTAAGAGTTTCCCTACTTCATCAAGCCCGCGCACGGCGCGGGAGCGCGCCGCCTGTACGGCGGGGCCGCCGCCCTGTCTTCGCCAGCGGCGGCCCCGCCCGGCGGCGCGCGGCGTGCAGCGGGCAAGGACGAGAAATGATCTACCGCATGCCCAATGTGACCGCCAGGATGGCTGCCATGGGGGATTCCACCGTGCGCGCAGCGTTCCGTCTGACGTTCACTGACTACTACCAGGATCCGAACGACAGCGACGTCCTACGACGAGCAGTGACCATCCATGCCGACCGGATCACGTTCGACGACGGGCACCTGAACCTTTGGCTCGCAGGCACCCACGTCGGAGAGTTCCCACTCGACATCATCGAGTCCGTCTGCCCCCACGACGACGTCGGCAAGAAGCGTGAGACGCCGGAAGAGCTACGAGCTCGCTTCCCGCGGATGGGTCACCCATGGTCACCCGAGGACGACGCTCGCCTCCTTGCCCTCTACCAGCAAGGCGAACGGGACTTTGACACTCTCGGCAAGCAGTTCGGCCGGAAGCCCAGCGCCATCCGGTCGCGACTGGCCAAGCTTGGCCTTGAGAGTCTTGCCTGACAGCGCTGAGGTTCAGACGTCGGTGGCTGGGGCGGTCGGCTCCGCGGCTTTAGGCAGCCACTTTGGGGCGAGCCTCTAAGATCTTGGCCCCAACGTCGTGCTTTAACGGGCAGGTCCACAGACTGCCCGACTCGCCATCAGCTTACGGGGCCAAGATCACTCGCCCCAAAGCAGCTCCAGCCCAAAGCCGCTCCACCGACCTACCTGTTGCTGGCCATGACGTTGTGGACGCCCCACGTCGATGTTGACCTTCGAGTTGGTTGAAGCTCAATGATGGCGAGGTGCCAAATTCCGAGCTGATGCCGATCGGGGTCTTTGCCCAACGCAGTGGCCTGACCGCCAGCGCGTTGCGGTTCTACGCCGACTCCGGGCTACTGCCCCCTGCCGAAGTGGAGCCGGTCACGGGCTACCGCTACTACGCCGCCGACCAGCTGGCGCGGGCAACCACACTGCGTCAGCTCCGCGAGATCGCCATGCCTCTCGCTGCGGTCGAGGCGGTCCTCGACGCCGGGGCCGAGGAGGCGGCACGGCTGCTCGACGAGCATGTCGCCAAGATCGTGGGGGATGCGGCTGCGGCACTGCAGAAGGCTGGTGTCATCAAGTCCGAGCTCGGTGCCAACGTGCCCAGCCTGCTGATCGCCACGCTGAAGGGCCCCGTCCTGGCGGATGCGGTCGAGCAGGTCCTGACCGCGACCGCGCACGAGCCGGGGATGGCGGTGCTCGCCGGCCTGCACATCGAGGCAAGTCATGAGGCAATCGCCCTTACGGCGACCGACCGATACCGGCTCTCCACCCGGACCCTGGTGCCGCCAGAGCCACCCGCCCAGACGTGGGCCGGCACGGTAAACGGCGACGATCTGCGGGCCGCGGTCGCCGAGGTCCGGCGCAGTGCGCGGGTCCGCATCGAAGCGGTGCCACACGGAATCTGGCTGCGCATGCCCGAGCGGGAGGACTGGCACTGCCGGTTGCTGCCCGAGGATTTCCCCGACCACCGGCTGATGCTCGCGTCACTTGGCGAAGCCACTACCCGCGCGACGATCTCGAAGGACCCGCTGCTGCGCGCCCTGGAAGAACACCCCGGCGAACGCATCGCACTGCACATCGGCGATCACGGAGTGAACGTCCTGTCAGCAGACGACGAGCACCCCGGCATCCCACTCCCCGCCACCGTGACGGGCGAAGACCTCCAGATCCGGTTCGAGATGACCACGCTCTATCCCGCCGTGAGCACGGCGATCGGCCCCGACGTGATGCTCGACCTGAGGGGACACGATCGGCCCGTCACCATCCGCTCCGCCGACCGCGGCGATCTCACCACCCTGGCCATGCCCATCAAGTTCGACCACTCAGCCTGAGACAACGAGGAACCTCATGACCACCACACCTGCCAGCCCCGACCCGACCATGGAAGCCATCGGCCAAGCCGTCATCGAAGGCCGAACCGGCGACATCCTTTCCGCCCGCCACAAGCTCCTGAACCTGTGGTCGGCGATCGGCGTCACCGGCGACCCGCTGCACCGCTGCTCACTCGCCCACTACCTGGCCGACCTCTACAAAGATCCCGCCCAGGCCCTCGCCTGGGACATCCGCGCCCTGGACGCTGCCGACGCCGCGACCGAACAGCGCGTCCAAGAGCACCACGCCAGCCTCCACATCGCCGGGTTCTACCCCTCCCTCCACCTCAACCTGGCCGACAACTACCGCCGACTAGGTTCCTTCGACGCTGCCACCGAGCACATCAAAGCGGCCAAAGAGCACGCCCCCAACCTCCCCCAGGACGCATACGGTGCCTTCCTACGCACCGCCCTTGACGAGGTGGCAGAGGCCATTTCCCAGCGAGACACCGCCAAGCGGCCCTCCGCGCCCGGTCCCACTGCATGACGCACCAAAACGCGCCCCTCACCGTCGAGGGGCGCCGTCGACTGGTCGAGCGTTGCCGGACAAGGCCGATTGCCCACGTCGCAGCCGAGATGGGGGTGTCCCGGGCATGCGCATCGAAGTGGGTTAATCGATATCGGAGCCACGGCGAACTCGGGCTGGAGGACCGCTCTTCTGCGCCGCACCACCAGCCGACCACGACACCGTCCGAGGTCCTCATACTCATCGAACAGCTGCGCCGGACCCACAAGTGGTCCGCGTCCCGGATCGCCTTCGAGCTGGCCCAGGCCGGAACGCCAATCAGCCGACGGACCGTCAGCAGGCACTTGGCTGAGCTCGGCATCAACCGACGCCGATTCATCGACCCTAATGGTGAGGTCAACCGACAACCGCGGAAAATCCAGGCCCGACGGCCAGGCCACATGGTCCACGTGGATGTGAAAAAGGTAGGCCGCATCCCCGACGGCGGAGGCTGGCGCGCACACGGACGCGGCAGCGACCAAGCCAAAGCCGTCAACCGGAGAAAGAAGACCGAGCGCGGCGGCTACATCTATCTGCACTCAGCCATAGACGGGTACAGCCGTCTCGCCTACACCGAAGCACTGCCTGACGAGAAGGCCACCACCGCGATCGCCTTCCTCCACCGTGCGCGCACCTGGCTGGCCGCACACGGGATCACACGCATCGAACGGATCGTGACAGACAACGGCGCCTGCTACCGCGCCGAGAGCTTCACCCGGGCCCTTCTAGGCGCCAGGCATCAGCGCATCGCGCCCTACACCCCACGCCACAACGGCAAAGTCGAGCGATACAACCGCATCCTGGCCGAAGAGTTCCTCTACGCCCGGACGTGGACGTCGGAAGCCCAGCGCGCCCACCTCCTGGGCCGTTGGATCGTCCACTACAACTACCACCGACCGCACACCGCGCTTGGGAACCAACCACCCGCAGCACGACTACCGGGCGGCGTCACCAACGTCATGGCCTCCTACACCTACCGCGCTAAAGAGCAGGAGGCGGTCATCAGGTATTCAAGCCGAGTAGAACCAGAAGGCCTCGCATAATTTCGCACTCCAGTCCACTAAGACAATGCCTCAGCAAATCGACCGACTCGCGACAGCTTCACTCTCCCATCCGCTCCGCGAGGCATGGCGATGCAGTCGCGAAGGGGAGGTGCCACCCCACTCACGAAGATCAGTCTCAGGGCCTATCATCCTCGGGTGACCACCACCAGTGTTGATCTCCCTCTCATTGTCGGACGACTCGCGGATCGGCGGGCTGGCCGGACCGAAGCGAACGTACAGTCAGACCTGCACATGCTCCTGGCCGTCGCTCCGTTCGAGTTGGATGACGACGACATCCAGGACATCACGCTGGAAGCGCCAGCAGGGCAACGGCGCCGAATCGACGTCGAGATGGGGCACGCCGTCTTTGAGGTCAAGCGTGACCTGCGCGTGGGCAATGTTCGCGCCGATGCCGTGGAGCAACTTGCTGGCTACGTTCGCAGCCGAACCGAGACTCTGCTACAGCGGTACGTCGGAGTCCTGACCGACGGTGCCGAGTGGCACCTCTACCACTTGGAGGGCGACGACCTCAGGTTGGTCTCATCCTTCGAGCACGCCGCCGGGGCCCTCGACCCCGAAGGGCTGATCGTATGGCTGGAGTCGGTCCTAACGACCGCGCAGCGCATCACCCCGACGCCCCTTGAAATACAGCGCCGGCTAGGTGCAACGTCTCCAGGACACAAACTTGACGTGGTCGAGTTGACCGCGCTGTACGAAGCGAACCGCGAGCACCCCGAGGTCATACTCAAGCGTGAATTGTGGGCCAAGCTGCTAACTACTGCACTTGGCACCGCTTTCACGGATCGTGACGCTCTATTCGTCGAGCACACCTTGCTGGTGGCTACAGCGGAAATCATCGCGCATGCCGTGGTAGGAATTGATCCAACGGACACGACGATCGGCGCGCGATCACTACTGGGAGGCGAACTGTTCGCCGTCTCAGAAGTCGGCGGCGTGGTCGAGAGCGATTTCTTTGATTGGGTCGCCGAAGTCCCAGGCGGGGACCGGTTCGTGAAAACGCTCGCCAGGAACCTCACTCGGTTCGAATGGGGCGAAGTAGAACACGACGTCATGAAGATTCTTTATGAATCGGTCATTTCCAAGGAGACACGGCACTCGCTCGGCGAGTATTACACCCCTGACTGGCTCGCCGCCGAAGTCGTCAAGGAAACAGTTACCGATCCGCTAAGCCAGCGCGTTTTGGACCCTGCATGCGGCTCAGGGACTTTCCTCTTTCACTGCGTGCGTGCACACCTTACGGCCGCCGAAGCTGCCGGGGTACCCGGACCGGAAGCCTTGGAGAACGTGACGCGTCACGTCGTGGGGGTGGACGTTCACCCGGTCGCGGTAACCTTCGCCCGGGTTACTTATCTTCTAGCTATAGGAATGGACCGACTCCAGGCAGAAGACCGACCTCCGCTTTCCATCCCGGTTTACCTTGGAGACTCCGTCCAATGGGGCCAGGAACGCACACTTCTAACATCGGATGGCTTGACCGTCCCCACCGACGATGGAGCTCAACTATTCGCCGATGAATTGAAGTTCCCTGACCGCCTCCTAGAGGATGCCTCACGGTTCGATCGACTGGTATCTGAGCTTTCCAAGAAGGCAACTCAACGCGCGGCAGGCACGCCAGTTCCCTCACTGGCAGCGACATTCCGGCGTTTTGCTGTGCACCCGGATGACCAGGCGATGGTGGCGCAGACGTTCGCGACTATGTGCAAGCTTAACGATGAGGGGCGCAACCACATCTGGGGCTACTACGTTCGAAACCTTGCCCGCCCCATTTGGCTCTCTCAGCCAAAGAACCGGGTGGACGTGCTGGTCGGAAACCCACCATGGTTGGCGTACCGATTCATGCCCGCATCGCTGCAGTCAACGTTCCGGACCATGAGCGAGGACCGGGAGGTGTGGGCCGGCGCCAGCGTGGCTACAAGCCAGGACCTGTCGGGGCTGTTCTTGGTACGCACAGCCGAGCTGTACTTGAAGGAGGGCGGTCGGTTCGGGTACGTCATGCCCCTCGCAGTGCTTTCCCGCCGCCAATACGCTGGCTTGCGCACCGGACGCTACGTAGCCCCCGGTCACCGCACCACGCTTGCATTCGACACGCCTTGGGACATGCATAAGGTGAAGCCATCCTTCTTCCCTGTACCTGCGGCAGTGGTCTTCGGTCAGCGGACCGCGAGCGCCTCAGTGCCACTGACGCAACCTGCTGAACTGTGGTCTGGCCGCCTGCCAGTCGCTAACGCCTCTCAGGAAGTGGCCCAACAGCACCTGCACCGAGCATCACAGGAAGCCCAGGCGAGTTCCGAATACGCATCGCCTTACGCCGCGCGATTCGCACAAGGAGCCACGGTAGTGCCGCGGGTCCTGCACATCGTTGAACAGCACAGCACGCCAGGAAGACTCGGCGCTGGCGCTGGCAGGGTGTCGGTCCGTAGCCTTCGCAGCAATAAGGAGAAGGAGCCCTGGAAGAGCCACCCGTCTCAGACGGGGATGGTGGAGCGGCAATTCGTTCGTCCTCTACTCATCGGTGATTCTCTGCTCCCCTATCGCTTGCGTGCCCCATTGCGTGTGGTGGTTCCTTGGGACGGGGAACGACTGCTATGCGGAGCAGACGACCATCTGGACTTGTACCCAGGACTCGCCACGTGGTGGCGGCAAGGCGAGCAGGCCTGGAAGACTCATAAGCCAGACGCCAAGCTCTCTCTTCGTGACCGATTCGACTACCAGCGCGGGCTCTCTCAGCAATTCCCGGCATCACAGCACCGCGTGATCTACAACAAGAGCGGAATGTACCTAGCAGCAGCTCGGGTTAGTGACCCGAGCGCGGTGGTTGATCAGGCCTTGTATTGGGCAGCGGCCGCCAATGCCGACGAGGCACGATTCCTTGTCGCGGTGCTGAACAGTGAGGAAATGACCAAACGGGTTAGGCCACTCCAGGCCCGCGGCCAGCACAATCCTCGGCACTTCGTTAAGTTCGTTTGGCAGGCTCCCGTGCCGCTCTACGATCCAAATGACGCGAGGCACACTGAGCTTGCAATGCTCGCAGCCGAGGCGGAAACACTGGTGGAAGGTATGGAATTTCCTCAGGTATCCTTCGAGGCCCTACGCCGCCGGGTACGCGAAGCGGTGGCCGCCTCCTCGGTGGGGCAGCGGATCGAGGAGCTTGTGTCCGAAGTGCTCGGGTAGTGGCTGTAAGCCTCGACTTCTGGACAGATGGTGGACGGGCGTCGGCGATGAAGTCGCCGATAGGTCCGTGACCTGCAGTTTGTCTACCATGGGAAGCGGCCTCCGGAGCCGTTCCATCACCACGTCTCTGGCGCCAGCCACAGGCCGGCACTCCGCGACGAGTGGGGCACAAGGGGTCGGGTAGGGTCACAGCCCGCCAGAGGGGGAGGAACATTGGATCTCAGTGAGATTGGAAAGGCCGTAGACGACGGCAACGGCTACGCAGCTATCAGCGTCAAGACGCTGCGGAACGCTGTGGGGGCAACCCGAGCAAAGAAGAATGTGGTAGCGGAGATCTCTGCTGGCCTACGGGCAGGTGGGTTCGGTCACGTACCGTTCGAGATACCGAAGCGCCAGGATCGGGTGGTTCTGGTGTACCGCCTCGGCCCTGGCACAGGTGCTGCGCTGATGGCGCTGGTTGAGGCGGCACACGGTGATGACGAGCAAGCAAACGGTGCCGCGTCAGTTCTTAGTTCCATGCTGGCGTCGGTCGACAACAGGTGAGGCCGCGCGACTTCTGACGTCCGCGACTGACATCAACGAGG
This sequence comes from Streptomyces sp. SID14436, assembly GCF_010548465.1. Classification (GTDB taxonomy): domain Bacteria; phylum Actinomycetota; class Actinomycetes; order Streptomycetales; family Streptomycetaceae; genus Streptomyces. Next base: position 8,196 of record NZ_JAAGMD010000024.1, on the reverse strand, counting down.
CCGGACATTGGCACCTAGCGGCACCCCTGTCCGGCCCGCCACACCAGTCGACGACAGCCACGAGGGAGGGCTCGGATTGAACTCCCAAAGCGGTGCTCGCAGAACCCGCGGCGGACGGCAGTGACGGCAACGCTGACGGCAACGACAGCGGACATCAGCGGCACTGCGCGACCCGGCACGGTATCGGTGGGGCGCCGGCGAGCTATCCCTCCATGGCGTGCCCGCATCTTCTAAGCGCTTGGCCGCAGGTTCGAGTCCTGCCGGGGGCGCCACTCTCCGCCCTCCCTCGGGAGGGCGTTTTTGCTGTTCAGAGCAGGTACAGCCCGACATGACGAAACCCCGGGCACTCCCCTGCCGATCATGGGGAGACACTGGGGCGGTCCGGCTGTCACCGGGTCTCTGCGGGTCGCTGTGGCGAATACGTGCACAGCCCCGTTGTTCCCGGCCCGCTCCACACCCTCACGGCCACCACGGGGCCGGCGTCGGGGCGGGCCCCCTTCCGCTCGTATCGTGCCCTCATGCGGAACGAGCGGCACGGTGAGCGGCTGTCGGACGAGGAACTGGAACTGTTCCTCCAGTACCTGCACAGGTTCGCGAACCATGACCTCGACCTCTTCGCGCTCATGGAAGTGGGAGACCCTGAACACCCCGCCTTCGTGTCGTTCAGCAGGAAGCCGGAAGCGGGTCTGGTCCGCTCGGCATACCGGCGGCCGTAGTTCGGCTCGGTGAGGTATTGCCAGGCGTCAGGCGTTTGCCGGGCCCGGTGGTGCAAGTGCTGCTTCAGACGTGGGAGTGGTAGCGGGCACCAGGGCTGGGCCATGCGCGGGCCATGAAGGGCGGCCGGTCGATGTCGTCGAGGCAGCGCACCAGGAAGTCGCAGAAGGTGCCCGCGGTCTCGAACCAGCCGTTGCAGTCGCTGTGGACGACGATGCGCCACTCGTCGGGGTCCGGCTCGACGGCTAGGAAGTAGTACTCGTTGCCGTGCTCGTCCGAGCCCCAGGGGATGAGACCGCCGGGGTCGGGGTGGAAGGGGTACGGGTACAGGTCCGGGTCACTGCGTCGCGCCCGGCGCCAGTGCTCCAGCGACCACAACCGGTCCAGCTCGGGGGCGTCGGCTTCCACGGGTCGGCTGAGCCACAGGTGACCGTCGATGCTCCCGGGTCCGTACAGGTCCATGAACGCCTTGTAGTCCGAAGGCAGTCCGACACCGAGATACTCCTCGGACGCCGTCCACAGACTCGGCCTCGCCCAGCCCCAGGTCACCGGTTCGCCCAGCAGCACCCTGAGACGGTCGAGCGACGACATGACGGCTTCCCTCCCTTCAACAGGGTTTGTGCGACCAGACAGGTCATGACCTTCTGCCGCACGCTCCCATTCCACCTGCGATCAATGCCGCCGAGGCATAGTCCCCCACCCAATGATCAGCAGGCCCGGAGTCTACGGCTCTCGCGGTGCGGGCTGCGGGCTCTGAGTGCCGGCCGGTGCGTGCACTGCTCAGTGGAGGTCGTCGGCCTCGTCGGCGACGGGGAAGGCGCCGCCGGGAGCCAGCACAGCCCTGACGACCGCTCCCGACGACGCGCGGACGTCGGAGACGAAGCGGTGGCGGGGGACGCCCAGGTGGTGGAGGGCTCGGCCGTGGTCGGTGGCGACGACGAGGGCGGCGGTGAGCAGGAGGAGGCGCCAGAGGGTCATGAGCGGGCGGCGCAGCGGGCGGGGCAGGGCGGTCAGGGAGGTGTGCAGGCGGTCGCAGTGGAAGGGGACGTGGCGTTCCTCGTCGGCGAGGATGCGGGCGGCCACCTCCCTGGTGAGGGGGTCGGTGGTGCCGTCGCGCAGGGCGCGGTAGTACCGCAGGGCGACGACTTCCGCGACCATCAGCACCAGCAGTTCCATGCGCAGGCCCATCAGGCGCCGCAGCCGGACGAAGACCGTGTCGCTCCAGTGGCCCGGCAGGGTCGGCCGGCCGCCCGCGGTCAGCAGCCGGGCCAGGAGGCGGGCGTGGTTCTGCTCCTCGGCGACGAAGAGGCGGACCGCCCGCGTGTAGTCGGGGTCGCCGGCCTCGTCCGCCTTGGTGACGAGGTTGCCGCCGTCGCCGTCCTCGCCCACCTGGAAGCGCTGGATGCTCGCCCAGACGGCCGGGGGCAACGTGGCGCCCCGGTCCCAGTCCGGGTCGCCCAGGGCCTGTCTGCGCTCGCGTTCGTCCTCGAACCGCCCGGTCCACCGGGCGAAGTCCGCCGTGCGCACCCGCTCCACCTCCGCCTCCCGCGGGGCGCGGCCGTCGAGCCCCCGGTGAGGAGGACGCCCTCGGTCTGCCGGCCGTTCCCGGTTCCCGGGTGCCGGTCGGTCCGGCGGACCGTTCGGGCGGGCACTGTGGGCTCAACTGTTCAAAAAGGGTGATACCTGCCGGAACGCCGTGACCCGCCGCGTCCCCCCGCGTTGAACGGGGAGCGCGGCAGCGTCCTGTGCCGCCGCGCTCAGCGATCAGAAGGAGAACGTGATGTCGCGCATCGCGAAGGCGGCCGGTGTCGCTCTCGGCACGGGTGCCGTGGTGCTGGCCGGGGCCGGTGGAGCCATGGCGGACGCGGGCGCCCAGGGCAAGGCGGTCGGCTCGCCCGGCGTCCTGTCCGGCAACGCCATCCAGGTCCCGGTCCACGTGCCGGTGAACCTGTGCGGGAACACCATCAACGTCGTCGGCCTGCTCAACCCGGCCTTCGGCAACACCTGCGCCAACGTCGACGGTGACCACCACCAGGGCAACCCCGGCCCCGGCGGTCACGACGGCGGTTACGGCTACGGGAACTGACACCCGTACCCCAGCACCACGAGCGGAGCCCCGGCACCTCGAGCGCCGGGGCTCCGCCCATGCGGCGGTGTGGCGCCGCACGGATTCCGGTACGGGCTTCGCCGCCTCGGGACCGGTCCGTCAGGCGTAGCGGTAGATCCGGTCGTGGCTCTCCAGGGAGTCCGGGGTCACGTTCCACGGGGGCATCCGCTCGTGCCGGGCGACGATCCTGCGGTACTGGGCGTTGCTCCGGCCCGGCGGCTTGGCCGGCAGGTAGCGGTGTTCGGTGTGCCGCTGCTGCCAGCGCGACCACTGCAGGTCGATGAAGGCGTGGTGCAGCCAGAAGACCGGGTCGTTGACGGACGCGCCGCCGACCATGGCGCCGCCGACCCAGCGGTGCACGCGGTTGTGGTTGCGCCAGGAGACGCTGCCGCGTCCGCTGCCCCAGCCCTCCAGTTTGTTGCGGAAGCCCTTGGTGGCCGTCGAGTCCCAGGGGGCGGCGTCGTAGACCGGGTCCTTCAGGGCCCACTCCAGGTCGCTCTTGGTGGGCAGGTCGATCGGGTCGCGGGAGCGGCCCAGGTCCCGGGTGAGGTAGTTCTCGTCGGTGACGTTCTCCCGCAGGGTCCAGTTGCCCTCGGCGAAGGCGAACGGGCCCGTCGTCACGAGGCGGTCCGAGCGGCGGCCGTTTCCGCCGAGCAGGTCGTCGGTCCAGGGCGGGCCGGAGGGGCTGCGGTCCCGGGTCCAGTCCCAGTACGGCACGGTCACCGAGTCGTCGACCCGGCGCAGCGCGTTCTCCAGGTCCAGCAGGAAGCGGCGGTGCCAGGGCAGGAAGGACGGCGTCATGTGGGCGGCGCGCAGGCCGCGTTCGCCGTCGGCCGTGTAGTAGTCGATGTGCATCCGCACGAACTCGTCGTACTCGCCGCGTCGTTTCACGGCCAGCAGCGCGTCGACGAACCGCCGCTTCTCGGAGCGGGTCAGCGCGGTCACGTTCTTACGCGTGTACGCCACGGTCGCCCCCTTCCCCCGGTCCGTGCCCGGTGCCGGGGTCGCGCAGCCGCCGGCCGGGGCCCAGTTCGTCGACGGCCGCGCGGGCCGCCGCCAGCGGAGTGGGGTACGACGCGTAGTGGTCGACCATGGTGAGGTAGGTGCCGTCGGCGCGGCGCATCAGGTGCAGCGGCCGGCCGTCCACGGTGACCCGCCAGGCGCCCTCCCCTCCGCCTCCGCCGGCCGCGCGGTCGGTCGTCGACCGGACGCCGCGCAGCCGGCGGCCCCGGTAGACCTCGTCGAAGGCCACCTCCTGGGAGGCGTTGCCGCCACCGTGCGGCACGTCTCCGGGGTGCTTGTCGGCGCGGTGCCCGGTGGCCCCGGGGCTGCAGGAAGCCACGGCCGGGGCGAACACCGCCGCGAGACCCGCGCCCAGCAGTCCCCGCGCCACCTGCCGTCTGGTTCCCCCGGCGCCCGGCCCACCGCCCTGTCTCGGCGTGGAGTCGCCCGGTCCCTCACCGCGACCGCTGCCCCTGACGACCATGTTGTGCTCCTCCCGCGAGTGGGTGCGTCCGTAGCGGTAACCGTGCGAAGGCCCCCGCGGTCACCGCCGCGGGGGCCGTCCGTGTGGGGGGCCGTCCGTGTGGGGGCCATCCGTGCGGGGAGCCGTCCCTGTGGGGAGCCGCACAGAGGCGTAATCCCTGGGGGCGCCCATCGGTGTTCAGTACTCGGTGTTCAGTGCTCGGTGTTCAGTGCTCGGTGTTCAGTGCTCGGTGTTCAGTGCTCGGTGCTCAGTGCTCGGCGCCCAGTACCACGCCCAGGGCCGGGACCGTCCGGACCGTCGGGGCCAGGATTCCGGCCTCCGGCAGCTTCACCTGCGGCAGGCCCGCGCTGTCCGCGGCCGGCCGGGTGAGCGGCGCGTCCACGGCCAGGCCGGGGCTCAGGGTCCGCAGGTCGGCGGCGGGGAGGTCGACGCCGAGGCGGTCGGAGCCGTCACCGAGGAGGTGCGGCAGCGGGGACCGCACGCCCAGGCCGGGGAGGCCGCCGTCGACGGGGAGCTGCGGCAGCGTCTGCTCCGGCATGAGCCGTCCCTCGGTGAACCGCGGGCCCTCCGGCGTGCCCGCCACGGGTACCGGGATCTCCCCGCCGACCTCGGGCAGTTCGACGCCCAGCGCCTGCTCCGCCCCGCCCAGCGGCAGGGGGACGGGAACCGCGCCGGCCGCGGCGGCGGGCGTGGCGGCGAGTGCGCCGGCGGCAGCCGCCATCGTCGTGAGCACGGCGGCGAAGGTTCCTCGGGTGGTCGACTTCATCTCCGACACGGTCCCTTTCCACGGTTCGGGGCTCGGCATGCGTACCGAGTAACGAGCCGGGGAACCGTGCGGCGCACAAATCCCCCGGTTGCCGCAGTAGTACGACGGACGACGCGGGTACGCCCGCCTGCCGCGGCCGGGCGGCACAGCCGGCTCAGCTCGGCAGGGGCAGGCCGCCGAGGAGTCCGCCGGCGGAGTTGAGGGCGTCCGTCGCGTCGTTCACCGAGCTGAGCGCGGAGTCCTTGTTCTCGGTGTTCAGGGCGTCGGACCGGGCGTCGGACTGGTGCTTCAGCGGCATCACGTCGATCGGGCCCTGGGTGAGGGCGTTGACGGCGCCGTTGAGGCTGGTGGGGGTGAGGTCGGCGGAGCTGTCGTAGGCGAACGCGGGCGCGGCGGCACCGGCGACGACGAGGGAACCGGCAACGACAGCGGCGGCCTTCAGGGACTTCATCACGGTCCTTTCTTCGGTGACCGCGGTCCTTCCGATCCTTCGGACGCCGTCACCGGGGAGCAATCTGACGCCCTGCCTAACGACCCCCCGCCGAAGCGGAAACCCCGAACACCGAAAAGATCGCCGGAAAGAGCCTCCGGGCAGCGGAAACGGAACGGCCGTCGCACCGGCCCCGGGGGACCGGTGCGACGGCCGAAGCACCACGACGGCCGCGCGGGCCGTGCGGATGCGGGATCAGGCGGGCGGCTGCGCCACCGTCGAGGGCGCCGACGTCGAGGGCAGTTGGGGGACGGTCACCGACGGCACGGTCGTCGACGGCACCGTGGTCGACGGCACCGTGGTCGACGCGTCCGGTGCGGTGGGCTGGGCCTGGAGGCCCTCCAGGGTCGGGGCGGGCAGGCCGCTGCCGACGAGGGTGGCCGCGATGACGTTCACGAGGCCGTTCACCGCTTCGGTGACGGCGGGGGTGACCTGGGCGACGTCGTCGCCGGTGGCGGCCTTCAGCACCGCGTCGACGGCCTTCTGCAGGGCGGTGAGCGCCTCGGCCGTGAGGTCGGACGGCGCCTGCGCCCGGTTCGCGGCGGGGGCCTTGGCGTCGCCCGCCGGTGCGGCCGGCACCGCCGGTACCGCAGGCAGGGCAGGCGCGGGCAGCGTCGACGCCTCCGGAACCGTCACCCCGGGCGTGGTCGTGCCCGGAGTGGTCGCGTCCGGGGTGGTCGCTTCGGGCGTGGTCGCTTCAGGGGCCGCCCCGTCCGGCGTCGTGGTGTCCGGCGTGGTGGTGTCCGGCGTGGTCGCTTCGGGCGCCGTCACATCCGGCGTCGTGGTGTCCGGTGTCGTGGTGTCCGGTGTCGTCGGGGACGGCGAGGTGGCCGGGAGGGCGGCCGTCGCCTGGGCGATGGCGTCCTTGACGGCGGTGCTCAGTTCGGTCGCCTGCGCGTCCGGGAGCTGGCCGTTGTCCGACTTCAGCACGGTGTCGAGGAGTTGGGTGACCGGAGTGAGGACGCCGCCGAGACCGGCCACGCTGCCGACCTGCTGGAGCAGCGCGTCGGCTTCCGGTACGGGCGCCTGGGACGACACGTGGGTGCGGTCCCGGGTCGCGTCGCCGTCGGCCGCGACGGCGGCCGGTCCGGTGACACCCAGGACGAGCGCGGCGCTGAGCGCGGTGGTCGCGATACGGCGGGCGGGCAGACGCATGAGGGGTCCTTTCGGTGGTGCGTCGGGTCTTGTGCCCACCGTGGGAGGGGCGACCACTCTCCGCAACCGTTCGAATACCCGGAGTCCACGGTGTGCCCGCCGATCCCCCTCGTCGTCACTGGTGGGACGGGCGCCGGCGCCCGTCCCGGCACGCCGCCCGACCACCCCCATACGGGGAAACGCGAACCGGCCGTCCGCCCGTGGGGAGACCACGGTCGGACGGCCGGTTGCGGATGAGCCGGGGCGACGTCAGTCGTTCACGCACGTGTTGCCGAACGCCGGGTTCAGCAGACCGATGATGTCGACGGTGTTGCCGCAGACGTTGACCGGAACGTGGACCGGGACCTGGACGACGTTGCCCGACAGCACGCCCGGGGAGTGGGCGGCAGCGGCCTGCGCGCCGCTGTCGGCGGCGGCGATACCGGCGGTGCCGGCGACGGCGGCGGCGGCAACGGAGGTCAGGGCCAGGCCCTTCGCAATACGCGACATGGAGAGGTGCTCCTTGGGAGTTGACACAAACATCCGGGCGGATACCCGGCGTTGTGTCAACGCGTGGCGCCCGCCCGGGTTGTGCCGCCAAAGGAGTGATCTCCCGGCGAGCGGCGCCCGCCACGCCCGCACGCCCCCATGGGGCGCCCTCCGCCGATCGTCACCCCGATGTGCGCCGGGGGCCGCGCCCGACGCCCGGACGATGACCTCCTACCTCCCGATCCGGCGCCCCCGCCCCTGCCCCCGTACCGTCCACCCGTCCACCCACCCGCACTTACGTCCGACTTCCGACACACTTGCCCCCTATCGGGGGGATTAGTGCGCATTGGGGCTAGAGTTGCGGCGCTCCCGACGCCCTGCCGGCGCGGGCGCACCGCACTCATGACGGCCCCCTGACACACCGCCGGACGCCGCTCGGGACATCGGCCGGCCGACCGGACGGCCGGGGGCGCTCTCCGAAAGGGTGACGCCGGTCGTGCGCATTCCCCCGGTTCCGCTGCCGTGCCGTGACCGTACGAACGGCGCCGCTCCCCTCCCCTGCGCACCCCCACCGCCGCCCGGCGCCCGTGGCCGGGACCGCCCCGTCACTCGAACGACCGACCGCGACGACCTCCGTTCGGGCGGTCCCGATTCGGCCATCGACGGACCGGAGAGGGCGCCCGGCGGGCCCGTCCCGTCGGATGCGGACAACCCCCGCCACGGCGCGAACGGGTTCGGTCGCGGCCCGCTGCGCCGGGGCGGCGGTGACCAGGTGGCCGTCCGGCTCGTTGCCCAGCCGGACGCGGCAGGGCACGACGCGCCCCGCGCCGCCGCCGACGCCCGGCGGTGAGGCGAGTTCCCGCCCCGTCCCGAGCCCGTCCGTAGCGAGGAAGCCGCGCATGCACCAGCAGCCACCGACCGACCCCCGGCCGCGGGTCCTGCACGTGACCCAGCCCGTGGACGGCGGCGTCGCCCGTGTCGTGACGGACCTGACGCGGGCTCAGCTCGCC
>NZ_JAAGMD010000206.1 GCF_010548465.1 Streptomyces sp. SID14436 | reverse complement strand
GCCCCGGGCCCCTTCTCGTCGTGCACGGGTGTCGCGCCGCCGGCCGCCCTGCGGGTGGGACGGCCGCGGCCGTTTCACGGGCCGGTGGGCCCGGCCCCTTCGACCGTCTCCAGGTAGAGCCGGACGTAGCGCGCCACGTCCACGTCGAGCGCGACGGCGACCAGCGGCTGCTCGCGCGTGCCCTCGTGGAGTTCCGACTCGCCGACGCGGGGCCGGCGGTCCACGATCGTCTGCCCGCGCGCCGGGCCGGGGGCCAGCGAGACCTCCACGGGCAGCCGGTGGGTGGTCAGCCCCTCCGGGTCGGCGACCGCGCACAGCGCGCCGGCGTCACCGAGGCCGCCCGCGTCCTCGTCGGGGTCACCGGGCGCGCTGCCCGGCGTG
>NZ_JAAGMD010000181.1 GCF_010548465.1 Streptomyces sp. SID14436 | reverse complement strand
GCCCGCGCGCGCAGCGCCTCCTGGGCGGCGTGCCGGTCGCGGCCCGCGAACAGGGCGGCGGACAGGGCGAGCGCGGTGCGCCGCTCCGCGGGCGAGAGGTAGCGGTTGCGGCTGGACAGGGCGAGCCCGTCCTCCTCGCGGACGGTGGGCACGCCGACGATCTCGACGCCGAAGTTCAGGTCCCGCACCATGCGGCGGATCAGGGCGAGCTGCTGGGCGTCCTTCTGGCCGTAGAGGGCGATGTCGGGGCGGGTGAGGTGCAGCAGCTTGGCGACGACGGTGAGCATGCCGTCGAAGTGGCCGGGGCGGGCGGCGCCCTCCAGGCGTCCCCCCATGGGGCCGGCGCTGACCCGGACCTGGGGTGCGCCGCCCGGGTAGACCTCCTCCACCGAGGGGGCGAACACGACGTCGGCTCCCGACTGCTCGGCCAGCTTCAGGTCCGCGTCCAGGGTGCGGGGGTAGCGGTCGAGGTCCTCGCCCTGCCCGAACTGGAGCGGGTTGACGAAGACGGTGACGACGACCTCGCCGTCGGGTCCCGCGATCCTGCGCGCGGCGCGGATCAGCGTGGCGTGGCCCTCGTGCAGGGCGCCCATGGTCATCACGACGGCGCGGCGGCCCGTGCGCGCGCGGGCGTGCAGTTCCCCGGCGGTGCGCAGCAGGGTGGTGGTCATCGGAGGGCTCCGTTCCGGGGCGCGTGCCGGGCGGTGCGGGACGAGTGGGCGCTCGGGTGCGGCGCGGGGCCGGCCGCCCCGGCGGCGG
>NZ_JAAGMD010000093.1 GCF_010548465.1 Streptomyces sp. SID14436 | reverse complement strand
CATGCAGCCCTCCACAGATTCCGGCTCTTCCTCCCCCATCGTGATCGGTGTGTCCCGTTATGGCCTGTTGAGTCCTGCCGGAAGCCTGCATTCCGGGGGCTTGGGGTCGGGGGTGTGGAGATGATCTGCATAATCTCTGGAGTTCGTGAGGGGAGGGCTGACGCGTGGACCGACCGACGGGAACCCCGTGCCCGGAGTGCGGAGCGCCCAGGAACCGGGACAACACTCCTTCCTGCGCCTGCACCGTGCGCGCCGCCGACGCCCTGCGCGACGCCCGGACGGCCGAGGCCGCGGCGGCCGAGGACTTCGACCCGCTGCGCATCCGCCCGTACGTCGAACTGGACGGCACGGCCGGTGAGGTGACGCCGGACGAGGCGGCGGGCAAGGCGGCGGCGGGCGAGGACGCGACACGGCCGGCGGACGC
>NZ_JAAGMD010000067.1 GCF_010548465.1 Streptomyces sp. SID14436 | reverse complement strand
CGCCGCGCGGCGCCTGACCGGGGCCGGCCCGGGCGCCCGCCGTGCCCCGGCCGGGAACCGGCCGCCCGCCGCAGGGCAGAATGGGACCGGACTAGCGAAGGAGACTTACGTGGCCATCCGCGTCCTACTGGTCGACGACCAGCCCCTGCTGCGCACGGGCTTCCGCATGATTCTGGAGGCCGAGCAGGATCTCGCGGTCGTCGGCGAGGCCGGGGACGGCCTCCAGGCCCTGGACCAGGTGCGGGCGCTGCAGCCCGATGTGGTGCTGATGGACATCCGCATGCCGCGGATGGACGGGGTGGAGGCGACCCGGCAGATCACCGGTCCTGAGCGGAACGGCCCGGCGAAAGTGCTGGTGCTGACGACGTTCGACCTCGACGAGTACGTCGTGGAGGCCCTGAAGGCGGGGGCCAGCGGGTTCCTGCTGAAGGACGCCCCGGCCAACGAGCTGGTGCAGGCGATCCGGGTGGTCGCCGCCGGGGAGGCGATGCTCGCGCCGAGCATCACGCGCCGTCTGCTCGACAAGTACGCCACGCACCTGCCGTCCGGTGAGGAGCCGGTGCCGGACACGCTGCACACGCTGACCGACCGTGAGGTCGAGGTGCTGAAGCTGGTGGCCCGCGGCCTGTCCAACGCGGAGATCGCCGCGGACCTGTTCGTCAGCGAGACCACGGTGAAGACGCACGTGGGCCATGTGCTGACCAAGCTGGGCCTGCGCGACCGGGTGCAGGCCGCGGTGTACGCCTACGAGAGCGGACTGGTGCGCCCCGGCGCCCAGTAGAAGCAGGCCGGGGCCGTCGCGGTCCGGCTACGACACGAGGGGCGCCCCCTTCCCGGCCGGGAAGGGGGCGCCCCTCGTGTGTGCGGGCCCGGGTCAGCTCTTGCTCAGCTCCCAGAACCGGAACACGGTGGAGGCGTCCAGGCAGTACTCCACGCCGGCGACGCCTTCACGGACGACCGCGTACTGCTTGGCCTGCCAGACGGGCAGGACCGGCAGTTCCTCTGCGACGATGTCCTGCAGTTCGCCGTACTCCTTGTCGGTCGCGCCGCGGTCGGTGATGGCGGCGGTGCGCGGGATGAGCGTGCCGGTGATGGTGCGGTTGCTGTAGTTGTTGCTCAGCACGTTGCCCTCGCCGAAGAAGGGCCCGGTGAAGTTGTCGGCGTCCGGGTAGTCGGGCACCCAGCCCTTGACGTAGACGCCGTACTTGCCGGCCTCGACGTCCTTCTCGTACTGCTCGAAGTCGACGGACTTCATGTCGGCGTCGAACAGGCCGCTGGCGTTGAGCTGCTTCGCTATGGCGGTGAGCTCCTCGTCGGTGGCCGGGCCGTAGCGGGACGGCGTGGACCACAGGGTCAGCTTCACCTTGCCGCTGATGCCCTCGTCCTGGAGGGCGGCGGCGGCCTTGGCCCGGGAGGGGCGGGCGCCGTAGGTGTCGAAGAAGGCCGTGTTGTGGCCCGCGATGCCGGCCGGGATGATCGAGTACAGCGGGGTGGCCGTGCCCCGGTAGACGTCGTGGATCAGGGCCTCGCGGTCGAGCAGGTGCGCGATGGCCTTGCGGACGCCGGTCTTGCCGGCGACCGGGTGGTCCATGTTGAAGACGAGGTGCTGGACCTCGGCGCTGCTGCCCTCGACGACCTCGACGTCCTCGGTGCCCTTGGAGGTCTCCTCGATGTCGGCGATGGCCTTGGCGGTCAGACCGCGGTAGGCGATGTCGACCTCGCCGTCCTGCACCGCCTTCTGCAGGGCGCCCTGGTCACCGCGGTAGAACTTCAGGGTGACGCCCGAGTTCTTGGTCGTGACGGTGCCCTTGTAGTGCGGGTTGACCGAGAAGACGGCCTTGTCCTCGCCGTAGGAGTCCAGCTTGTACGGGCCGGAGCCGGCCGCCTTGCCGTCCTCGCGCAGGCTGTCCGCGTCGTAGGCGCGGTGGTCGACGATGGATCCGGCACCGGAGGCGATCTTGCTGGGGAAGGTGGCGTCCGAGGTGTTGAGCCGGAAGACGACGGTCCTGTCGTCGGGCGTCTCGACCTCCTCGAGGGTGGAGAACATCACCGCCGGGCCGTCCGGGTCGTCGATCTTCAGCATGCGGTCGAAGGAGAACTTCACGTCCTTCGAGGTGAGGGACTCACCGTTGCTGAACTTCAGCCCGTCCTTGAGCGTGCAGCGGTAGACCGTGGTCTCCGAGTCGGTGAAGGCGCACTCCTCGGCGGCCTCCGGCTGCGGCTCGGTGGCCCCCTTGGGGAAGCTGAGCAGCGACTGGAAGACGTTGTTGAACAGCAGCCACGAACCGGGGTCGTAGCCGGAGGCCGGGTCGGTGGCGAGGACGTCGTCCGACATCCCCACCACGACGTTGGAGCCGTCCGCCCCGGAGTCGCCGTTCTCTGATCCACAGCCGGTCAGCAGGCCCGAGGCCAGCCCCGCCACCAGGGGCAGGACCGGCCACTTGTTGCGCAGGTTCACGTGTGCTTCGTCCTCGGTAGGTCCCGGCCGCGGAGGTCCCCGGCCCGGGCGGGTGGGTCGGTCAGCCGTCCACTCCCCGGCCGAGCTCCCACAACTGGAGCGTCGCCGAGGAGTTGAGCGAGTAGGCGGTGCCGGTGATGTCGTCGTGGGCGGCGAGGTACTGCTTGCCCTGCCACAGCGGCAGCACGGGCACGTCGTCGGCCACGATGTCCTGAATGTCCGTCAGGCTGCCCGCGGCGGACAGCCGGTCGGCCTGGCGACGCGACGCGGGGATGAGGTCGTCGCGGATCTTGTCGTTGGCGTAGGGCGAGCGCAGGAAGTTGTTCTCGTCCAGGAAGGGCGCGAGGAAGTTGTCGGCGTCGGGGAAGTCGGGGAACCAGCCCATGCCGTAGACGTCGTACTCGCCCTCCTGTCCCGCCGGGCGGTAGGTGGACCAGGGGTGGCCCTTGATGTCGATGCGGAACAGGCCGCTGGCGTCGAGCTGCTTCTTGAGCTGTTCGAACTCGGCCTTGGTACCCGGTCCGTAGTGGTCGGTGTTGTAGTGCAGCGTCAGTTCGACCGGAGTGCTGATCCCGGCGTCCTCGAGCAGTTCCCGGGCCTTGGCGGGGTCGGGGTCGCCGTACTGGTTGAAGAAGGAGTTCGAGTGGCCGGTGACGGTCGCCGGGACGAGCGAGTAGAGCGGCTCGGCCTGGGAGCCGTAGACCGAGGAGACCAGCGCGCCGCGGTCGACGGTGTGCGCCATGGCCTGCCGGACCGCCTTGGACTTCACGGCCGGGGCGTCGGTGTTGAAGACCAGGTAGCGGATCTCCAGGCCGGGCATCTCGACGAGGTCGATGTCGTCCTCGGCGTTGCCCGCGAGTTCGTCGATCTGGTCCGGCGACATGGTGCGCGTCATGACGTCGATGTCATCGTGCTCCAGCGCGTCGCCCATGGCGTCGGGGTCCGCGAACGAGACCATCTGGAGCTTGTCGCTGTTCACCTTCAACGAGCCCTTGTAGTGCGGGTTCTTGGTGAAGGTGGCGCGGACCATCTCGCCCTTGTCGACCTCGGCGTCCAGGACGTACGGGCCGGAGCCGTCGACCTCGAAGCCGTCGCGCAGCTTGTCCTTGGCGTAGCTGTCCGGGTGCACGATGCCGGCGACCGGGGTGGAGAGCTTGTAGGGGAAGGTCGCGTCGGCGCTCTTCAGGTGGAAGATCACCTCGCGGTCGCCCTGGGTCTCCACGGTGTCGATGGTGGACAGCAGCGCGTAGACCTCGCTGTCGGCCTTGATGGCGAGGGCCCGGTCGATGGAGTACTTGACGTCCTCGGCGGTGACCGGGTCCCCGTTCGCGAACTTCAGGCCCTTGCGCAGGGTGCAGCGGTAGCGCTCGTTGCCGGCGTCCGTGAAACCGCACGACTCGGCCGCCTCCGGCACGGGCTCGCCGGCCCCGCGCGGCTGGATCATCAGCGTCTGCACGGTCTGGCGCAGGACGTTCCAGGTGCCGACGTCGTAGGCGGAGGCGGGGTCGATCGGCGCCGGGTCGTCCTCCGAGGCGGTGAACCGGTCCGTGGTGCCGACCACGATGGCGTCGCTGTCGCCGCTGCCGCCGTCGGTGTCGCCACAGCCGGCGAGCACCGGCGCGAGCAGGCCGACCACGGCCGCCAGCACCAAAGTCTTACGGTTCATGCTCGAGTTTCTCCAGAGCTGTCGACTCCGTGTACCCGGCATGCGGGGGTGGCGCAGCGGATCACGAGAGAGGGGGTGATGTTCTCGCGTCGAGATTAGACCGCCCCCGCAGGAGGGCGGACAGTCACTGGAGTTGGGCCCTCATCACGCAGTGGAATCAGGTGTGAACGCACCGGCAGAAGCGCCGGGGGAATGTTTCGTGCAGCGTCCCACCAATCGGTACACATGGGTCCGAGCACAGCTGCCGAAAAGGGGCGGACGGCACGCACCGCCACCTCCTCCGCACCCCGCAGAAGTGGTGAAACTCACATGTGAAAACGGCCTCTCCGGTATCGGAATTCAGCCATCGACAGTGATTCGAATTCTGTCGGACACCTGTTCCGTGATCACTCGGTCACGCCCTGGGAATTTCCGCTCCGCAAGGCCGCTGCACGCTGGGTGAACGCCTAGCGCATTTCCGTCATCAGACCGCGCAGGAATGTCAGGTCGACGACTTCCAGCGACGGTACGACGGTGCGCCCGGCGGCCGGCGCGATGGGGGCGACGGAGGGGACCGCCACGACCTGGCAGCCCGCGGCCTCGCCGGCGGCGACCCCGGTCGCGGTGTCCTCGACGACCGCGCACCGGGCCGGGTCGACCCCGAGGCCCTCGGCGGCGGCCAGATACGGGTCCGGGTGCGGCTTGGTGCGCGGGACCTCGTCACCGGCGACCGAGAGGCCGAAGTGCCGCCGTCCGAGGGAGTTCATGACGCGGTCGATGATCCGCCGGTGCGAGGCGGACACGAGGGCCGTGGGTACGCGGTGCTCGGACAGTTCGGCGAGCAGCCGCTCCACACCGGGCATCAGCGGCAGGGCCCCGTCGATACGGGCCTCGAAGCCGTCGTTGAGCAGCACCGTCAGCTCGGGGAGGGTGATGTCGGCGCCGGTCGCCTCGATCAGGAACCCCGCGCTGCGGGTCATGGGACCGCCGACGACGACATGGCGCCAGGAGTCGTCGAGGGTGTGGCCGAGGGAGGCGAAGACCTCGACCTCGACGTCCCACCAGAAGCCCTCGGTGTCGACGAGCGTGCCGTCCATGTCGAGGAGCACGGCCTGCAGGCCGGCGCCGGCGGCGGGCGCGGCCGGCGCCGGGGCGGGGCCGGCCGCCCGGGGCAGCGGCCCGGGAGTGGCACCGAAGGCGGGGATCGTACTGGTCATCCACGTACCTCCTGAAGGGGCGAGCAGGCCGGTCCCCCGTGCGGGGAACCGGCCTGCAGTGGACCGACCAGTGTACGTCGCGCGCGCGGCAAGTGCCTCATTTGCCCCGTGGGTCCCCCGCGAGCCCCCCGCGCGGGCGTGCGCAGAGGGCTCGTGACGGGGGCCGGGAGGCGCGTACGTGCCTCAGCGGGCGTTGAAGTACTTGGCCTCCGGGTGGTGGATCACGATGGCGTCCGTGGACTGTTCGGGGTGCAGCTGGAACTCCTCGGACAGCTCGACCCCGATGCGCTCCGGCTGGAGCAGTTCGGCGATCTTGGCGCGGTCCTCCAGGTCCGGGCAGGCCCCGTAGCCGAGGGAGAAGCGGGCGCCCCGGTACTTCAGGGCGAACACGTCCTCCATGGCGGCCGGGTCCTCCCCGGCGAAGCCCAGTTCGCTGCGCACCCGGGCGTGCCAGTACTCGGCGAGCGCCTCCGCCAGCTGCACCGACAGGCCGTGCAGCTCCAGGTAGTCGCGGTAGGCGTTGGCCTCGAACATCCGGGCGGTCTCCGCGCCGATGCGGGAGCCGACGGTGACGACCTGGAAGCCGACGACGTCCGTCTCACCGGACTCCTCCGGGCGGAAGAAGTCGGCCAGGCACAGGCGCCGGCCGCGGCGCTGGCGCGGGAAGGTGAAGCGGGTGCGCTCGTTGCCGTCGTCGTCGAGGACGATCAGGTCGTCGTCCTTGGAGACGCACGGGAAGTAGCCGTGCACCACGGCCGCCTCCAGCAGGTTCTCCGTCTGGAGCCGGTCCAGCAGCCCGCGCAGCCGCGGGCGCCCCTCGGCCTCGACGAGCTCCTCGTACGTCGGTCCCTCGCCGGTGCGGGCCTGCTTGAGGCCCCACTGGCCCTTGAACAGGGCGCCCTCGTCGAGCCAGGACGCGTACTCCTTGAGCTGGATGCCCTTGCTGACCCGGGTGCCCCAGAACGGCGGGGTGGGCACGGGGTTGTCGGTGGCGACGTCGGAGCGCACGTGGCCGGCCTCGGGGCGTTCCTCGATCTCGACGGTGGCGGCGCGCACCCGCCGCTGGCGCAGTTCGGGAAGCTTGGCGCCGGGCACCCCGCGCTTGATGCCGATGAGGGCGTCCATCAGGCGCAGGCCCTCGAAGGCGTCGCGGGCGTAGCGGACCTCGCCCTGGTAGATCTCGTACAGGTCCTGCTCGACGTAGGCGCGGGTCAGGGCCGCGCCGCCGAGGATGACCGGGTAGTCGGCGGCCAGTCCGCGCTGGTTGAGCTCCTCCAGGTTCTCCTTCATGATCACCGTGGACTTCACCAGGAGGCCGGACATGCCGATGACGTCGGCCCGGTGCTCGTCGGCGGCGTCGAGGATCGCGGAGACGGGCTGCTTGATGCCGAGGTTGACGACGTTGTAGCCGTTGTTCGACAGGATGATGTCGACCAGGTTCTTGCCGATGTCGTGCACGTCGCCGCGGACGGTGGCCAGCACGATGGTGCCCTTGCCGGCCTCGTCGGTCTTCTCCATGTGCGGTTCG
>NZ_JAAGMD010000042.1 GCF_010548465.1 Streptomyces sp. SID14436 | reverse complement strand
AGCGCTGGCCCGCACGCCGGGCCGAGCACCGGGCCGAGCACCGGACCGAGCACCGGACCGAGCACCGGACCGAGCATCGGGCCGGGCGTCGGCCCGCACGTCGACCCGCGCCCCGGACGCACGCCGGCCGCGGTGGACCGCACCCGGGAGAGGCGGGCCCCCGCACCTGCCCGGGAGGCGCCGGGGCGTGCTTCCCGGGGGTGGGGAGAACTCCCGGCGGTGCACACCGCCCTGGTCGGTGTCGCCCTCCCCGGTCTCGTCATCTCGACGGACCAGGGGCAGCTGACGGGTCAGGGGCTGGAGGGGTTCTACCGGGCGGCCACCCGCCTGCTGGCGCGGTGCGGGCTGCGCGTGGCCGGGCGGGAACCGCTCGCGGTGCAGGCCCGGAGGACCGGCGCCGACCGCGTCCGGTTCGTCGGGACGCTCCGGGCGTCCCCGCAGTCGGGCCCGGACCCGGACATCTTGGTCGAACGGATCCGGTGCGCGGACGGCACGGAGCGGATCACGCTGCACAGCGCGGCCCCGCACCCGCTCCGCCTCCCCGTCGAGGTGACGCTCGGCACGGACCTGGCCGATCTCGCGGCGATCGCGTCCGGCAGCGCGGGGCCGGAACTGCCCGCCCACGTGTACGACTCCGGGCTGCGCTGGTCCTCCGGCGGCACGAGCGCCACGGTCACGGCCGAACCCCCGCCCGCCGACGCCCTGGCCTCCGCGGGAGTCCTGCGCTGGGAGCTCGACCTGCCGCCGGGCGGCAGAGCGGGCGTGCTGCTGAGAGTGCGGCCCGGCAGCGGGGCACCCCTGCGTGCCGTGGGCCACGCGGCCGGCAACCCCCTCGCGCCGGCGCAGGCCACGGGTGACGACCCACGGGTCGCCGCCCTGGTGCGGACCAGCATCGACGATCTGCGGTCCTTGCTGCTCCGCGACCCCGCCAACCCCTCGGACACCCACCTCGCGGCCGGCGCGCCCTGGCGCTGCGGTCCGGCCGCCGCCGACGCGCT
>NZ_JAAGMD010000003.1 GCF_010548465.1 Streptomyces sp. SID14436 | reverse complement strand
CACGCGACCCCGGTGGGGCTCACGCCCGGTCCGGGTGCCGCGGCGGCCGAACCGGCCCGCCGGCGGCACCGCTCAGCGGTGCGCCCGCGCCTCCTGCCGTCGGCGGGCCAGGAACTCCTCGAAGGTGCGCGTCCCCACCGCATGGTCCGGCGCCAGGTGCCCGCCCGCGCGGAAGGCCTGATAGGCGGCTCCCCTGAGCGGCACCTTCACCACCGCCCGGCGGCGGCCCGTGGCCTCCAGGTAGGAGCGGGCGAGGGAGTGCAGTGTCCGGACCTCCGGGCCGCCCATGTCCTCGACCCGGCCCGCCGGGGCCGCCTGCGCCAGTTC
Source organism: Streptomyces sp. SID14436 (assembly GCF_010548465.1). GTDB lineage: Bacteria > Actinomycetota > Actinomycetes > Streptomycetales > Streptomycetaceae > Streptomyces. The sequence goes on along the minus strand of NZ_JAAGMD010000003.1, from coordinate 14,569 downwards.
GCACAGCCGGTCCGCGACCTCGCCGACGTCGACCGGCTGGTCCTTCACCCGCGCGGGCAGCAGCATGACGGGCACCTTGGACAGCCCCTGGAAGAGCTGCAGCAGCAGGTCGTGGAACTGGGTGGCGCGCAGCACCGTCCAGTCGACGCCCGAGTCCTCGATCAGCCGCTCCACCGCGAACTTCGAGCGGTAGTAGCCGAACGGCACCCGGTCGACGCCCACGATGGAGATGTAGACCAGGTGCCCCACCCCGGCCCGACGGGCCGCCGTGATCAGGTTCCGCGCGGCCCGCTCGTCCCCGCCGCGCGGTGAGGTGGCGCAGTGGACGACGGTGTCCACCCCCGAGAGCGCCGCGTCCAGGGCGCTGCCGCCCTCGCGCAGGTCGACGGAGTAGGGCACCGCGTGCCGGCTGAGCACCCGCAGGTCGTGGCCCGCCGCGCGCAGCCCCTCGGTCACGGGCCGGCCGAGCGTTCCGGTCCCTCCGGTCACCAGGATCGTGCTCATGCTGTTCCGTCCCTTCGGACCCGGGGCGCTCCCGGTCGGAGCGCCCTTCACCGGGAGGACGGGCGGCAGCCCCGGAATGTGACGCCGCCCGGCGACGTACCCGTCCAGCTTGTCCGAATCGCCGCCCCGTCGCACTCGCTCGGCCCCGGGCAGGCCCGTGCCGCGCGGCACCATGGGGTGCGCCGCGCGGCACGGGGGGCGGCGCCGTCAGGGCGCGCCGTGGTGAGGCCCGGCGGCGGGCAAGGGCCGTCGTCACCGCCGCCGGACCGGTCCGATGGGCGTCAGCAGGCTCCCTGGTCCCGCCAGGCGCCCCATTCGCCGGTGGTGCCGGGCTCCTCGCCCTGCGTCCACCACTGGGACTTCCACACGTGGCCCTCGTGCGAGACCACGCTGCCCCCGCCGTACGCGGTCGAGGCGTTCCACGCCGGGTCCGCGCAGTCGCCGGGCTCACCGGGCGGTGTGGTGGGCGGGTCGGTGGGGGTGGTGCCGCCCGGTTCCACGACCGTGGTGCCGCGGGCCAGGTCACCGGCCAGGGCGTAGGTCTTCCCGCCGAACGTCACCGTCCAGTTCGAGGGGGTCGACACCGGCAGGTAGTAGACGAAGTCCAGCTCCGCCGAGTCGCCCGGGGCCAGCGGCTGCCAGGCCGGCAGCTTCAGCGACACCCGGTGGTGGTCGCCCTTCAGGCCGCCCACGTTGTCCCCGGTGTGGTCCGAGCGGATCACCGTCGTGCCCCAGCCGGACTGGTCCTTCGCGTTGCCGGGCGCGGAGGTGGCGTAGTCGAATCGGAACTCCGTGCCGCCGGGCAGGGCCGTGGAGGTGTTGTTGGTGATCTTCAGCTTGGGACTGATCGGGTAGTTGGAGTCGCCGAGCGGGAACTGGCCGAACTCGACGTCGATGTCCAGGGCCTCCGCCGGCATGTCGGTGGTGGCCCGGGTCGCTCCGTAGGGGGCGGCGGACCGGAACTTCTCGTACATCGCGGTGGTCAGCGTGGAGCCCGGCTCGTACTGGCCCGTGGCCGCGTTCCAGTCGTAGTCACCGGCGAGTTCCCACACCATCGTGCCGCCGATGCCGCGGTCCACGACGTAGTCGGCCTTGGCCTTCACGGACTGCTCGTCCTCGGTGGACAGGAAGACCTTCTTCTCCGCGTTCCACAGCCAGGGCGCGACCAGGGTGGAGTCGTACTTGCGGGCGTAGGTCCCGGTCAGTTCGGTGTCGGCGGGGAAGCCGTAGTCGGTGACGTAGTCGCCGACGACGCCCTTCTCCAGGTTCTTGGCGTGCCACATCGGGTTGGACCCGGCGGGCGACTCCCGGCCGTTGTCGTCCAGGTCGTGCCAGAGGTTGTCGATGCCGGTGGCGCCGTCTCCGCACTTGGTCAGCCCGGATCCGGCGGGGCAGTCCGTCGAGGGGGCCTTGCCCCACAGTCCGTCGGTGCCGCCGGTGACGTTCTTGAAGCCGCGGGTGTAGTACGGCAGGCCGATGTTGATGCGGCCCGCGGGCATCGAGCCCCGGAAGTAGTGGTAGGCCCAGTCGGTGTTGAGGTAGCCGATCCCGCCGTACTGGGACGTGGTGTAGACGCCGGCGGAGGCCAGTTCGGCGTCCTTGCCGTCGTCGAAGAGCGAGGCGTTGGGGCCGACGTACTCGTTCCAGGCGCCGTGCAGGTCGTAGGACATGATGTTGACGTAGTCCAGGTACTTCTGGACCTGGAAGGTCTCCATGCCGCGCAGCAGGTAGCCGGACGAGGGGGCCGCCACGGTGAGCAGGTAGTGCCGGCCGTCCGCCGCGCCCGCGCGGTCCAGCTTCTCGCGGAGGGTCTTCATCAGCTCCGCGTAGCCCTTGACCAGACCGGCCCGGCGGGCGTTGGCGAAGGACCAGTCGAGCGGGTTGCCCGCGTCCTTCATGGTGGTCGGGTACTCGTAGTCGATGTCGAGGCCGTTGAAGCCGTACGTCCGCAGGAAGTCGACCGCCGAGTCGGCGAAGGTCTCGATGCCGGCGTGGTTGACCGAGCCGTCGGCGTTGGTGGCCATGGAGTAGAAGCCGCCGGAGTCGACCCGGTCGCCGTCGGCGTCGAAGTAGCCGCCGGTCTCGGCCCAACCGCCCACCGAGATCAGCGTCTTGACGTCGGGGTGCTGCTTCTTGAACTTCGTCAGCAGGTTGAAGTGGCCCTTGTAGGGCAGTGCCGGGTCCATCTCCGCGCCGGTCACGCCGGGCCAGGTCATGCCGGTCGCCGGGTTGTTCGCGCCGTCCGGGCCGACGGACAGCTTGTCGTCCTTGTCGACGTGGGCGAACGCGTAGTTGATGTGGGTGATCTTCTCCCAGGGGATGTCGGACGCGAGGTAGGCGGGCTTTCCGTCCTTGCCGGTGCGCCAGCCGGTGAAGTAGCCGATCACCCGGCGCTGGTGGTCGGCGCCCATCCTCTCGCGCCCGTCCGCGTCGTAGACCGAGCAGTAGGGGACCTCGACCCCCGGTGTCCGGTACAGCCCGTCGGGGCGACAGGACTCCTGGTCGGCGGCGTGCGACACGGAGGCGGGAAGGGCCGCGAGCAACAGGCCCGCGACGGCGGCGGCGGAGGCGAGCAGGGCAGGTCTCGCCCCGGGACGTGAAGGGGACGTCACAGTCGGTTCCTCTCCAGGGAAGGTGGCGCAGAATCTAAGAGGACTAGACCAAAGCGTCAATAGGTATGGACCAATTCGACGGACGGTCACCGGCGCGTCCCGCGGCGGGAGTTCACGGCCGGCGCCGCCGGAACCGAACGCTCCGGCAGGGTGGCCGAGCGTGTCCCGTCACCCTGGGGTCGCCGGACGCCACGGGTTGTGAGGCACTCCACACCCACCGCCTGTATGGACCCCGGCCGGTCATGGCACACTGGCCCTGTACCAGTAGCAGCGCACTCCGGGGTCGGTGAAAGTCCGAACCGGCGGTTACAGTCCGCGACCCGGTCGCCTCCAGCGGCCGGTTGACCAGGTGAAATTCCTGGACCGACGGTTAAAGTCCGGATGGGAGGCAGTGCGCGGCGGGCGGGCATCCATGCGCGCCGCCGTACCGGTCCGTCCTCGCGGCGGACTCCGTCCGGCGTCGCCCCCGGTGTCCTCGCCCGTACGATCTGTCGTCATCGACAGCCCCGGAGTCCGTGCCCGAAGAGGCAGGAGGACCCGGGAAGTGTTCACCGGAATCGTCGAAGAGCTGGGCGAGGTCACCGCCGTCGAGACCCTCGACGACGCCTGTCGCTTCCGGCTGCGCGGCCCCGTCGTCACCCAGGACGCCAAGCACGGGGACTCCATCGCCGTCAACGGCGTCTGCCTCACCGTCGTCGAGCACGAGGGCGACGAGTTCACCGCCGACGTGATGGCCGAGACCCTGAACCGCTCCAGCCTCGGCGCCCTCGCCGTCGGCTCCCGGGTGAACCTCGAACGCCCCATGGCCCTCGGCGCCCGCCTCGGCGGACACATCGTGCAGGGCCACGTCGACGGCACCGGCGAGATCCTCGGACGCAAGCCCTCCGAGAACTGGGAACTGGTCCGGATCTCGCTGCCCGCCGGCCTCTCCCGCTACGTCGTCGAGAAGGGCTCCATCACCGTCGACGGCATCAGCCTCACCGTCGTCGACGCCGGACCCGACTTCTTCACGGTCAGCCTCATCCCGACCACCCTCGACCTGACCACGCTCGGCCTCAAGCAGCCCGGCGACCCCGTCAACCTCGAGGTGGACGTCATCGCCAAGTACGTCGAGCGCATGATCGGCGACCGGGCCCTCGGCAAGGGGGACGGGCGGTGAACTGGCTGAACTCCGAGGCGTTCACCGTCCTCGGCCAGCACATCAAGTGGTCCGACATGATCGGCAACGTGATCGGCCTGCTGGCCCTCGCGCTCGGCTGGCGCCGCTCCCTGTGGACCTGGCCCGCCCAGTTCCTCTCCGGCCTCATCCTCTTCGCCGCCTTCGCGACCGCCCACCTCTCCGGCAGCGCCGGCAAGCAGATCGTCGTCATGCTCGTCGCCGCCTGGGGCTTCGCCCAGTGGAACCGCGGCCGGCAGCAGGCCCAGGACGGATCGATCGCCGTCCGCTTCGCCACCGGCCGGGAGCGCGCGGCCCTGGTGGGCGCCGCGGCCGCCGGCACCCTCCTCGTCGGCGGGCTGTTCACGCTCTACCCGTCCCTGTCCTGGGACCCGTGGCCGGACGCCTACATCTTCGTCGGCACCGTCGTCGCCATGTACGCGCAGGCCCGCGGCATGGTCGAGTTCTGGTTCGCCTGGCTGCTGGTCGACCTCGTCGGCGTCCCGCTGAACTTCGCCAACGGCTTCGCCTTCTCCGGTTTCGTCTACATCATCTACGGCGCGCTGGTCCTGTGGGGACTGCGCGACTGGTGGCTGCGCTCCCGCGAGGACGTGCGGCCCGCCCTGGAAGGAGCGCCGGCATGAGCGCCCGCCCGTCACCCGCCAGCACCCTCGACGAGGCCGCCCCGCAGCAGCGGAGCGGGCCGTTGTCCCGCCCCGTCGTCCCACCGGCCCTCGACGACGCCGAGGACCTGGCGCTCGACCCGGTCGAGCAGGCCGTCGCCGACATCGCGGCCGGCCGGCCGGTCGTCGTCGTCGACGACGAGGACCGCGAGAACGAGGGCGACCTCGTCATCGCCGCCGAGATGGCCACCCCCGAGATCGTCGCCTTCATGATGAGCGAGTGCCGCGGCCTGATCTGCGCCCCCATGGAGGGCGACGAACTGGACCGCCTCCGGCTGCCGCAGATGGTGGACGACAACACCGAGTCGATGAAGACCGCCTTCACCGTCTCCGTCGACGCCTCCGCCGCCCACGGCGTCACCACCGGCATCTCCGCCGCCGACCGCGCCACCACCCTCCGGCTGCTGGCGGGCGGCACCGCCGAACCCTCCGACCTGGTCCGGCCCGGCCACGTCTTCCCGCTGCGCGCCCGCCCCGGCGGCGTCCTGGTGCGCAACGGCCACACCGAGGCCGCCGTCGACCTCGCCCGGCTCGCCGGACTGCGCCCGGCGGGCGCCATCGTCGAGATCGCCGGCGAGGACGGCAGCATGCTGCGGCTGCCCGAACTCGTCCCGTTCGCCCGCAAGCACGGCCTGACGATCATCTCCATCGAGGACCTCATCGCCTACCGCCGCAGCAGTGAGCCCACCGTGCGCCGGGAGGCCGAGGTCCGCCTGCCCACCGCGCACGGCACCTTCACCGCGTACGGCTACCGCTCCACCGTCGACGGCGTCGAGCACGTCGCCCTGGTCCACGGCGACGTCGGCGACGGGGAGGACGTCCTCGTCCGCGTCCACTCCGAATGCCTCACCGGAGACGTCTTCGGCTCCCAGCGCTGCGACTGCGGACCCCAGCTGGACGCCTCCCTGGCCCGCATCCAGGCCGAGGGCCGGGGCGTCGTCGTCTACCTGCGCGGCCACGAGGGGCGCGGCATCGGCCTGATGTCCAAACTGCGCGCCTACGAACTCCAGGAACGCGGCCGGGACACCCTCGACGCCAACCTCGAACTCGGCCTGCCCGCCGACGCCCGCGACTACGCGGCCGGCGCGCAGGTCCTCGCCGACCTCGGTGTGCGCAGCGTCCGCCTGCTGACCAACAACCCCGACAAGTCCGACGCGCTCGTCCGCCACGGCATCGCCGTCACCGCCCGTGAGCCGATGCCCGTCACCGCGAGCGAGCACAACCTCCGTTACCTGCGCACCAAGCGGGACCGGATGGGCCACGACCTGCCCTGGCTCGACACACCGACCGTGCCGGCCTGAGGCAACCAGTAAGCGAACCACCGAGGAGAGACGTGAGCGGCAAGGGTGCACCGGAACTGTCCGTACGCGACGTGGGGGACCTGCGGGTCGCCGTCATCGCCGCGCAGTGGCACGAGAAGGTGATGGACGGACTGGTCGACGGCGCCCTGCGCGCCCTGCACGACCTCGGCATCGACGAGCCGACCCTGCTCCGGGTCCCCGGCAGCTGGGAACTCCCCGTCGTCGCCAAGGTCCTCGCCGGACGCGGCTACGACGCGGTCGTCGCCCTCGGCGTCGTCATCCGGGGCGGCACACCCCACTTCGACTACGTGTGCCAGGGCGTCACCCAGGGCCTGACCCAGGTCTCCGTCGACACCGGCGTGCCCGTCGGATTCGGCGTCCTCACCTGCGACACCGAGGAGCAGGCCCTGGACCGCGCCGGACTGCCCGGATCCGGCGAGGACAAGGGGCACGAGGCCGTCACTGCCGCCGTGGCGACCGCCGCCTGCCTGCGTTCAGTATCCGAACCCTGGCGGTGAGCAGGGCCCGTCAGCGCGTAGGGTAAGGACCACCATGTCCAAGAAGACGTTCGAGGAGCTCTTCACCGAGCTCCAGCACAAGGCCGCCCACGGCGACCCCGCCACTTCCCGCACGGCCGAACTGGTGGACAAGGGCGTCCATGCCATCGGCAAGAAGATCGTCGAAGAGGCCGCCGAGGTCTGGATGGCCGCCGAGTACGAGGGCAAGGAAGCGGCCGCCGAGGAGATCTCCCAGCTGCTGTACCACGTCCAGGTGATGATGGTCGCCCGCGGCATCTCCCTCGACGACGTCTACGCCCACCTCTGACCGTCCCGCACGCCCCCACCACCCCGACACCGCGAAGGAAGCCGACCTCATGCTGCGCATCGCCCTCCCCAACAAGGGTTCCCTGTCCGGCCCTGCGGCGGAGATGCTGCATGAGGCCGGCTACCAGCAGCGCCGCGAGACCAAGGAACTGCGGGTCGTCGACCCGACCAACGAGGTGGAGTTCTTCTACCTCCGCCCGCGCGACATCGCGATCTACGTCTCCTCCGGCCGCCTCGACATCGGCATCACGGGACGGGACCTGCTCGTCGACTCCGGCGCCCGCGCCGAGGAGATCCTGCCGCTGGGCTTCGCCCGCTCCACGTTCCGCTTCGCCACCCGCCCCGGCACGGCCAACGGCGTCACCGACCTGACGGGCATGACGATCGCCACCTCCTACGAGGGCATCGTCGCCCGCCACCTGGAGGACAAAGGCATCGACGCCTCCGTCGTCCACCTCGACGGCGCCGTGGAGACCGCCATCGAACTCGGCGTCGCCGAGGTCATCGCCGACGTCGTCGAGACCGGCACCTCCCTGCGCAACGCGGGCCTGCAGGTCATCGGCGAGCCCATCATGACGTCCGAGGCGGTCGTCATCCGCCGCACCGGCGCCCTGGCCGACCCCGACGACACCGCCGAGCCGAAGGTCCAGCAGTTCCTGCGCCGCCTCCAGGGCGTCCTGGTGGCCCGCACCTACGTGATGATGGACTACGACTGCCGGGTCGAGCAGCTGGAGAAGGCCGTCGCCCTGACCCCGGGACTGGAGTCCCCGACGGTGTCCCCGCTGCACAACGAGGGCTGGGTCGCCGTCCGCGCCATGGTCCCCTCCAAGGAGGCCCAGCGCATCATGGACGACCTGTACGACATCGGGGCGCGGGCCATCCTCACCACCGCCATCCACGCCTGCCGCCTCTGACCGGGACCGGGAGCGACACCATGTCGGATGCCACCTCGTCCGGGCTGCCCGCCCTGCCCGTCACCTTCCGCCCCGGCCGCACCCGCGCCGTCCTCCTCACGATGGGCGTCGCGATCTTCGTCGCCGTCAGCCTGATCGGCGTGCTCCTCACCCGGCTGAGCCCGGGCGAACGCCTCAGCTTCGTGGTCACCGGCGCCCTGCTCGGCAGCGTGCTGTACCTGCTCGCCCGGCCCCGCGTCGAGTGCGACGAGACCGGCGTCACCGTCGTCAACATCGTCACCCGCCGCCGTCTGGAGTGGCCGGAAATCATCCAGGTGCACCTGCGTCCCGGCGACCCCTGGGTGTTCCTCGACCTCAGCGACGGCACCAGCCTGCCCGCGCTCGGCATCCAGCCGGGCATCGCCAGGCAGCACGCCATCGCCGACGCCCGCGCCCTGCGCGCCCTGGCCGCCGCCCGGTCCACCGCCGGTCCCGAGGCACCCCTCGGCTGACCGCCGGCCCCGGCACCGCACCACGGCCGCTCCCGGCACCCCGCCGGGACGGCCGTGACGCACATCAGGGACCCGTCCGGGCCCTCACCCTGCCGCAGTCGCCCGTGTCCCGATTAATCTGGTGGACGCGGGCGCGACGACAGCGCCCGCGCCCCTGCCGCCCGCCCGGTGCGTCAGGGATTCCTGCGACCCGAGGAGTGACCCTCTCCGGCGATGGACGGATCGTCTGGCAGTACCTGCGCCGCCCCCTCCCGACATAGCGCCGGCCGGCCCCGCCCGGTCCGCGTCCCCACGGAGGCGGTGGCATCATGACCACCCCCCTGCTGCTCCTGGCAGCCGCACTCCTGCTCATTCTCGCCAACGGCTTCTTCGTGGCCGCCGAGTTCGGCCTCGTCACCGTCGAGCGCCCCGACGCCGAACGGGCCGCTGCGGCCGGCGACCGGCGCGCCCGGCGCGTCGTCGCCTCCCTCAAGGAGCTGTCCTTCCAGCTCTCCGGCACCCAGCTCGGCATCACCCTCACCTCCCTCGTCGTCGGCATGCTCGCCGAACCGGCCCTCGCCCGGCTGCTGCACGGCCCGGTCACCGCACTCGGCGTGCCCGGCGGTGCCGTGTCCGGCATCTGCGTGGTCGTCGGCGTGCTGCTGGCCTCCGCCGTGCAGATGGTGATCGGTGAACTCGTGCCGAAGAACTGGGCCGTCTCCCGCCCGCTGCAGGTCGCCCGCTTCGTCGCCGGCCCGCAGCAGGTCTTCGCCCGGCTGTTCCGCCCGGTCATCGCCGGACTGAACGCCGTCGCCAACCGGCTGGTGCGCCTCTTCGGCATCGAACCCACCCAGGAACTCGCCTCCGCCCGCACCCCGGGCGAACTGGTCTCCCTGGCCCGGCACTCCGCCCGGGCCGGCGCCCTGGAACAGGACACCGCCGACCTCTTCGTGCGCACCCTCTCCCTGGCGGAGCTGGCCGCACAGCACGTGATGACACCGCGCGTGAAGGTGAGCGCCCTGCAGTCCTCGGCCACCGCCCAGGACGTCGTCAACCTCACCCGGGCCACCGGCCTGTCCCGCTTCCCCGTCTACCGGGAGCGGATCGACGAGGTGACCGGCATCGTCCACCTCAAGGACGCGCTTGCCGTGCCCGCCCGCGACCGGCTCCGCACCCCCGTCGAGGACATCGCCCGCCCCGCGCTGCTGGTGCCCGAGACGCTGCCCGTGCGGGCGCTGCTGACCCGGCTGCGCAGCGAACAGCCCATCGCCGTCGTCGTCGACGAGTACGGCGGCACCGCGGGCGTCGTCACCCTCGAGGACATCGTCGAGGAGATCGTCGGCGAGGTCCGCGACGAGCACGACGACCCGGACGCGCCCCAGCTCACCGCGGCCCCGCCGCAGGACGGCGACCCCGCCTGGGACGTCGACGGCGGCGTCCGCGTCGACCAGCTGCGCCGCATCGGCCTGGAGGCGCCCGACGGGCCCTACGAGACCGTCGCCGGGCTGGTGGCCGACCTCCTCGGCCGCATCCCGGCCGTCGGCGACCACGTGGAGCTGCCCGGCTGGCGCCTGTCGGTGCACCGGGTCGGCCACTACCGCGCCGACCGGGTCCGCCTGGTCAGGACCGCGCCGCTGCCGCTGGTGGAGGCCGCGGGATGAGCGTCCTCCAACTCCTGTTCGCCGCGCTGCTGGTGCTCGCCAACGGCTTCTTCGTCGGCGCCGAGTTCGCACTCGTCTCCGTGCGCCGCAGCCAGATCGAACCGCTCGGCACCGCCCGGGCCCGCCAGGTGCTGCACGGACTGGAACACCTGCCGCAGATGATGGCGGCGGCCCAGTTCGGCATCACGGTCTGCTCCCTGACGCTCGGCGCGGTCGCCGAGCCGACGGTGGCCCGCCTGCTGGAGCCCGTCTTCGCCTGGATCCACCTGCCGCCGGGCATGGTGCACCCGCTCGGCTACGTCATCGCGCTCGCCGCGGTGGTCTTCTTCCACCTCGTCGTCGGGGAGATGCTCCCGAAGAACCTCGCGATGGCCGCCCCCGAGAAGGCCGCGCTGTGGCTCAGCCCCGGCCTGGTCTGGTTCGCCCGCCTGTGCCGCCCGGTCACGGCCGCGCTCGGCGCCTGCGCGGAGGCCGTCCTGCGGCTGTTCGGCGTCGAGCCGAAGGACGAGGTGGAGGCCGTCTTCACCAGCGAGCAGCTCAACCGGCTGGTCGAGCACTCCGGCCGGGCCGGCCTGCTCGACCCGGAGGAGACCGAACGCCTGGAGGACGCCCTCGGACTGGGCAGCCGCCCGGTGACGGACGTCCTGCTCGGGCACGCGTCGCTGGTGACCGTCGAACCGTCGGTCACCCCGGCGCGCGTGGTGGAGCTCACCGCCCGCACCGGCTACTCCCGCTTCCCGGTCGCCGCCCAGGACGGGGACGCCTACCTGGGCTACCTGCACGTCAAGGACGTCCTCGACCTGGAGGACGACGAGCGTCCGGTGCCGCGCCGGCTGTGGCGGCCGATGACCACCCTGCGCGCCGACGTCCCGCTGGACGACGCCCTCACGGTGATGCGCCGCGCCGCCACCCATCTGGCCCAGGTGGCCGACGCGTCCGGGGCGGTGCTGGGCCTGGTCGCCCTGGAGGACGTCCTGGAGACGCTGGTCGGCGAGGTCCACGACCCCGCCCACCGGCAGCTGCCACAGGTCCGCCTGACCGAGCCCCGCCCGAGCGGCGAGCCGGAACAGGCCCTGGCCACTTAGTTAGCCCGTGTCTTCCGGATCACCCCGGGCACCGGCAACTGTCAAGGCGCCGTCGATCCGAGTCCGAGTGATCCGAAAGACACGGCCCAGCGCCGGCGGCGCGTCACCGTCCCGGGGGGTCCTGCGGGCTCCGGCCCGACAGGACCTCCCCGTACGCCTGCATCAGGTCCGGCAGCCGCAGCGTCGACAGGTCCTCCCGGGTCAGCGTGCCCGGCACGGTGGACAGCCGCAGGTCGCGGTACGCGCAGCTCTTCTCGTACAGGGTGCGCAGGAAACGCCCGTTGCCCAGCTCGTCGATCCACTGCTGGTCGACCACGTGACCGGCGATGGACCGCAGCTCGTCCAGGGCCTCCTCGTCCCACACGTCCCCGTTGTCGGCGGCGAGCACCTTGCCGATCTCGGTCAGCTCCAGCGGCCGGTAGGACGGGAAGTCGACCCGGGTGGTGAACCGGGAGGACAGCCCCGGGTTGGCGGTCAGCAGCCGGTCCATGCCCTCCGGATAGCCGGCCAGGATCACCACCAGGTGGTCGCGGTTGTCCTCGGCCCGCTTCAGCAGCACCTGCAGGGCCTCGTCGCCGTAGGCGTCGCCCTTGCCGTACCCGGAGTTGGAGAGCGAGTAGGCCTCGTCGACGAAGAGGACCCCGCCGAGCGCGGAGTCGATCAGCTCGTTGGCCTTCACGGCCGTCTGCCCGAGGTACTCGCCGACCAGGTCGGCGCGCTGCGCCTCCACCAGGTGGTCGCCGCCGAGCAGCCCGAGGGCGTAGAAGACCCGGCCCAGGATGCGGGCCACCGTGGTCTTCCCGGTGCCGGAGGGGCCGGAGAAGACGAAGTGCCGTTTGGGCGGCTGCACCGGCAGGCCCTGCCCGGCCCGCAGCCGCGCCATGTTCAGCTGCGCCGAGAGCGCCTTGACCTGGCGCTTCACCGGTTCGAGACCGACCATGCGCTCCAGTTCGGCGAGGGCCTCCTCCAGTAACGCCGGATCGGTGGGCCCGGTGGGCAGCGGCACCTGCGCCGAGCCCGTCCGCTCCCGCACCGGGGCGACGGACAGCGGGGGCAGCGGGGCGGGCGGCGGCTCCGGCTCGGACAGCCGCAGGTCACGGCCCTCCGTGCCGAACAGCGGATCGAGGGTGTCCGGTGTGTCCACGGTGTCCTGGCCGGCGCCGGTGAGCGTGATCGCGGCGAGGCCCGCGTCGTCGTAGCCGTCCCCCTCGGAGATCGCCGCGAGCCGCGCCGAGGTGTCCATGAAGGCGGGGTCGACCCGGTGCACGGCCCGGTACAGGGGGAGCGCGGCGGCGCTGCGGCCGGTCCCCTCGTGCGCCCGGGCCAGCCAGTAGCGCAGTTCCTTGCGCTGCGGCTGCTCGCTGCGGCACCGCATCAGGGCCGCGGACAGCAGAGGTTCGGCCTGCCCGTACATCTCCAGCCGGACCCGGGCCATACCGCCGAACAGGCCCGCCTCGATGCCCAGCAGCGGGTCACCGAGCAGCGGGTCGGTGTGCCGGACCAACTGCTCCCAGTCCTTGACGAGATAGGCACGGCAGGCGTGCAGGAAGCGGACCTGGGGTTCGGTGTCCACGGGCGGCAGTCCGGCGAGCGCCCGGTCCAGTTCGGGGACGTGCCGGCCGTCCAGCCAGTGGGAGGCGTGCGCGAGCAGCAGGTCCCGCGGGCTCTCCAGCACGGGCTGCACCCACCACCCCAGCCAGTACCAGGAGTTGAGGGTGCGCCGGTGCCGGGTGCGTTGCTCGCCGAAGCGGTCCCGGTGCCGGAACATGCGCAGCAGCGCGGTCGTCGTGTCGACCCGCAGGGCGTGCAGCCCGAGCCAGCCGTCGGCCATCCCGGGGTCGATCCGTACCGCGTTCCGGAACTCCTCCTCGGCCTGCGGATAGGCGCCCATGGTGTAGGCGTCGACGCCCCGCAGCCAGGCCAGGTCGGCCGGGGCCTGCGGGCCCTGCGTGCCGAAGTCCATCGCGTCCCCCACGAACCGTGCCCCCGTCGGTGTGCCGGCCGGCCCTCGTCCGTCGGCTCCCCTAGGTCGAACCGCTGTGCCACGGACCGGAGTTGCAGGTGCGCGCAGCAGCGTCCCCCGACCGCACCGAGGGCATCGTACCCGCGGCGGCGCCACGGCCGTAGGGTGCCGCCCGGCCGGGGCGGTGGAGGGAGGGGGCACACGGGGCCGCCGAGCGGTGACCGAGCGTGATGAAGGAGGGGCCGGCGGTGTCCGGCGGGGGCGGAGCGGGCAGAACGAAGCCCCCGATCACGGGGGAACAACCGGGGGCTTCGTGTCCGCGAGCGGTCCCGAAGGGCCGCACATTGAGAACGTAAGACCTGTACGGCCCGGTGGTCAAGCCGAGTTGGGGGACCCGGGCAACTTCTCCGACGTGGCGTTCTCACAGGTTCAGCACACTGCTGGCGGTCCGTCACCGACTGTGAACGGCGGGCCCGCATCAGCCGTCACGGCGGGCCCGGGAAGCACCTCGTACCCCTCCTGCCGCTGCCGCACCAGAAGGTCCGCGAACGGCCGTGAGGGGTCCTCGGCGAAATGCCGCCGTTCCGCCGCCACCCACCCGTCCCAGAACTCCCGCAGCTCCGCGCCGTCCCGATCCCGCCCCCGCGCCCAGGAGTCCGCCGCCGGCAGGTCCATCCACACCAGCAGCGCCAGATGCGGGCGCAGGGCCCGGCGTCCCGCGCCGACCCCCTCGACGAGGACCACCGGCGCGGGCGGCAGCGGCCGGGGCTCCCCGAAGCGGCGGGAGTGCCAGTCGTAGGGGGAGTAGAGCGCCGTCCGGCCGGCCCGGAGCGGCTCGATCACCTGGTCGGACAGCCGCCCGGTCCACGCGAACAGCTCCTCGTGGCTGGCGATGTCGTCGAGCCGCAGCACCGGGGCGCCGCCCAGGGCCGCGGCCAGCCGCCCGGCGAACGTGGACTTGCCGGAGCCCGCGTGCCCGTCGACGGCGACGAGCCGCACCGGGCCGCAGGACGGGGTGAGGCGGTGGATGCGGGAGGCGAGAGCGTGCACGGCCGGCTCCCGGGGTGTGGGGGAGGGGACAGGACGCCAGCACTGTAGGCCGTGGGCGGACCCGCCCGCACGACGGCGCCCGCGGCCGGCGGCCCCGCGGACGCGTCCTCGCCCCTTGAGGCCCCGTCAGAGGTCGAGACCCATATTGGCCGGCGCGGCACAGCCCCGGGTGCTGGCCGGACCGGCGCGGCTGCGTCCATAGTGGGCGCACACCCGTTCCCACCGGTGGACGCACACCGTCCGACCGGCCGTGCACCGGACCTGCCCCGACTCGGACACCTGGGGGTCTGCCACCCATGAGCCAAGCCCAACAGCCGTCCCGCAGAATCCTGTTGACGGCCGCGGT
>NZ_JAAGMD010000502.1 GCF_010548465.1 Streptomyces sp. SID14436 | reverse complement strand
CGCGGCTCCGCCACCACGACCCGCCGCGCCGGGCCCCCGCCCAGCAGCCCGGCCAGCTCCAGCGGAACCAGGGTCGTCTTGCCGGTGCCCGGCGGGGCCACCAGCACCGCGGTGCCCCCGTCCGCCAGCGCGCCGTTCAGCGCGGGCAGCGCGGACCGGACCGGCAGGGCGTCCAAGGCGTCGTGCCGGATCACGCCCTCAGTCCCGCACGCACACGAAGATCGCCGTGCCCGGGATCAGGTGCCCGCGCAACGGCGACCAGCCGCCCCACTCGGCCGTGTTCCACGCCGGCCACTCCGGCTCCACCAGGTCCACCAGCCGGAAACCGGAACCCACCACGTCGCGCACCCGGTCGCCCAGCGTGCGGTGGTGCTCCACGTAGACGGCCTCGCCGCGCTCGTCCTGCTCCACGTACGGCGTGCGGTCGAAGTAGGACCCGGACACGCTCAGCCCCTCGGGACCGGGCTCGTCGGGGAACGCCCAGCGGACCGGGTGCGTCACGGAGAACACCAGCCGCCCGCCCGGGCGCAGCACCCGGTGCACCTCGCGCAGCACCAGCCGCGGGTCGGCGACGAAGGGCAGCGCCCCGTACGCCGAGCAGGCCAGGTCGAAGGACGCGTCCGCGAACGGCAGCGCGCCCGCGTCCGCGCACACCAGGGGGAACTCCCCGCCGATGCGCAGGGCGTGCTGCAACTGGCGGTGCGAGATGTCCAGCGCCACCGGGCGGGCGCCCTGCCCGGCCAGCCAGCGGGAGCACTGGGCCGCTCCGGCCCCCAGCTCCAGGACGTCGCGGCCCTTCAGTTCCTCGGGCGGGCCGAGCAGCTCGGCCTCCACCTCGTCCAGCCCCTCGGGTCCCCACACGAAACGGTCGTCGCCGAGGAAGGTGCCGTGCTCGACCTGGTACTCGTCGGCGTTGCGGTCCCACCAGCCCCGATTGGCTCGGGTGCTCTCGCCGACGCCGGCCTCCCGCCGGGTCGCCTCCGGTTCGGGCGCTTCGGACTCTTGGATGATCGGCTCCCTCGTCGTACTCTTCCGTCCAGCCGGACCCCCGTCCGCCGCCGGACGGAGTCCACGGGCGCTGCCCGGGTTCAGGCGCACCTGACGTGCGGCTCTTCCGCCGCGCGGGCGAATTGTGCCGGTTATGCGGCGATCCGCCCCGGGTGGGCGGCTTCGTGCATTGACCCTGCCCGGCTGCCCCCGTATGCTACAAGTTGCGCTGCGAGCCTGCGTGCCTCAGACGTAGCAGGCTGCGCTCGCGTCTGTTGTATGTCCCCTCGGTTCTCGAGGCGCCGTCATCAGTTTCTGATGGGGCGCTTCCTTGGCTGTCCGGCTTCTACAGAGCGAAACGGGCTCCGGCGTAGCAGTACCTACGACTTCAATGTCCGTACCGGAGCCCTTTCCCACATGACGAGCAGCACCGAGACCACCGCCACCACCCCGCAGGTAGCGGTCAACGACATCGGTAACGAGGAAGCATTCCTCGCAGCGATCGACGAGACGATCAAGTACTTCAACGACGGCGACATCGTCGACGGCGTCATCGTGAAGGTCGACCGGGACGAGGTCCTGCTCGACATCGGTTACAAGACCGAAGGTGTCATCCCGAGCCGAGAGCTCTCGATCAAGCACGACGTCGACCCGAACGAGGTCGTCGCCGTCGGCGACGAGATCGAGGCCCTTGTCCTCCAGAAGGAGGACAAGGAAGGCCGCCTGATCCTCTCGAAGAAGCGCGCGCAGTACGAGCGTGCCTGGGGCACCATCGAGAAGATCAAGGAAGAGGACGGCATCGTCACCGGTACCGTCATCGAGGTCGTCAAGGGTGGTCTCATCCTCGACATCGGCCTCCGCGGCTTCCTCCCGGCCTCCCTGGTCGAGATGCGCCGCGTCCGCGACCTCCAGCCCTACGTGGGCAAGGAGCTCGAGGCGAAGATCATCGAGCTGGACAAGAACCGCAACAACGTGGTCCTGTCCCGCCGTGCCTGGCTCGAGCAGACCCAGTCCGAGGTCCGCCAGACGTTCCTCACCACCCTCCAGAAGGGCCAGGTGCGTTCCGGCGTCGTCTCCTCGATCGTCAACTTCGGTGCCTTCGTGGACCTGGGTGGCGTCGACGGTCTGGTCCACGTCTCCGAGCTGTCCTGGAAGCACATCGACCACCCCTCCGAGGTCGTCGAGGTCGGCCAGGAGGTCACGGTCGAGGTCCTCGACGTCGACATGGACCGCGAGCGTGTCTCCCTGTCGCTGAAGGCGACCCAGGAAGACCCGTGGCAGCAGTTCGCCCGCACCCACCAGATCGGCCAGGTCGTGCCCGGCAAGGTCACGAAGCTGGTGCCGTTCGGTGCGTTCGTCCGCGTGGACGAGGGCATCGAGGGTCTGGTCCACATCTCCGAGCTGGCCGAGCGCCACGTGGAGATCCCGGAGCAGGTCGTCCAGGTCAACGACGAGATCTTCGTCAAGGTCATCGACATCGACCTCGAGCGTCGCCGGATCTCGCTGTCCCTGAAGCAGGCCAACGAGTCCTTCGGCGCCGACCCGTCGGCCGTCGAGTTCGACCCGACCCTGTACGGCATGGCCGCGTCCTACGACGACCAGGGCAACTACATCTACCCCGAGGGCTTCGACCCCGAGACCAACGACTGGCTCGAGGGCTACGAGAAGCAGCGCGAGGAGTGGGAGCGCCAGTACGCCGAGGCGCAGAGCCGCTTCGAGCAGCACCAGGCGCAGGTCATCAAGTCCCGCGAGGCGGACGAGAAGGCCGCTGCCGAGGGTGGCGGCGAGGCCGCTGCTCCGGCCGCGTCCGGTGGCGGTTCGTACTCCTCCGAGGGCCCGGACAACTCCGGTGCGCTGGCCTCGGACGAGGCGCTGGCCGCCCTGCGCGAGAAGCTGGCCGGCGGCCAGAGCTGATCGCGGCCGCTGAGGCACGCCGCAGAGGTCCGACCGATCTCTGACCGAGGGCCCGCACCTTCCGGGGTGCGGGCCCTCGGCGTTGCCCGGCCGCGCGACACCGCGCCGGCCGCCGGAACCCGCCGTGGGGCGCCGCCCGCCACGCGCCCGCGCCACCAGGGAAGTTGCCCCCACCCGGGAATGTCAGTGCCGCCTGGCACGTTGTCCTGTACGGACACGAGGAGGAGCGGTCACTGTGCTTGATCCGCAGGGTTTGTACGCATGGGAGCCGAAGGGCCTGGCCGTCGTCGACATGGCGCTCGCCCAGGAGTCGGCCGGCCTGGTCATGCTCTACCACTTCGACGGATACATCGACGCGGGCGAGACCGGCGACCAGATCGTCGACCGGCTGCTCGGCTCGCTGCCCCACCAGGTCGTCGCCCGGTTCGACCACGACCGGCTCATCGACTACCGCGCCCGCCGCCCGCTGCTGACCTTCACCCGCGACCGCTGGACGGCCTACGACGATCCGGCCCTGGAGGTCCGTCTCGTCCAGGACGCCACCGGAGCGCCCTTCCTGCTGCTGTCGGGGCCGGAACCGGACGTCGAGTGGGAGAGGTTCGCCGCCGCCGTCGGCCAGATCGTGGAGCGGCTCGGCGTCCGCCTGGCCGTGAACTTCCACGGCATCCCCATGGGCGTCCCGCACACCCGCCCCGTCGGGCTCACCCCGCACGGCAACCGCACCGAACTCGTCCCGAGCCACGGCAGCCCCTTCGACGAGGCCCAGGTGCCCGGCAGCGCCGAAGCGCTCGTCGAGTACCGGCTGATGCAGGCCGGCCACGACGTCCTCGGGGTCGCCGCCCACGTGCCGCACTACATCGCCCGCTCCCCGTACCCGGACGCGGCGCTCACCGTCCTGGAGGCCATCACCGCCGCCACCGGTCTGGTCCTGCCCGGCATCGCACACTCGCTGCGCACCGACGCCCAGCGCACCCAGACCGAGATCGACCGGCAGGTCCAGGAGGGCGACGACGAGCTGACCGCCCTCATCCAGGGCCTGGAGCACCAGTACGACGCCGCCGCGGGCGCCGAGACCCGGGGCAACATGCTCGCGGAGCCGGCCGACATCCCGTCGGCGGACGAGATCGGCCGCGAGTTCGAGCGGTTCCTGGCGGAGCGGGAGGGCGAGGGCTGATCCGCTACGCTGCCACACGCCCGGTCGGCGGCCTGCCGGGGCGTGGAGTCCCCGCACCGGCGGGGCAGTCAGGGGTGGAGGCGCGGTCATGCTGTCCGTGGGTCTGACCGGCGGCATCGGCGCCGGCAAGAGCGAAGTGTCGCGGCTGCTCGTCGAGCGCGGCGCCGTCCTGATCGACGCGGACCGCATCGCGCGCGAGGTCGTCGCCCCCGGGACGCCCGGGCTGGCGGCGGTCGTGGAGACCTTCGGCGAGGAGGTCCTCGCCGAGGACGGCAGCCTGGACCGGGCCCGGCTGGGCTCGATCGTCTTCGCCGACCAGGAGAAGCTGGCCGCCCTCAACTCCATCGTCCACCCCCTGGTGGGGGCCCGCTCGAAGGAGCTGTCGGACGCCGCCCCCGAGGACGCCGTCGTCGTGCACGACGTACCGCTGCTCACCGAGAACGGCCTCGCCCCCCTCTACGACCTCGTCGTCGTGGTCGACGCGAGCCCCGACACCCAGCTCGACCGGCTGGTCCGGCTGCGCGGGATGACCGAGGAGGACGCCCGCGCGCGGATGGCGGCCCAGGCCACGCGCGAGCAGCGCCGGGCCGTCGCGGACATCGTCATCGACAACGACGTACCCCTCGACGAGCTGACCCGGCGGGTCGACGAGGTCTGGGCCGAGCTGGTCCGCCGGGCGAAGGAGCCGCGCCCGCGGCCTGGGCAGGAATAGCGATCACCCCGGCGGGCGTTGCACACGTTCGACGAGGGAAGGATGTCGCCGTGCCCGAAACCAGCGGTTCGACCGGACGTACGCCGGAGACGCATGTCATCGACTTCCGTGCCGCCGAGCAGCTTCTCGCCTCCCGGGACCCGCGCGGCGCGGTGAAACTGCTCGACGGCGTCATCGACGTGTATCCCGAGAACACCGCGGCCCGCCTGCTGCGCGCGCGGGCCTTCTTCGCCGCCGCCCAGCTGCGCTCCGCCGAGCTGGAGTTCTCCCTCGTCCTGGAGCGCGAGCCGGACAACGCGTTCGCCCACTTCGCCCTGGCCCGCACCTACGAGCGTCAGGGCCGCCCGCACCCGGCCAAGCGCCACTTCCGTCTGGCCGCCGCCCTGGACCCGAACCCGGAGTACCTGAGGGCGGCCCGCTTCGACGCGTAGCGGGTGGCCTGTGGCCTCACGGCGGGTCCCTGGGCGGCAGGTAGGGCGGCACGTCACGGCCCGGCTGGTAGTGCGGTCCCTGACGGATGTGCCGGACGACGATGACCAGGTCGATCGTCATGATCAGCCACAGCAGTCCGCAGGCCAGCGCCCACCCCGGGCGGTCCGTGATCGCGAAGGCGGCGGTGCCGAACAGCGTCCAGGCCACGCCCCACAGACTCAGCCAGAACCGCAGCCGCAGGGCACTGCGCGCGGTCACCGGTTCACTGCCCGTACGCATCACGACCACCGTCCAGTCCGTGACCCGAGAAGTCCGGGTCGTCCGGCTCGGGTTCCCTGACCGGAGGCTCCCAGGGAGCTCCAGGGGAAAGCGCCTCCCCTTCACTGTCTCACTCGGTCGAGTGAATCCGTTCGACACCGGAACGGGGGTGCGACTCCGGTCCGTTGGACGGACATGGAGACGACCATGCGTGAAGGGTATGAGGGCACGGGACCCGGGGCGATCACCCCGGACGGCTGCGCGGTCGAGCTGTACGCCCGGCTGCCCGTGGGGGACGAGCCGGAGGTCATCGCGAGTGCGGTGCCGGCGGGCGCCCGCCTGCTGGAGCTGGGGTGCGGCGCGGGCCGTGTGACGCACGCGCTGGTGGAGCGCGGCTTCCGGGTCACGGCGGTGGACGAGTCCGCCGCGATGCTGGAGCGGGTGCGCGGCGCCCGCACGGTGTGCAGCCCGATAGAGCGGCTCGCCCTGGGCGAGCGCTTCGACGCGGTCCTGCTCGGCTCCTTTCTCGTGCACGCGGGCGACCCCGCCGTGCGACGCGGGCTGCTGCGCACCTGCGTGCGGCACCTCGCGGAGGGGGGCTGCGTGCTGATCCAGCGGGAGGGCGAGGACTTCCACCGCGACGTGCCGCGTGAGCGCGTGGACCCCGCCGGCTTCACCGTACGGATCCTCTCGGCGACACCGGTGGGCGACGGCGTCGTCTCCGTGCACGCGGAGTACGTGTTCCCGGACGCGACCTGGACCCAGACCTTCCGGTCCCGGCCGATGACACGGGAGGAGTTCGAGGAGGCACTCGGGGAGGAGGGGCTGCGCGTGGACCGGTACCTGACGGAGGACCGCATGTGGGTACGGGCGGTCCGGGCGGGGGAGTCGGGCAGGGACTGACGGGACAAGGCGGCGGCAAGCGGCGTGCCGTCGGGCGATGAGTTCCGGGACCCGGGCCGGTCCTACTCCCGACAGCGACGCCACCACCGACCGCCTTCCCAGGAGACCCCGATGTCCGAGACCACCGCTTCCGCCACCACCGCGTCCACCGCCACCGCTTCCGCCATCACCGCTCCTGCCGCCACCGCTCCCGTCACGGCTTTCCCCGCCGGACCCGGCGGGGCCGCAGACCCTGTCGCAGACCGGACCGTGCCCGGGCGGCTACGGCTGGGCCGTGTCGCGCTGCGCGTGGTGCAGGTGCTGCTCGCGTTCTTCTTCGCGTTCGCCAGCGCGCTGCCCAAGCTGATCGCGCATGCCTCGGCCGTCGAGTCCTTCGACGAGATGGGCTGGGGAAGCGCGGGGATGTACGCCATCGGGGCGCTGGAACTCGCGGGCGCGATCGGCCTGTTGATCCCGGTGCTGCAGTCGGCGGCCGCGATCGGGCTGAGCGCGATGATGGTGGGTGCGTTCGTGGTGCAGGTCGCCGTCTTCGACGGCGAGTACGCGGCGACGCCGCTCCTCGTCATGGTGCCGCTCGTCCTGATCGCCTGGTCCCGGCGTTCCCACAACGCCGACCTGCTCGGACTCCTGCGGGGGAAGGGGCGCCGGGACGCCCGCGCCTAGAGCCGGCAGCCGGGCCGAGCCGACATGGGGCGGGGCGAGGCACGAAGCCCCGCCCCCCATGTGGTGGACCGAACCCGGCGAGCCGGGAAGGCGTCAGCGACGGGCGCTGCCCGGCCTGCCGCCGCGGGACCGGCGGTCACCGCCACCGCGCTTGCCGCCACGCTCGCGAGGGCGCCCGGCCGGGTCGACGGGGTCGCCGAACCCGTCGGGAATCCCCGGTTCACCGGCCCCGCCCACAGCCCCGTGGACGGGCGGGCCGCCCAGACCGCCGAGTCCGCGCAGACGCTCCAGTTCGCGCCGGTCGCGCTTCGTCGGCCGGCCCGCGCCGCGATCACGGATTCCCGCGGGGGCGACGGCATCGCGGGGCGGGGGCGGCGGGGAGTTGTCGACGTAGCACTGGACGGCCACCGGAGCGCCGACGCGCTTGCGGATCAGCCGCTTGACGACGACGACCCGTTCCCGTCCCTCGTGCCGCAGTCGCACCTCGTCTCCGACGCGGACCGCGTGCGAGGGCTTGACGCGCTCCCCGTTCACTCGCACATGCCCGCCGCGGCAGGCGGTGGCGCCGAGGGAACGCGTCTTGACCAGGCGTACGGACCAGATCCAACTGTCGATCCGGACGCTCCCACCCTCCGGCGGCCCGGCCGCCTCGGCAGCCGCCACGGCAGCGGCGATCCTGGGATCCGGAGCCTGGGCCGCCTCCGGGCCGGGTCCCTCGCTCTGGGCCGCCGACGCGTCACCGGCCCCGTCTCCGCGCGTCCGGTCGTCCTCCGCACCCTCAGAAGCCATGCGTCCGACCCTATCTCTCCCCGCCCCCGCGCAGCCCTCCCTCTTCCCCAAAATAATTTTGCAAAAAGTCTTTTGTTAAGTGGGCTGCCCGCTCTACGCTCGCCGCATGGTCAGTGACGAGCAGAGGCGGGTCCTCGATCCCGAGCGCGACACCGCCGCATTGAAGGCCCTCACGCACCCGCTGCGGATCCGGCTGCTGGGAATGCTGCGGCAGGACGGCCCGGCCACCGCCAGCGAGCTGGCCGACCGGACGGGGGAGTCGTCGGCGTCGACCAGCTACCACCTGCGGGTGCTGGCGAAGTACGCCTTCATCGCCGAGGCGGCACACCGCGACGGGCGGGAGCGGCGCTGGAAGGCGGTGCACACCGTGACGTCGTGGAGCAACGAGGCGATGGAGTCCTCCGCCGCGGGCCGCGCCTACGTCGGCCTGGCACGCCGGCGCCAGATCGACCACCTCGACGCGTCCCTCACCCGGCACGAGGCGGACCTCGCCGAAGGACGGCTGGAGCGGGAGTGGGTCGAGCCCTCCGGGATCAACGACTACCTGCTCCGGCTGACCCCCGAGTCGCTCGTCGAACTGTGGGAGGTCATCGCCCGCACGCTGGAAGAGCTGACCGCCCGCGACGAACACGACCCCCGCGCCCGCCGGGTGGCCTTCGTCGCCGCCGGACTGCCGCTCGCCGCACCGCTTCCCACGGACGGCCACACCGACGACCACGCCCACACCGGCGGCGCCGACCACACCGACGCCCCCGACGGCGCCGACCGTGCCGAGTCAGGTGCACCGCGCGACCCCGGGGGCACGCGGTGAGCCGGGCGCCGCAGCGCGGCGGGGACGGCGTGCCGAAGCGGACGACAGCACCCAGGACCGCGTCCGGGACCGGGTCCGGCGCCGGGACCGAGGCGGCACTGCGGGTGGCCCGTCGCCGGTACGTCACCGTCTGCGCGCTGTTCTGGCTGCCCCCGGGACTGGCCATGGCACCGCTGGTGCTGCTGTTCACCGAACGCGGCATGGCACTCACCGCCATCGCGGGCTTCTTCGCCGCCCACTCCCTCACCGTCGCGGCCCTGGAACTGCCCACCGGAGGTCTCTCCGACGCGCTCGGCCGCCGCCCGGTGCTCGCCGTGGCGGGTGCGCTCAACGCGATCGCGCTGGTGATCCACGGACTCGCGGGCACCGCATGGGTCCTGGTCCTCGGCATGGTGCTGATGGGCGCCGCCCGGGCCCTGGCCAGCGGCCCGGCGGAGGCGTGGTACGTGGACAGCGTGCAGGCCGCCGCCGGCCCCGACGCCGACCTGCGCACCGGTCTGGCGCGCGGCAGCTCCGCCACCGCGGCCGCCCTCGCCGTCGGAATCGTGCTCGGCGGTGCCGTGCCCTGGCTGCTCGACCGGACCGCCGGCCTCGGACCGCTGCTGACGGAGTCGACCTCGGGCCTGGTGCTGCCGCTGTCCGTGCCGGTCCTGCTGGGTGCCGCGGTCGAGCTCGTCTTCCTCTGCTACGTCCTGAGCGCCCTGCGCGAGCCGCCCCGGCCGCCGGTCACCTCGCGCTCGGTGCTGCGCGGTGTCCCGGGCGCCGTGCTGAGCGGTGTGCGGCTGGGCGGGCGCGACGCGACGGTGCGCCGGATCCTGCTGACCGCGGCCGCCGCCGGAAGCGCCGTCGCCGCACTCGAACTGCTCATGCCGGGCCGGGCGGTGACGCTGACCGGGGCACCCGAGTCGGGGGCGCTGCTGTTCGCCGCACTCGCCTGCGGCGGGTTCGTGAGCTCCGGGATCGGCAGCCACCTGGCTCCGTTCCTGGCCCGGCTGACCGGCAGCGGCGAGCGCGCGGTGCTGGCCGGACTCGGCACCGGCACCGCCGGTCTGCTGCTGCTCGGCGTGACGGCGACCGGGACGCAGCGGCATCCGGTCTCCTTCGCCCTGGTCGCCGTCGGCTTCGGCCTGGTGTACCTGGGGCTCGGCGCGGCGGGCCCCAACGAGAACGAGCTGCTGCACCGGCGGATCCCCGGCGACGCCCGGGCCACCGCCCTGTCCGTCCAGTCGCTCGCCCAGCAGTCGGTCGGGGCCGTCACCGGTGTGGTGGTCGGCGCACTGGATCCGGGCCCGTGGCCCTGGCTGCTGACCGCGGCCGTGCTGCTCACCGGCGCGCTGCTGTGGACGCGTCGCGGCGACCGGCCCCCGGCTGCCGGTGGACGCGACCGGCCCGCCGGGCCCGCGGAGGTGCCGCGGAACCGGGAGCGACGGGAGACGCCGGCCACGACCACGGCCCCTACCGTGGAGGCATGACCCCCACCGGCCTCCCCGGACCGCCGGATCCTCCGGGACCCTCAGGTTCTCCCGGCCCGCCCGGACCGCCCGCACCCTCCGACCCCGACGGTTCCGAACTGTCCGGCCTTCCCGGCCTCGACCGGCGTATCGCCGGCTGTCGTGCCTGCCCCCGCCTGGTCGCCTGGCGGGAGGAGGTGGCCCGCACCAAGCGGGCCGCCTTCGCCGACTGGACGTACTGGGGCCGGCCGGTGCCGGGCTTCGGCCCCCCGGACGCCCGCCTGCTGATCGTCGGGCTCGCGCCCGCCGCGCACGGCGGCAACCGCACCGGGCGGATGTTCACCGGTGACCGTTCCGGAGACGTGCTGTACCAGGCGCTGTACGACGTGGGCCTCGCCTCCCAGCCGACGTCCGAGCACGCGGACGACGGCCTGGACCTCCACGGTGTGCGGATCACCTCCCCCGTCCACTGCGCGCCCCCGGCCAACAAGCCCACGCCGGGGGAGCGGGACACCTGCCGCCCATGGCTGGTCCGGGAACTGCGGCTGCTGCGGCCCACCCTCCGGGCCGCGGTGGTCCTCGGCGCCTTCGGCTGGCAGGCGGTGCTGCCCGCGTTCACCGAGGCGGGCTGGACCGTCCCCCGCCCCCGCCCGGCCTTCGCCCACGGCGCCCGTGTCACCCTGCCCGCCCCGGACGGCGACGGCCTCGACGTGTTCGGCTGCTTCCACGTCAGCCAGCGCAACACCTTCACCGGCCGGCTCACGCCCGGCATGCTCCGCGAGGTCCTGCGCAGGGCGGCCGGGACGGCGGGGCTGCCCACCCGTAAATGAGCTGAAGGCGCCCGGCACCGCCGGTTACGGTGCCGCGATGAGCCTGTACCCGCAGATCGAACCGTACGACCACGGCATGCTCGACGCCGGCGACGGCAACCTCCTCCACTGGGAGACCTGCGGCAACCCGGAGGGCAAGCCGGCCCTGGTCCTGCACGGCGGCCCGGGCAGCGGTACCGGCCCACGGGCCCGGCGCTACTTCGGCCCCGCCCGCTACCGCATCGTCCTGCTGGACCAGCGCGGCGCCGGGCGGTCGACACCCCCGGCGAGCGACCCCGCCACCGACATGAGCGTCAACACCACCGCCCACCTGATGGCCGACCTGGAACTCCTGCGCGCCCACCTCGGGATCGAGCGATGGCTGGTGTGGGGCGCGTCGTGGGGATCGGTGCTCGGACTGCGCTACGCCCAGACCCACCCCGGGGCCGTGTCCGAACTCGTGCTGACCGCGGTCGCCACCGGCTCCCCCGCCGAAGTGGACCTGCTGACGCGCGGCCTGGGCCGGTTCTTCCCGGACGCCTTCGAACGGTTCCTGGCCGAACTGCCCGCCGACGCGCGGGACGGCAACCTGGCGGCCGCGTACAACAGGCTGCTGGAGTCGCCCGACCCGCAGGTGCGGCAACGGGCGGCGCGCGCCTGGACGGACTGGGAGACGGCGACGATCCCCGCGCCGCCCCGCTCGGTCGCGCGGTTCGAGGACCCGGAGTTCCGCATGGGCTTCGCCCGTACCGTCACCCACTACTGGGGCAACGACCACTTCCTGGGCGAGGCCCCCGACGAGGGCGTCGTCCTGCGGGACGCGCACCTCCTCAAGGGCATTCCCGGCACCCTGGTCCAGGGC
This sequence comes from Streptomyces sp. SID14436, assembly GCF_010548465.1. Taxonomy (GTDB): domain Bacteria; phylum Actinomycetota; class Actinomycetes; order Streptomycetales; family Streptomycetaceae; genus Streptomyces. The sequence goes on along the minus strand of NZ_JAAGMD010000502.1, from coordinate 8,612 downwards.
AGCCTCGACTTCGGCAACCTCCTCGGCATCGTGTGGCGGCTCCACCACGCCTGGCCGGACAGCGACCTGGTCGTCGTGGACGAGGCCGGCCACGACGCCGGACCGGCCGGGGACGCGGCCCTGGTGGCGGCGACGGACGCGTACGCCCGCCGGCACCACTGACCCCGGGCGTCACGGACCGCCGACACCACTGACCCCGCGGCCCCCTCTCCACGCCCCCGACCTCCGACCGTCAGGAGACCTCCCGCATGCCACCGTCCGCCCGCCCGGACCCGGAGTCCCGGGACCAGGAGTTCCTGGACTGGGAGTCCCGGGACCGGGAGTTCCTGGACCGGACCGCCGACCGGCTCGCCGCCCTCCCCGGCGTCCGGGCCGTCGCCCTGGGCGGTTCGCGCGCCCAGGGCACCCAACGGCCCGACAGCGACTGGGACCTGGCGGTCTACTACCGGGGCGCCTTCGACCCGGACGACCTGCGGGCCGTCGGCTGGCAGGGCGAGGTCTCCGAGATCGGCGGGTGGGGCGGCGGCGTCTTCAACGGCGGTGCCTGGCTGACCGTCGAGGGCCGCCGGGTCGACGTCCACTACCGCGACCTCGACGTCGTCGAGCACGAACTCGCGGAGGCGCGGGAGGGCCGCTTCCGCGTCGAGCCGCTGATGTTCCACCTGGCCGGCATCCCGACGTACCTCCTCGTCGCGGAACTCGCCCTCAACGTCACGCTCCGGGGCGCACTGCCCCGCCCCGCCGGCTACCCGGCGGCGCTGCGCCGCACCGCGCCCGGACGCTGGCGCGCGACGGCCACCGCCACCCTCGCCTACGCCGCCGCGAACCACGCCCCCCACGGCCGCCTGACCGAGGTCGCCGGAGCCGTCGCCACCGCGGCCCTGCACACCGGGCACGCCGTGCTGGCCGAGCGCGGGGAGTGGGTCACCAACGAGAAGCAGCTGCTCACCCGTGCGGGACTGCGGGACGTGGACACCGTCATCGCGGGGATGCGGCCCTGCCCGGAGTCCCTGACCGCCGCCATCGCCGCGGCCGGGGACCTCTTCGCCGCCCCCTGACCCCGCCCCGCACCGCCACGCGCGCCGGGGGCCGGAAAAATCTCCCGGCCCCAGCGATGAGTTCCGGTGACCCCGGCGGTCACTTCCCGCAACGGGACCGTTGCACAGGAGGAACCATGTCGCTTCCGGAGATCGTCTCGCGCGCCGAGTGGCGTGCGGCGCGGGAGGAACTGCTCGTCGAGGAGAAGGCCCTCACCCGCGCCCGGGACGCGCTCAACGCCGAACGGCGCCGGCTGCCCATGGTCGAGGTCGGCACGGAGTACGTGTTCGAGGGCGGCGACGGGAAGGCCGGGCTGCTCGACCTCTTCGAGGGCCGGCGGCAGCTCATCGTGTACCACTTCATGTTCGCCCCGGAGTGGGACGCCGGGTGCCGCAGCTGCTCCGCGTTCCTCGACCAGATCGGCCACATCGCCCACCTGAAGGCCCGCGGCACCACCTTCGCCGCCGTCTCCCGGGCGCCCTACACCCGGATCCTGCCGTTCAAGGCCCGGATGGGCTGGACCGTGCCCTGGTACTCCGCCCTGCCCGGCCCCTTCGGCAACGACTTCGGCCGGGACTTCGATGTGACCCGCGAGCACGACGGCGAACTCGTCGACCGGCCGGGCCTCAGCTGCTTCCTCAGGGACGGCGACCGGGTCTTCCACACCTACTCGACGTACGAGCGCGGACTCGACGGGCTGGGCTCGACCACCAGCCTGCTGGACCTCACCGCCCTGGGCCGCCAGGAGGCGTGGGAGGCGCCGGCGGGCCGCGCGTCGTCGTACGGGGCGCCTGCGGGAAGTGAGGCGATCCGCTATCACGACGAGTACGACTATTGATACGGAAGGTGACCGGATACTCCGAAAAGCTGAGACCGGGCTCACACGTGGCGGTGAACGAGTGTCAACTACGTCTCAGTACCGTCACTGAACGAGGCATCCGCCCCATGGTTGGCGTTTAACTCTACGAGTACAGCGCGACATGGAGGTGGCAGGGTGAACGGGCGAACAGTGCTCGAACGCTTTCCCGCAGGTGGGCCGCGGGGGTCATGGCCCGCGGAGGAGTTCGCGCAGGAACGGCGCCGGGAAGGCCTGCCCGCCGAGGTTGTCATGGACCTAGCCACCGACATGTTTCTCGTGATCGTCCGCAGCGGCGGCGGGAGCGGTGATGCCGCGGCGTGAGCCCGCACCCCCGGCTCCCTCCGTGACCCTTCGGGCGGCAGCGCGTCCGGCGGTCCGGACTCCGCCGGCCGGCCCCGGTCAAGGACCGGCACCGGGCGCGGCCGGGACGAGGGGTGGGGCGGGCGGACGCCAGGCCGGGCCGCAGGAGCGGGGCAGGCGGGCGCCGTCGGCTGCCGGCGCGGCGAGCCGGGCGGGTGTCGTGGCGGTCAGGCGCTGATGCGGCGGGACCAGGTGGGTGTCGTGCCCGTCAGGCGGCACACCGCCAGGTAGAGGGGTATCGGCGGGGTGTACGGGAAGGTGCCGTCGGGGCGGTGGATCAGCCCGGGCAGATCCGGGACGCCGGACAGGAGCGCGCCGGTGGCGTAGCGGGCGGGGGCCGGCCACTCCAGCGCGTAGTCCGAATCGGACGGGACCAGCCACCACCAGTGCGTCTCATCGGCGTAGACGCACCCCACCCGGGGCAGCCGGGGCATCACCATCGGGCCGAGACGGGCGGGCACCGCCACCGCGTCGCAGCCCATCGGGGCCGTCATCCCGTCCGGGACGGGCAGCCGCCGAGGAGTGCCGGGAGCAGCCTGCAGCGCGCGCCGCAGGCGGACCAGCGAGTCCAGACTCAGGACCGGTGCGCCTCTCACGCGCCCTCGCCTCCCCGGTACCGCCGACGGTGCGGCACGCCGGGGGCCTCGGGCGCGGGGTGCGCGCGGCCGTCCGTACGGGAGGTGTCGCCCTCGTCGTCGCCGTCGTGCGGCCCGTCGGCCGGTGCCGGCTTCGGGCGGGCGCCCCAGCCCAGGTCGCCGCGGGCTTCACCGGGCTCGCGCGGGGTGCCGGCGTTGCGGGGGAGGTCCGCCCAGACGAGCAGTCCGAGTCCGTGCTCGTGGGCTCCCCAGGCGTGACTGAGGGCGTCGACGAGGAGCAGTCCCCTCCCGTGCTCCTCCTCCGGCCGCTGCCGGGTGTTCGCGAGGGGCTTGCCCGGCGCGCAGCCCTCGTCCCGCACCGCTATGCGCAGCAGGTCGTCACCGTCGTGCAGCTCGCAGACGATGTGGCTGCTGGCGGTGTGCACGATGGCGTTGGTGACCAGTTCGGAGACGACCAGGGCCGCGGTGTCGCAGGTGTCCTCGCACACCGACCAGCCGTCCAGCCGGGCCCTCGTCAGGCGTCTCGCCTGTGCGGGGGAACCCGGATGTGCGGCCAACTCGAAGCGGAACCGGCGCTCGGCAGCGACCCCCGAGGGGGTGGCTTCCGGCGCGGCACCGAGAGCGACGGGGCCCGCGGCGGCGTCTGCTCCTAAGGGCACGGACGGAATCACGCTTGCCACTATCGCCCCGCCGTGAACACTTGGCAAGTGTCACTCTGAAAATTGCAGAGTGCTGTGTGACGGTCTGGACGGCCGTGGCACACTGCTCGCAACAGCACCTCGCGCGGCGCCAGTTGAGATCGTCGACGACTCGATTCATTCGAATGGTGTTTCGAATGAAAAGTTCGATCGAACGCATCTTCGAATGGCGCCGCCGGGCTGTCAGGAATCCTTTTCGTGGAGGTGGAGCGTGAGCGAACCGCGGTCCGCGCCGACGGTCGGGCAGGTCGTCCTCGGCCGGCGCCTGTTGGATCTGCGGGAGCGCGCCGGGCTCAAGCGCGAGGAAGCGGCCCGTATCCTCCGCGTCGCCCCGGCCACCGTACGCCGCATGGAGATGGCCGAGGTCGCGCTCAAGATCCCGTACCTCCAGCTCCTGCTGAAGGCGTACGGCGTCTCCGACGAGGAGGCCGACGCGTTCGTGAGCCTGGCCGAGGACGCCAACCGCCCCGGCTGGTGGCAGCGCTTCCACGACATCCTGCCCGGCTGGTTCTCGATGTACGTCAGCCTGGAGGGGGCCGCCTCCCTCATCCGCGGCTACGAACCCCATTTCGTCCCGGGCCTGCTCCAGACCGAGGAGTACGCCCGCGGCGTGCTGCGCTCGGGCGCGATCGGACAGACCCGGCCCGAGGACATCGAACGCCACGTCGCCCTGCGCATGCAGCGGCAGGACCTCCTCACCCGCGAGGACGCGCCACGGCTGTGGTTCGTCATGGACGAGACCGCCCTGCGCCGCCCCGTGGGCGGCCCGGAGGTGATGCGGGCCCAGATCGACCGCCTTCTCGAAGCGGCGCGGCTGCCCAACGTGACCCTCCAGGTCGCCCCGTTCGCGAGCGGGCCGCACCCCGGCACGTACGGCCCGTTCGTGATCTTCCGGTTCGCCGTGCCCGAACTTCCGGACATGGTCTACAGCGAGTACCTGACCGGCGCCGTCTATCTGGACGCGCGCAGCGAGGTGGCGACCCACCTCGAGGTCATGGACCGCATGGCGGCCCAGGCCGCCGGCGCCCAACGCACGAAGGAGATCCTCCGGGATCTCCGCAAGGAGCTCTGAATGAATCTCGTCAAAACCCTGCCCCAGCCGCGGATTCCCGGCCGGCGCATCTACAACGGCATGCCCGCGCGGGACTTGGGCAGCGAGGGCTGGCACAAGCCCTGGAGCGGAGGCAACGGGGGCAACTGCCTGGAGGCGATGAAGCTGGACGACGGCCGCATCGCCGTCCGCCAGTCCACCGACCCGGACGGACCGGCCCTCATCTACACCTCCGCCGAGATGACGGCCTTCATCGAGGGCGCCAAGGCGGGAGAGGCGGACTTCCTGCTGTCCTGAGCCGACGCCCCTGACCGTTGCCGATCCAGAACCCGCTTTTCCCCGCTTCCCGTTGTTCCCCCGTTCCCCCATTCCCCCCCCGTTCCTCTTCCCCCCCTTGCGAACCGCTTGCCCCGGCCGGCCTCCCGCCGGTACGGAAACTACTGAGTTGACTGAGCTGACTGAATTGATCACCAACCCCTGCAGAGACTTACGGAGTCCTTCATGACCGGACGACCCCCCGCCGGCATCGACACCAGCAAGCCGCACCCGGCCCGTATGTACGACTGGTACCTGGGCGGCAAGGACAACTACCCCGTCGACGAGGCCATGGGCCGGCAGATGCTCAGCCTCGACCCGAGGGTGCCGGTGATGGCCCGGGTGAACCGCGCGTTCATGCACCGGGCCACCCGGTGGCTGGCCGGCCGGGGCATACGCCAGTTCCTCGACGTCGGCACCGGCATCCCCACCGAGCCCAACCTCCACCAGATCGCCCAGGGCGTCGCCCCCGACGCGCGGGTCGTCTACTGCGACAACGACCCCATCGTGCTGGCCCACGCGGAGGCCCTGCTCAGGGGCACGGAGGAAGGCGTCACCGAGTACCTCCAGGCGGACGTGCGCGACCCGGACACCATCCTGGACGCCGCGCGGAAGGTCCTCGACTTCAGCCGGCCCGTCGCGCTGTCCCTGATCGCGCTGCTGCACTTCGTCCCCGACGAGGACGGCGCGCACGACCTGGTCGCCCGGCTGATGGACCGGCTGCCCTCCGGCAGCCACCTGGTGATCACCCACGCGACGGCCGACTTCACCCCCGAGGAGTCGAAGGCGGCCACCGAGCAGCTCAAGGCCGCCGGAGTCACCCTGGCCCTGCGCTCCCGCGAGGAGTTCACCCGCTTCTTCGACGGTCTCGACCTCGTGGATCCCGGCGTCCGCGTCCCCCACGAGTGGCACCCCGAGCTGGGGGAGCCGGTCGCCGGTCAGGACGACGGGATCATCCCCGGCTACGGGGCGGTCGGTCGCAAGCCCTGACACCGCCCGCCTCCCTCCCCGCACGGCGACGTGGGGTCGTCGGCGGTGCCGGCCCCGCCCCGGTGCCCGTTCGCGGTCACCGGGGCGGACCGGCACCGCCGGACCCTGCGGCGAGGGCGGGAGCCCGCGCGCCGTTCCCAGGGGCGCCCGAGGGGGTCGTCCAGCGCGGTCGCGCCGGGCCCCCTGGCGGGCGAGGCCGTCGGGGACCGGCCCGGTGCGCTCTCAGGCGGTCATCGGGCGGTCATCGGCGGTCATGGGGCGGTCATGGGGCGGTCGTACGGGCCGATCGGCGCCGGGAGGCGGGAAGCGCCGCCCGTGAGGTGGCGGTCGACGGCCGCGGCGACCGCGCGGCCCTCCGCGATCGCCCACACGATCAGCGACTGTCCGCGCGCGGCGTCCCCGGCCGCGAACACCCCCGGTACGTTCGTCGCGAAACCGACGTCCCGGGCGAGCGTCCCGCGGGGCTCCAGCTCCAGCCCCAGCTGGGCGATCAGACCGTCCTCCCGGTCCGGCCCGGAGAACCCCAGCGCGAGCAGCACCAGGTCGGCGGGCAGCGCGCGCTCGCTGCCCGGCACGGCGCGGCGCTCCGCGTCCACCTCGACCAGGTGCAGCCACCGCACCCGCCCGTCCGCGTCCCCGGAGAAACGCAGCGTGGACGCGGCGAACAGCCGGGCGTCGGCGTCCGCCGACGGCGCCGTCCCGAGTTCCCCGGCCTCCTCGTGCGCGGCGGACAGCCGGTAGAGCCGGGGATACGTGGGCCACGGCTCGGCGTCCTCGTCCCGCTCGGTGCCCGGCCGGCCGTAGATGTCCAGCTGGGTCACCGACGCGGCGCCCTCCCGCACCGCGGTCCCGAGGCAGTCGGCCCCGGTGTCACCGCCGCCGACGATGACGACATGCCGGCCGGCGGCCGACAGCGGCGACACCTCCAGGTCGCCCTGGCACACCCGGTTGGCCAGCGGCAGGTACTCCATCGCCTGGTGAATGCCCGTCAGTCCGCGTCCCGGCACCGGGAGTTCGCGCCAGGCCGTCGCCCCCGTGGCGATCACCACCGCGTCGTAGCGGTGCCGCAGCGCGGCCGCGTCCACATCGCGTCCGACCGCGGTGCCCGTACGGAACTTCGTGCCCTCGGCGCGCATCTGCCCGATGCGCCGCTCCAGGTGCCGCTTCTCCATCTTGAACTCGGGGATGCCGTACCGCATGAGCCCGCCGATCCGGTCGTCCCGCTCGTACACGGCGACCGTGTGCCCGGCCCGGGTCAGCTGCTGGGCCGCGGCGAGCCCGGTGGGACCCGAGCCGATCACCGCCACCGTCCGCCCGGACAGCCGCTCCGGCGGGGCGGGCGGCGCGAAGCCCTCCTCGAAGGCCCGGTCGGCGATGGCGCACTCGACGTTCTTGATGGTGACGGCCGGCTGGTTGATGGCGAGCACACAGCCCGCCTCACAGGGCGCCGGGCACAACCGGCCGGTGAACTCGGGGAAGTTGTTGGTCGCGTGCAGCCGTTCCGCGGCGGCCCGCCAGTCGTCGCGGGAGACCAGGTCGTTCCACTCCGGGATCAGGTTGCCCAGCGGACACGCCTCGTGGCAGAACGGCACACCGCAGTCCATGCACCGGTCGGCCTGCGGACCGATCAGCGGCAGCAGCGCCCCCGGGACGTACATCTCGTCCCAGTCCCGGACACGCTCCTCCACGGGCCTGCGCGGCCATTCCCGGCGGGGAGTGGTGAGGAAACCCTTGGGATCGGCCATGGCCGTGTTCCTTGCGTGGGCGGGGGCAGGCCGTGCGGCGGTGGGGCGGCACTCTTCGGGCGGCACTCTTCCGGTTCACGATACGTCGGCCACCGCCGCTCCGCAGAGCAGCGCCGGACGGCCCCTCCGGGCCGGGGAGCCGCGCCCGCGCATCAGGTGAGGGCCAGCACGTACGCCAGGGCGGCCCCGGCGGACGCGACCGTGCGGACGTGGTTCCACCGGGTCCACTCGCGGACGTAGCCGGGCCAGTACGCCGCCGCCTCCGGGGTGCCCGGGCCGAGCCGGGCCAGCGCCTCGTTGCGCGGCACGTTCGCCGCCACCGTCACCCCGAACGCGCCGGAGAGGTACAGCGCACTGCCCACCAGCAGCTCCGCGCCGCCCGCCCGCGGCCACACCACCACCGTCACCACGGCGATCACCGCGCACAGCACCGCCGAGCCGAGGAACAGCAGCATGAACGCCGTGGTCACCGCGGCCACGTTGACCGCCCGCATCGCGGCCACGCCCTGAGCGGCCGGCAGCGCCGCGAGCCCCTTCATCACGAACGCCGAGAAGGCGCAGAAGACCCCGGCCACCAGCGCGGTGCCGAGCACCCCCGCCACCACCAGCACGAAGTACGGTCCCTCGATCACGTCGTCACCTCCCGCCTCCCGCCTGCCGCCGGGCCCGCCGCCCGGCGCACCCGCCGTCACCACCAGTGAAGCCGGACGCGGAAGCCCTGCCCATGGCCGAGGGGCGCGGGGGCATGCGTGAGCGTCCAAGGCGGGCGGGCGGGCGGTCCACGGCCCGGCCGCCCCCCCGGCCTCACCCGGTGGACTGCTGCCCGGGCCGCGCCCAGCCGTTCAGCACCGTCTCCACGGCCGCCGCGATCCGCCGCCGCGCCTCGTGCCGGGGCACGCCGCTCATCAGCAACCGGTCGTAGGGAGTCTCCAGATGCCGTACGGACGCCACCACCGCCGA
>NZ_JAAGMD010000047.1 GCF_010548465.1 Streptomyces sp. SID14436 | reverse complement strand
GCGTGCGGCGGGTTCCCGGCCGGGCGCGCGTGGCGCGGGTTTCCGGGCGGGCGCACGTGTGTGTGCCCGCCGGACACGTGTGCGGGCCCGCCGGACCGGGTGGCCGCCCGCGCGGGGGCGTATCCGGCGGGCGGTGCCGTCAGCCGGTCATGGACCGCACGGACTGGTAGACCTCGAAGACGGCGAGCGCGAGCGGCACCAGGGTGAGCAGGACGAAGCCCTCGGCGATCTCCAGGAAGCGGCCCCAGAAGGGCGTGAGCCCGCTGCGGGAGGCCACCAGCCCGATCGCGGTGATGACCGCTGCCGCCACGGCGATGGCCGCGACCAGCCAGATCGTGCGGATGTCCAGGTCGGCCCGGTCCCCCGTGAGCGCGTCCCGGATCATGGCGTGCGGCGGGTTGAGCGCCAGGCCCAGCCCGAGCGCCACCAGTGACCCGAGGCCGGCCGCCAGCAGGCCGGCGACCTGAGCGGTGTAGCGGAACAGCTGTGCGCGCATCAGCAGCGCGATGCCGGTGGCCAGGGCCAGCAGCCGGGCCCACACATTGTCGGAGAAGCCGAGCACCAGCGCGGAGCCGACCGCGAGCAGGGCGCAGCCGCCGACCAGGCCGACGAGCAGTTCGTGGCCGCGCCGGGCCTGCGCGGCGATGCGTTCGGCGTCGACCGGTTCCTGCGGCTCGGGGTCGGCACCGTACGCGGTGCGCTGCGCGGTGTCCGGCGCGTCGAAGCCGATGGGCAGCCGCGCGAAGCGCATGGACATGCCCGGCAGGAAGGCCAGCGCGCCGACCGCGAGGGGCGCGCACAGGGCGGCGATCTCCGACGGGGTCCAGCGGCCGAGGAGCGCCACGAAGGTGGCGGTCAGGGCCAGCCCGGAGGCGACCGCGAAGGCGACGAAGGGGCCGTCGCCGCGCGGGGAGCAGAGGGTCAGGACCACCGAGGCGACCAGGACCGCCGCGCAGGCCAGCAGGAACTGGAGCTTGCCGATGCCCTGCCCCTCGGACAGCGACAGCAGGCCGGAACCGGCCACGCCCATGTTCGGCAGCGCGCCGAGCCCCAGCGCGATGCCGGCGGCGCGGTCGTCGTAGACGCGGGCACGGACGCAGCCGAGGACCACGAGGAGCACTCCGGCGACGCCCGCGAGGATGCCGGGCAGGCCGTGCATGTCGTGCCGCGGGTCGGCGGTCCAGGCGACGAAGGCGAGCAGGGCGAGCAGGACCCCGCCGCCGGTCAGGCCCGCCGCGCGCGTGAGGTCGTCCCGCCACAGGGAGCGGTCGCGGGTCACGGCGGAGGCGACCGCCTCGGACACGTCGTCGAAGACGGCCGGCGGCAGAGATTCCGCGAAGGGGCGCAGGGTGAGCAGTTCGCCGTCGAGAATGCGCTGCGCGGCGAAGGAGCGGGAGCTGTCGAGGACGGTCCCGTCCCGCCGCACCAGGTGGTAGCCGACCGGGGCGCCCTCGGCGGCGGTCTGCCGGGCCAGGCGCAGGATCTCGGGATAGACGTCGGCGACCGGTACGTCGTCGGGCAGGGCCACGTCGATCCGGCTGTCGGGGGCGACGATGGTGACCCGGCAGAAGCCGAGTCCCTGCGCCGCCCGCGGCGGAGCCGTGCCCTGTCCCGGTCCTCCCGGGCCGGTGGCCGTCGTCGAGGCCGTCATGCTCACCTGCTGTTCCCCCTCGGTCCTGCGTCCTCGGTCCTGCGTCGGTGTTCGCGATGTGCGCGATGTGAAGGGCTTGTGATGTCTTCCGTCTGCCCCACCGCCCGCCGTGGGACGGCCCGTCGGGCCACCGGACGGCACCGGCGGAGGCCGTCCGGCCGGGCCCGGCGTTCCGCACCGTGCCGGATCTCATGGAATGCCCCATATCTCCGGCCGGGTTCACGTGTGCTGACGCGAACATCCGGCACCCTACCGTCCGGCGGCACGTGGTGGGATCAGTAGGATCGCGCGGCGGCCCTCGTCCGCCTGACACGGGGTGGTGGACGACAAACCCGGCGGGCCGCCAAGGGAATTGGTGAGCAGTGACCCAGATCGTCGTGAAGCGTCCGCCACGAGCGCTGCCGCCCGAGGTGCCGTCCGGTGAGGTCGTGGTGCAGCCGCCGCCCGAACTGCCGCGGGATCACCGGGAAAGCGTGCTGATGCAGTTGCTGCCGACGCTCGGCATGGGCGGTTCGGTGGTCTTCTTCTTCACCAGCGGTCAGCCGTTCATGCGGATCATGGGCATGGTGATGATCGCGTCGACGATCGCCATGTCCATCGCGATGGTGATCCGTTTCCGCCGCGGTTCCCAGGGCCAGCTCGCCGACATGCGCCGGGACTACCTGAGCTATCTGTCGCAGACCCGCCGGACCGTCCAGGAGACGGCACGCAAGCAGCGGGACGCCCAGTACTACCTGCACCCGTCGCCGGAGCAGTTGTGGGCCCTGGTCGCCGAGGGCAGCCGGGTGTGGGAACGGCGGCCGGGCGACGAGGACTTCGGGCAGGTCCGCATCGGCCTCGGTCCGCAGGCCCTGGCCACCGAGCTGGTCACCCCCGAGACCGCGCCCGTCGACCAGCTGGAGCCGCTCGCCGCCGGGTCGATGCAGCGGTTCGTCGCGGTCCACGGCACGCTGGACGACCTGCCGATGGCCGTGTCGCTGCGCGCCTTCTACCACGTGACGCTGGGCGGGGAGCCGGAGTCCGTGCGGTCCTCCGCGCGCGCCCTGGTCGGTTCGCTGACCGCCCTGCACTCCCCCGAGGACCTGATCGTCGCGGTGGTGGCCGGGCGGGAGGCGCTGCCGCACTGGGAGTGGGCCAAGTGGCTGCCGCACGTGCAGCTGTCCGGCGTCGCGGACGGCGCCGGCACCCGCCGCCTGATCGGGGGCGACCCGCGGGAGACCGAGGAGCTGCTGTCGGCCCGGCTGACCGGACGCCCGCGCTTCCACCCGAACGCGGCCCCGCTGCCCGACACCCCGCACATCGTCGTCGTGCTCGACGGAGTGTCCCTGCCCCCGGACTCCCTGCTGCTCAGCCCCGAGGGCCTGCAGGGCGTCACGCTCGTGGAGGTGACCGGGGGCGAGCCGGCCGGTGTCCGCGGCGACCTCTCCGTCGTCGTACGGCCGCGGTCGCTGCACCTGGAGTCGGCGCACGGCGTCGTCTACGAGGGCACCCCGGACGCCCTGTCGTACGAGTCCGCCGAGGCCCTGGCCCGCCAGCTGGCGCCGCTGCGGATGGCCGAGGGCGGCGACGACGACGAACCGCTGCTGGCGAACCTGGAGTTCACGGACCTGCTCAACCTGGGTGACGCCGCCTCCGTCGACACCCGGCGGACCTGGCGGCCGCGGTCGCAGGCGGAGCGGCTGCGGGTGCCGATCGGCGTCGGCGAGGACGGCCGCCCGGTGATGCTCGACATCAAGGAGGCCGCGCAGGAGGGCATGGGCCCGCACGGCCTGTGCGTCGGCGCGACGGGCTCCGGCAAGTCGGAACTGCTCCGCACCCTGGTGCTGGGGCTCGCCGTGACCCACTCCTCCGAGACCCTCAACTTCGTCCTCGCCGACTTCAAGGGCGGCGCCACCTTCGCCGGCATGGCGCAGATGCCGCACGTGGCCGCCGTGATCACCAACCTCGCGGACGACCTGACGCTCGTCGACCGCATGGGCGACTCCATCCGCGGTGAGCTCAACCGCCGCCAGGAGATGCTGCGCGACGCGGGCAACTACGCCAACATCCACGACTACGAGAAGGCCCGCGCGGCAGGCGCGCCGCTCCAGCCGATCCCGTCGCTGCTGCTGGTGATCGACGAGTTCAGCGAACTGCTCACCGCGAAGCCGGACTTCATCGACATGTTCGTGCAGATCGGCCGCATCGGCCGGTCGCTCGGCGTGCACCTGCTGCTGGCCTCGCAGCGGCTGGAGGAGGGGCGGCTGCGCGGCCTGGAGACGTATCTGTCGTACCGCATCGGTCTGCGCACCTTCTCCGCCGCCGAGTCGCGGGCGGCGCTGGGCGTGCCGGACGCCTACGAACTGCCGAACGTGCCGGGTTCGGGATTCCTCAAGTTCGGCACCGACGAGATGACGCGCTTCAAGGCCGCCTACGTCTCCGGCGTCTACCGCTCCGGCGGGCAGCAGAACCCGGCGGCGGGCGGCCCGCTGCCGGTCGACCGGCGGCCGGTGCTGTTCACGGCCGCGGAGGTGCCGGTGCACTACGCGCCCGTGCCGCAGCAGCGCACCGGCGCGGCGGACGGCGCCGACGAGGTGGACGACGCGCTGGCCGACACCGTCCTCGACGTCGTCGTGCGGCGGCTGGAGGCGCAGGGCCCGGCGGCCCACCAGGTGTGGCTGCCGCCGCTGGACAGCCCGCCCTCGCTGGACGGCCTGCTGCCCGGCCTGACGGCCGTGCCGGGCCGGGGCCTGACCCAGCCCGGCTACGAGGGCGCGGGCCGGCTGCTCGTCCCCGTCGGCCTCGTCGACAAGCCGTACGAGCAGCGCCGCGACCCGCTATGGGTGGACTTCTCGGGCGCGGCCGGCCACATGCAGATCCTCGGCGGCCCGCAGTCCGGCAAGTCGACGCTGCTCCGCTCGCTGATCTGCTCCTTCGCCCTCACCCACACCCCGCAGGAAGTCCAGTTCTACGGGCTGGACTTCGGCGGCGGCGGCATGGCCGCGGTGGCCGGGCTGCCGCACGTCGGCGGGGTCGCCTCCCGCCTCGACCCGGAGAAGGTGCGACGGACCGTGGCGGAGGTCTACGGCGTGCTGAACCGGCGCGAGGAGTACTTCCGCGCGTCGGGCATCTCCTCGATCGCCGAGTTCCGGGCCCGGCGCGCCCGCGGTGACATCTCGGTCACCGACCAGCCGTGGGGCGACGTCTTCCTGGTGATCGACGGCTGGGCCACCTTCCGCGGCGACTACGAGGCACTCGATCAGGTGATCCTCGACATCGCCACGCGTGGCCTCGGGTACGGCGTACACCTGATCCTGTCGGCCTCCCGCTCGATGGAGGTGCGGTCGGCCCTGAAGGACAACCTGCTGAACCGGCTGGAGCTGCGGCTCGGCGACACCATGGACTCCGAACTCGACCGCAAGGTCGCCGCGAACGTGCCCGCCGGGGTCCCCGGCCGGGGTCTGTCACCGCAGAAGCTGCACTTCATGGCGGCCGTGCCGCGCATCGACGGCCTCACCTCCGACACGGACCTCGCGGACGCCACCGCGGCCCTGTCCGCCGAGGTGTCCCGGCACTGGCAGGGCCCCGAGGCGCCCGCCGTCCGGCTGCTGCCCCGCCAGTTCCCGGCGGAGCAGCTGCCGCCGGGCAACCGGTTCCCGCAGCGCGGCGTCGCCTTCGCCCTCGACGAGGACAACCTCGAACCGGTCTTCGTCGACTTCGACCAGGACCCGTTCTTCCTCGTCTTCGGCGAGAGCGAGTCCGGCAAGTCCAACCTGCTCAAGCTGCTCATCAAGCAGCTCACGGCGCGCTACCCCGGCAACGAGTGCAAGCTGTTCGTGGTGGACAACCGGCGCTCCCTGCTGGGTGTCACACCGGACACCCACCTCGCCGAGTACATCCCCATGTCCAACGCCATGGAGCACCACATGGTGGCCCTGGCCGACCTCATGAAACGGCGCACCCCGACCGCCGACGTCACCGCCCAGCAGCTCCGGGACCGCAGCTGGTGGCAGGGCCCGACGGTCTACGTGGTCATCGACGACTTCGACCTCGTCGCCACGTCCAGCGGCAACCCGCTGAGCGGCCTGACGGAACTGCTCCCGTTCGCCCGGGACGTCGGCGTCCGCTTCATCATCGCCCGCTCCACGGCCGGCGCGAGCCGTGCCTCCTACGAGGCGTTCATGCAGCGGATCAAGGAACTCGGCGCCCAGGGCGTCGTCCTCGCGGGCGACCCCGGAGAGGGCGACGTCCTCGGCGGAGTCCGCCCCCGCCCGATGCCGGCCGGCCGGGGCGTGTTCGTCTCCCGCCGCCGGGGGCGGCCGCTGGTGCAGACGGGGTTGGTGGCGGAGGAGGAGTTGTAGGAGGGACTGGTCGGGGGTCGTACCGCCGGGGGCTGCGGGGCGCGCGCGTCGGCCGGGCCGGCGGTTCGGGCCTCGGATCGACCGGTCGGTCTGTGGGGCGGGGCGGACGATCGCCCACCAAGCACTCCGGTCCAGGCGACTCGGGGCTCAAGACAAGGAATCAATGCACCAATGCCGCTCCGCCCGTACCGAAAAAAGGCGTGGCTCGTCGCTGCGGGAACGCTGGTTGTGGTCAGCGCCCTTGTATCCACGCATCTGTGGCAGAACACCAACGTATTGGGGGCGACATCGTTCTGCGACGGGAGGGTGCGGTCCGGAGACGCACAGGATGTACTGGATTCGCCGGGCCGCCTCTCCGACAGCCGCGTACAGACAATCCCCGGCAAGCCGGAGTTCACGTGCGTCATCGAGAGACGCAGCCTGTTCTCAACGGACGCAGCCCCCCGAATCGCGTTGAAGACCGCGAGCGAGCTCGGACCGTTTCCTTACACCACTCACGTGTGGAAGAACCCGGGAGCACGTTCCTACTTCAAGGGGGAGGTCACAGGAGGTGTGACGCCCACTGGCGGTTACGTGGTCCTGCCGAAGTCGTGCTGGGCCAAGGTGGGCGACATCCACGGCAGCCGTCTTCTGCCGCCCGACGACAACGGTGTGGCTGCCGTCGAGGCCACCGTGACAGCAGGTCGGGTCGCCCCTGAGGCGCTGGCACGGCTCTTGGCTCGGACCGCGGCGAGTGTCGCTGCGGACGCCGGGTGTTCAGTCGCCGCGTTGAAGGAGCCGCCTGAGCTGGCCGCTCCCGAAGGTGCGCGCACCACGGACAGCGAAAAGGTGTGCGGCCTGCCGGACTTCGCCTTGCCGGACAGCGCCGTGCTGCCCGGAGCCGCCGAGCCCGGGCAGGAACGGGTGAGCCGGGGCGCCCAGGATGTGTGGGCATGCGATCTGGCTCTTGCCGGCAAGGCAGGGGCGTCCGTTTCCTTCACGGCGACTTCGGACCCGGCCATGGTTGAGGCCGCTCTCAAGGGCAACGACGATTTCCGAGAACTGCCCGACGGTCAGGGTGTCGCTCTCCCCAACCAAGCCATTGTGCAGTGCGCTGACGGTGACGTGTTTTTCACAGCTCTCTGGAGCAAGGAGTACTACGGCGCTCTCCGGGATCACCACCCCTCGGTGACAGATGTCTACCGGGAAACCTTCGCCAGTTTCGTGTCCTCGGCAGCCGACCTCCACTCGTGTCCGAACGTGACCATCCCCTAGGTGGGAAGGGCCGTCGGCCTCCTGGATCCGGGGGTGGAGGGGGAGAGAGCGGGCCGGGCTGCCGCGCAGCCGGATCGCGGGCACACGAAAGGGTGGGCACCTCCCGTGCGTGCCCACCCGTTCGTGTGATGTGTGCGTGCCCTGGTGCTCCGGGCCTACATGAAGTAGCTGGAGCCCTTCAGGTCGCCGCCGCGGTAGTCACCGCCGGCGGTGCCCACGCGCTGGGCGATGCTCGTCAGAGCCTGGTGGATGCCCCGGGCGTGGCGGTCCCACTCCTTGCTCTTCTTGGTGAACTCGTCGTAGGCCTCGCCGCCCCAGCCCGCGGCCGCGTCGAGGACGGCCTTCTTGAGGGCCTCGAGGTCCTCCTCCAGCTTCTTGGCCTGGTCGCCCAGCTCGGTGGCGAGCGCGTCCATCGTGCCGTACTTGACGGCGAGTTCGTCGTAGTGGACTCCGGACATGATTTCCTCGTTTCGTTGAAAGCCGGAAGGTGGTCGGCTCGCGTCAGTACTGGCTGAGGGCGGAGGTCTTGCCGCCCAGGTCGTCCACCGAGATCTTGACGATGTCCGCCTCGATCTGGCTTTCGAGGTTCCGCTTGTCCTTCTTGTTCAGCTCGATGCCCTCGAGGAAGTCGTCCAGCATCCGGCCGATCGAGGCCATGTGGCCGTTGATCTCCGTCTGCTTCTTGTCGAACGCGATGGCGCCCTGGCCCGTCCAGTGCTTCTCGATCATGTCGATCGTGCCCTGGAGACGCGCGAGCTGCTGGCGGATCGAGTCGTACCGGTCGATGACATTCGTCTGGAGCTTCTCTACCTGGGCCTCGTAGAGCTTGCGGCCGTCAGCCATGTCGGCGGTCCCTTTCGTGAGTGCGGTGGTGCGGTGGGAGGTGGTGCGTTCGGCTCACCGCGCGGTGATAGGTGGTGGGTTGGACTAGGAGCTCCGCCGGGAACGGAGCACGGCGAAGGCTCCGCCGCCGAGCGCCAGGACGGCGGCGGCCCCTCCGAGGACCACCCACAGGGTGGTGTTGCCGTTGTCGGAGGAGTCGTCGGCGGCCGGCTTGCCCGACTTGTCGAACATGCTTCGGTCGTTCTCCCGGGCCAGGGGATCGGTGTCGGCCGGGCCGGGCTTGAAGTCCGGGTTCTCGAGCACCCTGCGGGGGCGGACCAGGCCGTAGCCGAGGAAGGTGCTCGGGTCGTCCTTCTCCCAGTCGCGTCCGGCGGTGTCGATGAGGCTGCCGAGAACCTGGTTGGCCGTCCAGTCCGGGTGCGCGGACCAGACCAGCGCGGCGGAGGCCGAGGTGAGGGCCGCGGCGCCGTCGATGCCTTCGTTCCCGTCGCAGGAGGAGCGGCGCACTGTGTCGCAGTACGAGGCGAGGTCCTGCCCAGGCGCCGCGACGTCGACGAAGTTGCTCTCCTCCGAGCGGTTGATGACCTTTCCTGATGCGTCGGTGGCCGCGACACCCACCACGTAGGGGTAGGCGGCCGGGTAGCCGACAGCATGCTTCGACTCCGGGTTGGTCACCGCAGACGTGATCATCAGCTTGCCCTTGGAATGGGCGTAGGTGATGGCCTTCTCGATGTCCGGGACGTGGAACTCGCCGCCGAAGGACATGTTGATGATCTTGACGTCACTGTCGGCGACGGCACGGATCACATCCGCCAGGTCCGGGAACTTCCTGCTCTCCGGCCCCGTCTCGGCCTTCATCGCGACCCGGTACGGCACCACCTTGGCCCCGGGAGCCAGCCCTTTCAGCCCGCCGCCGGCTCCCGTGCCAGCGATCAGCTCCGCCATGGTCGTCCCGTGGCCCTCGTCGTCCTCGGTCGCCTTGTGGGCCAGGGATTCCGGGACCTCGTCGGCAAGCACCTGGCCCTTGAGCGCGGGAGTGTCCGGGTTCACGCCCGTATCGATGACCGCGATCTTGACGCCCTCCCCGGTGCTGACCTTCCACATCTCCTCGGCCTTCATCGCGGACAGCGCCCACTGCGTGGACTGGGCGTCCGCGGCCGCGGCACCTGATGTCAGGCCGGTCGACAGCAGCAGGGCAGCTCCGAGCAGCGAGCAGACACCTGAACGCCGTCTCCTGCGCTGCGTGTGAGACGACGCGGTCGCGTCCCGGCCGGCGGATCGGCTCATCCTTGACACCATGCTTCTGTTTGTCCCTTGTCCATGCGGTCAGTCGGACGCCGACGCGTCGTCGCGGCGCTTCCGGCGGCGTTCTCGGCCGGGGGCGGAAGTCCGGTCGCCCGACGTACCCCGCTGTCCCGTGGAGGCCTCGGATGAGCGCTCGCTCTTCCTGGAAGCCGAGCCTCTGCCCATGGGGGTACCGACGACTCCGTCGGGGCCGGCGACGGGGCGGCGCGGCGTCCGCCCACTGTTCGCTGTCGCCTCCGGTGCTCCGATCACGCCCTGCCGGCCGGGTCGCTGCCCGGACGTGCCGGAGGTCGCGCCCCTTTCGCCGCCGATGACGGTGCTGCGCGGCAGTCTGGACGCGCCGGTACCGGGCGATGCCCCGACGACAGGACGCCCGCCGACCACTCCGTCACCGCTTCGACCGGGCGCTCCCCCGCGGCCTGCCGGGGCGGCTCCCAGAGGGCCGCTCGCGCCGCGCGGAACACCACCGACGGGTCCTGGCAGGGGTGCCGCGGCCCGTGGTACGCCACCCACGATGCCCCGGCCCACGGGGCTGTTTCCGGGACCCGCACCCTGACCGGGCACCCCAGCACGCCCCATGGGCCCCACGGGCCCGGTCGCTCTTCCGATCGGTCCGACGGGGCCGTTGCCGGAGCCAGCACCCTGACCGGGCACCGCAGCACGCCCCATGGGCCCCATAGGCCCGGTTGCCCTTCCCATCGGTCCCGCGGATCCGGTACCTGGGCCGGTGTTCGTCACACCCGGTCCCACGCGCCCGATCGGGCCCTGCGCCCCGGGCCCGCCGATCCGGCCCTGCGCCGCAGGGGGAATCCTGCTCGCGGGCACAGCCCCGGGCCCTGTGACTCGCCCTGTGGCTCCACGTACGGCAGGCGGCATGGTGTTGGGCGCCATCGGGGGAACCGGGCCCGGCTGACCGGCAGGTCCTCCGGTCACGGGCGGCGCGGCGCCCGTGCTCGGGCGCACGGCTTCCTGTGGTGGCAGGGTCCCGACACTGTTGATCTCCGTGCCCACGGGCGGCTTCGGCAGCGTCGAGGGCTCGGAGGCCCCCTTGACGAGCGTCGGTTCCGCCACGGACCCTGCGGCAGTCGCCCCCGTGGCTGTCGCACCCTGCGGAGTCGTACCGACCTCACCGAGCATCGGGGTCTCCCTCGCCGCTCCCGGAGGTACCGGTACATAGGACGGCGGCGGAGCCGGAATCCCGACGTCCGGCATCTTCGGAAACACCGGCTCCTCCGCCTTCGCCATCATCCCCTGCGACACCGTGTAGAACGACGCCAGGCGGTACATCTGGTTGATGGCTTCCTGGCGGTCCTGTTCCGCCTTTCGAGCTGCGGTGAACTCCTCGTTGGTGTCGATCCGCTGGACGACGGGGATGTCGTCAACGGTCTTGGGGTTGGTGCGGGAGTCCCTCGGGGGCATGGACTTGCGCACGGAGGCGAGGCCGGAGCCGGCGGCCATGACCTGGGTGCCGACGGTCTCCGCGTAGGTCGCGAGGCCTTTGGCGGTGGTGACGAGGCTCTTGGCCCACTTCTGGAAGGAGTCGTGGGCCTCGCCCTCCCAGTCGATCTTCTTGATGTCGCCGTCGAGGACCTCCGCCGCCTCCTCGATGGCCGTGCGCGCGGCGAGGAGTGCCTCGCCCGCGGACTCGAGGAGCTCGGGGTTGGCCGACTCCACGATGTCGACCATGTCGTTGAGGTCGTAGCCCTCGAAGTTGGTGGACGCGAAGTGGATGCCCCGCGTGCCCGGGAAGGGGTTGAGCGGGTTGAACGGGTTGACGACACGGGTCATGGTCATGACCGCGTCGAGGGCGCCGTTCTGTGTCGTGGCCTCCTCGCGCTCCTGCTGGTAAGGGTCCGGCCTGTTCTTGTCGCCGCTCATCAGTACCCCGCGTCGGTGTGGTCCGCGTTGTTGTCCCGCTTGAGGTGCTCGTTCAGCATCTCGTTACGCGTCTGGTTGACCTCGGCCCGGATCGCATGGAACCGGTAGCGCTGCTCTTCCTCGAGATTGTCGAAGTCGACGTCCACGCCGTGCACCGCGATCCGCATGGCCTCGAGTTGCAGGCCGAGCGACTTGGACAGCGCGGTGATCCGCTCGTGCACGCGCTCGTACTCCAGGTGGAGCTGCTTGCCTTCCGGGAAGGCACCCGTGCCGAAGGCGGTCTGCGGCAGGCTGTGGGCGGAGACCTTGGCCGGGCCGCCGTCCGACCCCTCGAAGGTTTCGAGGAGGTCGTCCACCTTCTCCTTGAACTTCGACAGCGCCATCATGCCGCGCCGCAGGTCCGCCGATCCTGCTGGTGCGCCGGCCCTGTCCTCCTCTGGAAGCCCCATGCCTTCCTCCCCGTTTCACTGCGCCCCGTTGTCCCCGTGTCGCGGGTCGTCCGCCTTCCTTCGCGGGGCCTCGTTTCCTTCCGGTCCCCGAGCGATCACGACCGCAACGGAACCACTCTAGTGATCCGCACCGACAGTCCCAACTGCCATATGCAGTCACGGCCGTGCGCGCCGGTGGTTCCTCACCTTCCCTTCACGGGACGGTACGGAATACGGCCCCGGTTGCTGACGTGTCTCACGTCATTCAGCGGTGTTTCTCACACTGTGCCGTCGTCGGGGCGAAGGGTGACCGCCCGCTTTCGCCTGCGTGCGTCGCGGATGGCGACCGCCGTGCCGCCCAGGCCGGCGACCAGGATGGCCGTGCCGACGGCGATGTAGGTGGCGAGGCGGGTGTTGCGTTCGTCGGCGGTTTCGCCCAGGGGGAGGGCGGCCGCGGCGGGGGCCTCGGCTCGGGTGAGGCCCTCGCGGGGGCGGGGGGACTCGACGGGGCGGTCGTCCTCGGTGAGGGCGGCGACCGGGTCGACGACGCCCCAGCCGACCAGGCGGTCGCGGCCGGCGATGGTGCGTTCCGCGGTCTGCTCGATCTGGGCGGTGATCTGACGCTGCGTCCACTTGGGGTGCTTGGCCTTGATGAGCGCGGCGATGCCGGCGACGTAGGGCGCGGAGAAGCTGGTGCCGTTGTCGAGGCAGTGGCCGCCCTTGGGGACGGTGGAGATCATGTCGACGCCGGGTGCGGCCACGTCGACGAAGTCGCCGGACTGGGAGAAGGACGCGCGTTCGTTGTTGCGGTCGGAGGCGGCGACCGCGAGGACGCCCTCGTAGGAGGCGGGGTAGGTCTTCTTGACGTTGCCTCCGGCGCCGTCGTTGCCCGCGGAGGCGACGACGACGATCTCCCGGGCCAGGGCCTCGTCGACGGCGGCCTTGAGGTCCGGGTCGGGTTCGGCGGCGTGGGAGGTGTCCTGGCTGATGTTGATGACCTGCGCCTTGGCCTGGACGGCGTAGCGGATGCTCTTGGCGAGGGTGCTGGTGTCGCCGTTGCCGTCGGCGTCGTTCTGCTGGATGGGGATGATGGTCGCCTCGGGGGCGAGGCCCACGAAGCCGGTCTTGCCGGCGGGCCGGGCGGCGATGATGCCGGCGACCTTGGTGCCGTGGCCGACGGTGTCGGTGGTGCCGTTCTCCTTGCCGCGGTCGACGGGGTCGCCGTTGTCGTCCTTGAGGCCCTTGGGCAGGAAGTTGCGGCCGCTCTTGGCGTCGACCGCGCCCTTGAGCTGCGGGTGGCCGGCGTCGACGCCGGTGTCGATGACGGCGACGCGCACACCCTTGCCCTTGGACTGGGCCCACAGCGCGTCGAGTTGGACGCGCTGGAGGGACCAGGGGCGGCCGGGGTAGGAGGCGTTGGGGTATTCGCACTGGTCGGAGAAGGAGTCCTCCGCGGCGGCGGGCGGGGCGAGGGCGACCGGGGCGGCCAGGAGGACCGCCGCGGTCGTCGTCGCGGTCGTCGTCCGGAGCAGGGCGAGGTGGGTGCGTCGCATGCCGTCCCCCGGGTCAGGAGCCCTGCGGCTGGCGGGCCGCGGCCGTGGACAGGCGGGGTCCGGTGGGCAGGAACGCGGACCAGGCGGCCGGGATGGGGGCCGGGTCCACGTCGGCGTAGCCGAGGCGGGTCTGCGCCTGCTGGGCCTCCTGCTCCAACTGCTTGCGCTCCTCGGCCGACATGCCGATGCCGGCGTCGTCGGTGGCGCTGTCCGCGTTGGACTGCAGCACGTAGCGCAGCCCGGTGTCGGTCACGAGGAAGACCGGGCCGGCCTTGGTCTCGGTGCCCTGGAACTGGCGGTAGAGCTGTCCGGAGCCGGGCGTGGCGTAGGCGCTGGAGGAGCCGGCCGGGAGGTCGGCCGGGAAGTCGGTGCCGGCCCAGGTGGTGAGGGTGGTGGTGCCCTTGGCGCCGACGTCGTGCAGGACGTTGCAGACGGTGTTGCGGCTGCCCTTGGCGGCGGACGCCTCGTTGACCGCCTCGGGGGTGCCGGTGGGCCAGTCGTGCTCCTCGCCGAAGGGCTTGCCGGGGACGATCGCGCCGGGGCTGGTGTCCAGGGCGTGTCCGGCCTGGTCGAGTGAGGCCAGTTCTTCGCTGAACAGCAGGAGTTTGGCGACGAAGGCGGAGACGGGGGCGACGCGGCCGGGGAGGACCACGTAGTACTGCTCCTTGTTGTTGTCGAGCGCCTTGAGCACGGTGCCGACCTTGTCGGCCGACGGGTCGAGCCGGCCGGGGGCGTCGGCGGGGGTGCCGGGGGTGGCGTCGAGCTCCGGGAAGGTGACCGGGTCGCCCCGGTGGAGGGTGGCCAGCCACTCGCGGGAGACCCGCTGCGGTTCGCTGCCGGAGCCGACGATCGTGCGCAGCAGCAGTTCGAGCTTGTCGCCGCTGTCCAGTTCGTCGACGCGGTAGGCGGTGCCGCTCGCGTCCACGATGTGGCGGTGGCCGTCGGGGTCGACGACGTAGAGGAGTTCGCCGCCCTTCAGCTTCTGCTTGCCCTCGGTCAGTTTGTGCTCGCGGTCGGCGAGGACGAGGGCGGCCTTCTGGAGGGACTGCCCGCCCGCGCTGGGGCGTTCGCAGACGACCCAGCGCTTGGCGGCGCCGGCTTCCTTCGCGGAGGGGAGGCGGTCGGGGGCGTAGGGGATGCCGATGGTGGCGCCGTGCGGGATCTTGCCGCTGTCCAGGAGCGATTCGCTGACGGTGACGACGTCGCCCTTGCCGGGGGCCAGGAGCAGCTTGGCGGACGCCATGTTGAGCACGGGGTGCAACTGGGCCTCGTCGCCGGTCTTCAGCACGACGTACCGGGTGGTCGACTCGCTGGCGATGATCACTTTCTCGTTGGGGGTGTCCCAGCCCTTGGGCGCGGTCGGCTTGAGCATGCCCCAGGCGCCGAAGACGGCCATGACGATCACGCCGATGACGATGCCGGGCACGATGCCGCGCAGCGGGCGGGGCGCTCCCTCCTCCGAACCCTGCGGGAACGACTGGACGAACGCCGCGAGCAAGCGGCGCTTCGCGAAGGTGTAGGCGTTGAGCTGATCCCGCCGAGATGCCATTGGTGCGTGTCTCTCCCCGTGTTCCGCCCGTGTCCCGCCCGCACCTGCTCCGGGGGCGGGGATCGCCCTCGTCCGCCCGCCGGTGTCGGACCGGGCCCCTACTATGCCTGGTGTGGGGAGCAACTTGCGGAGCGGGTAGGGTGCCTGGGCCCTGTGGGGCCTGGCGGGTTGCGGGATTTCCCGCGTGTTGTGAACAAATTGGGGGAATGCAGTGATGGCTTCCGGAAGGCGGCCTCCGGGTCGTGGCCGCGGCCGGACGCGCGGTGCCGCCGCGCCCGACGCGCGGTCGGCCGGGCAGGCGTCCCCGCGCGGAGGTCTCCAGCTCAAGGTGCGTGCGGGGCGGCCCGGTTCGTTCCGGCTGCAACGGATCGTGCTGCTGGAGCTCGCCGCTGCCGTCCTCCTCGCGGGATGGGTGCTCGGCCCGCTCGTCCTGGTGCCCGCCGCGGTCGTCGCGGCGGTGCTGGTGCTGCTGGCCTTCGTGCGCCGCCGCGGCCGTTCGCTGCCCGAGTGGATCGCCACGGTGCGGGCGCTGCGTTCCCGGCAGAAGCGGGCGGCGGGGGCGGAGCTCCCGCCCGGCACCGAACCGGGGCTCGCTCCGGCGGTGGAGTGCGACCCGAGCCTGCGCACGTACGCGTTCGGCGGCCGGGAGCGGCGCCCCGTCGGCATCGTCGGGGACGGGACGTTCGTCACGGCCGTGGTGCAGGTGGAGGCCGACGCCACGGCGCTGCGGGCCGAGCGGTCCCGGCGGCCGTTGCCGCTGGCCCTGGTGCGGGACGCGCTCCACGTGGACGGCATCCGGCTGGAGTCGGCCCAGATCGTCCTGCACACCCAGCCCGCCCCCGCGCTGCACCTGCCGCGGCAGTCGGTGGCGGTCAGCAACTACGCGCCGTTGCAGGAGCAGACCGGTGCTCCCGCGGTGCGCATCACCTGGATCGCCCTGAAGGTGGATCCGGAGCTGTGCCCGGAGGCCGTGGCGGCCCGGGGCGGCGGGCTGGTGGGGGCGCAGAAGTGCGTGGTGCGGGTGGCCGACCACCTGGCCAGCCGGCTGACCGGGGCGGGTTTCCGGGCCACGGTGCTCGACGAGGAGGAGCTGACCTCGGCGATCGCGACGTCCGCCTGCGCCAATCCGCTGGTGACGGCGGAGGCGGGGCGGGCCGCCCGGCAGGAGCGGCGCACCGAGGAGTCGGGCCGCAGCTGGCGCTGCGACAACCGCAGACACACGACGTACTGGGTCCGCAAGTGGCCCGCGCTGGGCGGCGAGGGCGGGCTCTCGCTGCCCCAGTTCGTCGCCCGCGTCACCGCGGTGCCGGCGCTCGCCACCACCGTCAGTCTCACCCTCGCCGCCGAGGACCGGCGGGAGTTGTCGCTCAGCGGTCATCTGCGGGTGACCGGCCGCAGCGCCGAGGAGCTGACGGACGCCCGGCGCGCGCTGGAGGGCGCCGCGCGGGAGGCCGGTGCGGCCCTCACGCGCCTCGACCGTGAACAACTGCCCGGCGTACTGGCCACTCTGCCCCTGGGAGGCGTCCGGTGACGGCCATGACGACAGGAACCACTCCGGGCGTCCCCGCCACCGGGAGCGGTGCGCCGGGGTCGCCGGTCCCGGCGGCCGCCGGGGCTTCGGAACCGGCCCCGTCGCGGGCGGCCGGGCTGCTGCGCAGCGGCTTCGGGCTGCTCGGCCCGCGCCACGGCCGGCACACCCTGTCGGCCGACGACCTGGACGCGCTGGCGCTGCCCATCGGGGACGACGGTGTCGTCATCGGGGTCGACGCCGAGGGGCAGCCGGCCGTGCTGGGGCTCAACCGGCCCACCCCGTACGACATCGTGCTCATCGGCAGTCTGTGGACGGTCCAGGTGCTGGCGCTGCGGGCCGCGGCGACCGGCGCGCGGGTGGCGGTGGAGACCGGGCGTCCGCAGGCGTGGACGCAGATGGTGCACGCCATGGGCGGCGGGCAGAACGGGCTCGCCGTGTACGACGTGGGGCGGGTGCCGCCGCAGGGTGCCTCGGCCGGCACGCCGGTCCTGGTCGTGCGGGACTGCGGGATGCGTCCGCCGCGCGGCCGGGTGGTGTCCGGGCGCTGGCAGTCGGTGCTGACGCTGCTGCCCTATCTCAGCCCGGTCGCACCGCGGTTGGTGCGTCAGGCGCGGCTCGTGGGCGTGCAGCGGATCTCGCCGGACGAGTCGGCGGAACTCGGGCGCACCATGGGGCTGCCCCGGACGGAGATCGACGCGCTGCCGACCCTGCCCGACGGCGTCACCCTGTGGTGTGCCGACCGCGACCGGCAGTACGTGATGACGCAACCGACCGACGCGGAGATCGGGTTGCTGGGTACGCCCCGGCGGATGGACTGAACGCGCGCGGACCCACGCGGGGGCGCAGGGGCGCGACTGCGCACCGAGGGGCCGACGGGGCCTGCCGGGGTGCCGGTGATGGTGATTAGGCTGGGTCCGGTCGGGGGTCAGCCTGAAACGGACGACTCCGCAGCGGCCTCGGACAGCCCCGAAGAACTTCGGACGACGATCACGGTCGCCCCGGCACGGCATGAGGGTGCGCCACCACACCAGGAGGAACTGTGAACAGCGATCGGGACGGGAACCGCGGGGGCTGGGCCACACCCGGCGATGACCAGTCCGACGCGGAGTCCGCCGTCGAGGCGACGGGCGAGTTCACCATCGACTACGCACCGCCGGCCTGGTACACGCAGAACGCCCCCGGTGGCGGTGCGGGACCGGCGGGGAGTCCGCCTCCGGCCGGGTCCGGCGCGGTGCCCGGGCTGCCGGTGGGCAGCGGTTTCGAGCCGCAGCAGCCCCCGCCGCCCGAGGCGCACCAAGTGGGCCCGGAAGGGCCGGGCGCCGAGGCCGGCCGGGCGGCGGAGCCCGGACTTCCGGCAGCGGTTCCGCCAGCCCCGGTGGGCGGCGACGGGTTCGCGTCGGACCCCGGCAACGGCGACCTGGAGAGCGGCGCCACCATGCGGTTCTCCGCCGCCGCCCTGAAGCGGGAGTTCCAGCAGCGCGACGCCGCCGCCGAGGCGGCGGCGCAGGCCGAGGCACAGTCCGGAGCACAGGCGCGTCCCGGGGCGGACGGGCAGCCCGACGGGCAGCCGGGCCCGGCCGAGGGCTCCGACGAGCCCGCCGGTACCGGCGCGCCCCAAAGCGGTATGGACGCGGACGGCGCCGAGGACGCCGCCGAGGACCGTGCCCCCGGAGCCGAGGCCCCGGCGGGAACGGATGCCGGGCCCCACGAGGGCTCCGACGGCGCCGGTACCGGCGTCGCGGCGGACGTCTCCCCCGAGGGCGACACCGACAGCACGGACGCGGACGGCGCCCAGGGAGCCGACGGGGGTGCTGCCGAAGGCGATGCCGAGGCCCTGCCTGCCGCCACCGCCGCCACGGAGCCCCACGCCGACGCGGGTACGTCCCCCGCGCCGGAGCAGGAGCGGGTCGAGGACACCGGGTCCGCGACTCCCGAGCCCCCCGCGCCCGCGGCGGGAGACGCCGAGCCCACGGCCGACGACCCCGCCCCCACGACTGCCGACGAGCCCGCCCCCACGGCCGCCGACGAGCCCGACAGCCCGGTG
>NZ_JAAGMD010000866.1 GCF_010548465.1 Streptomyces sp. SID14436 | reverse complement strand
ACGTCGCGGGGGTCACGGAGGCCGGGGCCCGGTCCGGTGCGGTGTCCGGCGCCGCGCCGCTCCCGGGGACCCCGCACGCGGACAGGGCCGCTGTCACGACGAGGGCGACGACCACCGACGGCAGACGGCGGCGCGCGCGGACAGGGGCGGACGGCCGTCCCGCCCGGACCGGAGGGCGGTGCCGCCGGCCCTCTCGCGGTGGACGCTCGATCGATGAAGCCATGGGGTCAGCCTGACTTCGGCGGGCCGGAAACCGTCGGTCCGGCGCGCGGGTCCGCCACCGGTACCCCGAGTGGAGCAAGGCCCCGTCCGGGGGGGAACAGGCGTTCCGCGCACCGCGCGTGGGGACGGTGAACGTCCGGGAGGAGCCACGGGCCGGGCCGGGCGGCCGTAGCATGACGGGCCACCAGGACACCTACGGGAGGGGCACCGCCATGTCCGAGAGCACCGCTGCAGCCACGGATCTCACGTCCCACTACACCGCGCAGGTGGCGAGCGACCTCGAGCGCAACCTCAAGGAGCAGGAACGTATCAGCGGTGACATCGCCGCCCTGCAGCAGCAGTTGGCCGCGCTGCAGCACGACCACGCCGTCCTGCTGAGCGTGCAGCAGGCGCTGGGGGCCGTCCCCGCGCCCGTCACCCCGGCCGCGCCGCCGGAGGAGAAGGAGGCGCCGGCCGGGAGCGCGACCGTCCCGGCGCCACGGCGGAAACGGGGAGCCGAGGAGGCCGCGGAACAGCCGAAGCGCGGGAAGAGGAGCACGTCCGCGGCGCGGCGGGCCCCGGGGCGCGGGAACTCGGGCAAGGCGGCCGGGCGGGCCGCGGCCG
>NZ_JAAGMD010000826.1 GCF_010548465.1 Streptomyces sp. SID14436 | reverse complement strand
CAGTGCCTTGCGGGTGAGTTCCTGCAGCCGCGCCTGGACCCCGGCGGGCGGCGGGGTGCGGGCGGCCAGCGCGACGGCGCGGCCGGCCTCGGTGCTGTCGCCGGTGTCGACCACGAGCGCGGTGGCGTGTCCGGCCACCACGGTGGTGCCCTCGAAGACCATGCAGGTCCGCCGGGCCACCGGTGCGCCGGGGGTCGGGCCGACGTCCTTGGACACCGGCAGCGACTCCCCGGTGAGCGACGACTCGTCGACCTCCAGGCCGTCGGCCTCCAGCAGGCGCGCGTCCGCCGGTACGACGTCACCGGCGCCCAGGTCGATGCGGTCGCCGGGGCGCAGCCGGGCGGCGTCGACGGTGACGGTGCGCCGACGGGCGTCCTGGCGGCGGGCCTTGGGCTGCTGCCGGGCCGCGAGCC
>NZ_JAAGMD010000783.1 GCF_010548465.1 Streptomyces sp. SID14436 | reverse complement strand
TCGGCGGGACGAGGAAGACGTCCCCGGTGTCCGCGTCGGCCGCCGGGGCGGGGGCGAGCAGGGCGGCGGCGGTGCCGACGGCGACGGCGGAGCGGGGCAGCAGGGCCGCGTCGCCGAGGGCCTCGCGGGCGCGGGCGTGGGAGCCGGGGTCGGTGATGACGACGCCGTCGACCAGTTCGGGCCGGGCGGCCAGGACCCGCGCGTGGTCGGTGGGGTCGACGGCCTGGGCGAGGTAGCGCCAGCCGGGCAGGGCGGGGATGCCGTGCTCGCCGAGGAACTCCACCGTGGCCAGGACGTCCGGGCCGGGCGGCAGGAGTCCGCCGTCGCCGAGGGCGCCGAGGATGCGGGCGTCGTCGGCGGCGGCGGTGCGCAGCTCGAACAGCTGCCGTTCGGCGGAGGTGACGGCGTCGTCGAGCAGGCCGCGCAGCTCGTCGGCGAAGCGGTCCAGTTCCTCGGCGGTGAGGGTGCCGTCGGGCGCGGCGGTGTCCGCCGGGGAGTCCGTGTCCGGCCGGGGGCGGGGCACCGGCGGGCGGGCGGTGGTGCCGGTCAGGCCGAGGAGTTCGGCCGCCCGCTCCTCGGCGGCGAGGGCGTCGGCGGTCCGGCGTTCGGCCTGGTGGGCGCGTTCCGCCGCGGTGGC
>NZ_JAAGMD010000760.1 GCF_010548465.1 Streptomyces sp. SID14436 | reverse complement strand
CGGCCTCGCACGCGCCCGCCGGGGCGCGCGGTGCACCGGCCCACGCGCCCGGTACGGGTCACAGCCGCCCGCGGCCCGTCGGGCGTGACGGGAGAGCCCGCACCGGGCCAAGGACCTGCCGGCCCCCGGTGAGGAGCAGCACCCCCAGTAAGCGGCCTGTCGCGGTGGAGGTGGCCCGCACCGGGCCGGGGGAACGGAGTACCGGCAGGGCGCCCCGTGAGGGCGTACCGGCTGCGCACGGCCAGTCGGGGCAGGAGAGCCCGCGCCGCGGGGGGCGTGGTGCGTGCCCGGTTACGCGGCTGGTGAGGGCAGACCCGCTGTGGGGTGGCCGGTCGGCGCCGGGAGGCCACGCGGGGCGGTGGAGGGTGGAGTACCGGCACGCGCGGCCGGTGAGGGCGTACCGACTGCGCACGGCCAGTCGAGGCAGGAGAGCCCGCGCCGCCGGGGGCCTGGCGCGTGCCCGGTTATGCGCCTGGTGAGGGCACAGCCGCCGTGGGGCGGCCGGTCCAGCCAGGAAGGCCGGAACGGCCGGGGAGGCGGTGCGCACCCTGTCGCCGCCCCCGGTCAGGGCACGCCCGAGGTTGGCAGCCGGCGGCAGCGAAGACTCCCGCACCGGGGCCGACCAGCGTTGCCCCCCGATCCCCGTCGGTCCAGCAACCCACCGGCCCAACCGGCGCACCGACCCAACCGGCGCACCGACCCAACCGACCCACCGACCCACCGACCCAACCGACCCACCGACCCACCGACCCAACCGACCCAACCGACCCACCGGCCCACCGGCCCACTGCCGACCCACCGGCCCACCGGCCCACCGGCCCACCGGCCCACTGCCGACCCACCGGCCCACCGGCCCACTGCCGGCCGACCGGCGGACCGGCCGACCGGCGGACCGGCCCACCGCG
>NZ_JAAGMD010000718.1 GCF_010548465.1 Streptomyces sp. SID14436 | reverse complement strand
TCAACGGATAAAAGGTACCCCGGGGATAACAGGCTGATCTTCCCCAAGAGTCCATATCGACGGGATGGTTTGGCACCTCGATGTCGGCTCGTCGCATCCTGGGGCTGGAGTCGGTCCCAAGGGTTGGGCTGTTCGCCCATTAAAGCGGTACGCGAGCTGGGTTTAGAACGTCGTGAGACAGTTCGGTCCCTATCCGCTGTGCGCGTAGGAGTCTTGAGAAGGGCTGTCCCTAGTACGAGAGGACCGGGACGGACGAACCTCTGGTGTGCCAGTTGTTCTGCCAAGGGCATGGCTGGTTGGCTACGTTCGGGAGGGATAACCGCTGAAAGCATCTAAGCGGGAAGCCTGCTTCGAGATGAGGGCTCCCACCCACTTGATGGGGTAAGGCTCCCAGTAGACGACTGGGTTGATAGGCCGGATATGGAAGCACGGTAACGTGTGGAGTTGACCGGTACTAATAGGCCGAGGGCTTGTCCTCAGTTGCTCGCGTCCACTGTGTTAGTTCTGAGACAACGACCGTTGTCGGCTTTGAGTAGAACACACAACAGAAGAGTGTGCTTGTTCGCTCGAAACCATTAGGGTTTCGGTGGTCATAGCGTAGGGGAAACGCCCGGTTACATTCCGAACCCGGAAGCTAAGCCTTACAGCGCCGATGGTACTGCAGGGGGGACCCTGTGGGAGAGTAGGACGCCGCCGAACAATCTTTGGAAGGACCCCTGGTCACCAGCGTTCAGCTGGGACCAGGGGTCCTTTTTCATTTGCTTATGGCGCGCTGGGTACCCGGCTGCGCGAGATACTTGCGGTACCGAAGACAGGAGTCACCGATGTCCACCAACTCTCCCGACGACCGACCGGAGCGCGATCAGCGGCGACGGGACAGTGGTGACCGGTCCGACCGTGGCGGCCAGCGCGGCGGCCCTCGTCGGGGCGACGACCGGGACCGTGGGTTCCGCAGGGATGGTGACCGTCCTCCCTTCCGCCGCGACGACCGGGACCGTGACCGTGACCGTGACCGGGGCGGCGACCGGGATCGTGGATTCCGCCGCGACGACCGCGACGACCGTGGCGACCGCGGCGACCGCGGCGGCCGGCCCGAGCGTGGTGGCTACCGCGGCCGTGACGACAACCGCGGCGGTGAGCGCGGCGGTTACGGTGGCGGCCGCGACGACCGTCGGGACGACCGGCGGGGCGGTGACCGGGAGCGGTACGGCTACCGACGGGACGACGACCGGGGTGGGTACCGCGGCCGTGACGACCGGGCCGGCCGCGATGAGCGCGGCGGATTCCGCGGTGGGCGGGACGACAGTCGGGGCGGCGACCGTGGCGGCTTCCGCCGCGACGACCGTGGTGACCGCGGCGGCTACCGGGGCCGGGACGACGACCGTGGTCCCAGGAGCGGCGGTTTCCGTGGCCGTGACGACCGGACGGGCGGCCGTGACGAGCGCGGTGACCGCGGCGGTTTCCGTGGCCGTGACGACCGGACGGGCGGCCGTGACGAGCGCGGTGACCGCGGCGGTTTCCGTGGCCGTGACGACCGGACGGGCGGCCGTGACGAGCGCGGTGACCGCGGTGGATTCCGTGGCCGAGACGACCGTGGCGGTTACCGCGGCCGGGACGACAACCGGGGCGACAGCCGCGGCGGCGACCGGGGCGGTTTCCGCCGCGAGGACAGCCGGGGCGGTGACCGGGGTGGGTACCGCGGCCGTGACGACCGCCGTGACGACCGGGCCGGCCGCGACGAGCGCGGTGGCTTCCGCCGCGACGACACCCGCGGCCGGGACGACTTCCGCGGGCGCGACGACCGCGCCGGAGACCGCGGCGGCTTCCGGAGCAGCCGTGACGACGACCGTGGCGGTGACCG
>NZ_JAAGMD010000692.1 GCF_010548465.1 Streptomyces sp. SID14436 | reverse complement strand
CGCGCCGCCGTGCCGTCCTGCCCCGCGCCCTCGGCTCCGGCCGCGCGCCCCCCCGGCGCCGGCCCGGGCACCGCGCACCCCGCCTGGAGCAACGGGGTGGTCGCGGAATGCCCCCGGTCCTGGCACAGGTGCGGTATCCGTTCCCCGGGACCGTCCCGTACGACGTACGCTCCGGACGAGAAGACCCCACTGACTTAAGGCGGCCTGAAAGAGACATGGTCACCAGCGAGCACGACCGCAGGATCGCGGACCGATTCGCCACGTTCGACCAGAACGGCAACGGCTACATCGACCGCGAGGACTTCAGCCACGCGGCGAAGGCGCTGCTGGCGGAGTTCGGCGTCGCGGCCCGTTCCGACCGGGGACAGTCCCTCTACGGCGGCGCGGAGGCGTTCTGGCAGGGCATGGCCGGAATCGCGGACCGCGACGGCGACCAGCGCATCACCCGCGAGGAATTCGTCAACGGCGCGCTGAAGCGACTGCGCGACAACCCCGACCGGTTCGGCGAGATCGCGCGGCCCTTCCTGCAGGCGGCCCTCGCCGTGGCGGACGGCGACGGCGACGGCAGGGCCACCGTCGAGGAGACCGCCCGCGTCCTCGTGGCGCTCGGCGTCGCCGACGACCTCGCCCGCACCGCGGCGGCCACGCTGGACACGGACGGCGACGGCCGGATCGGCGAGGACGAGGTCGTCCGGTCCTTCGCCCGCTACTTCACCGTCCCCGAGTAGACCTCCGGCCGTTCGGTGCCCCGCCCCCGGGCGGGGCACCGTCACGCCGAGGGGCGTACGGGGGCTGCTGGAGCGCCGGTTCGGCCCCGGGGCGCTTGCGGGCCGCGGCCGGTGCCGGCGGACCGCCGCGGCTGGACCGGCCGTTGTGGCG
>NZ_JAAGMD010000672.1 GCF_010548465.1 Streptomyces sp. SID14436 | reverse complement strand
GCCGGGCCGACCAGGGCGTCGCCGCGCGGGCCGAGCCGGGCGGCGGCGGCGAGGGTGGCCTCGATGGACTCGCCGGCGGCGTGCCGGGCGGCGGGCGGCAGGAGGACGAGCCGGTCGGCGATGCCCGTGCGGTACGCCGCGGACAGCACCGAGCCCAGGACGGCGATGCCCAGGGCGCCGCCGACCTGGCGGAAGGTGTTGCTGAGCGCGGACGCCGAGCCCGCCTTCTCGCGCGGCAGGGTCTGCATGATGACGACGCTGACCGGCGTCATGACGTGGGCCATGCCTGTGCCCATGAGGAAGAACAGGCCCTCCAGGAGCCAGAGGGGGGTGTCGCGGTCCAGCACGGCGAAGCCGCCCAGCATGGCCGCGAGCAGCAGCAGGCCGCCGGTGGTGGTGGCCCGGACGCCGAAGCGGTCCACGAGCAGCCGGGCCCGCGGCGCGAAGATCATCTGCGCGGCGGCCAGCGGCAGCAGCAGCAGACCGGTCTGCAGGGGCGAGTAGCCGCGCACGCTCTGGAGGTAGAAGACCGCGAAGAAGGTGACGCCCATCAGGGCGAAGAACACCAGCGCGATGGCGACGATCGACGCGGAGAACACCTTGTTGCGGAAGTACGCCATGTCGATGGACGGGTGGTCGCTGCGCTTCTCGTACACGACGAAGGCGGCGAGGACGGCGAGCCCCGCGCCGGCGGTCGCCAGCACCGTGGCGTCGGTGAAGTCGGCGAGCCGGCCGCCCCGGATGATGCCGTAGACCAGCAGGACCAGGCCGACCACGGACAGCAGGACGCCGACGGGGTCGACGCGGCCGGGGCGCGGGTCGCGGGAGTCGGGGACCAGCCACAGCATCAGGCCGAGGGCGAGGAGCACGATCGGCACGTTGACCAGGAAGACCGAGCCCCACCAGAAGTGGTCCAGGAGCACCCCGCCGGTGATCGGGCCGATGGCGATGGCCAGGCCCACACCGCCCGCCCAGATGCCGATGGCCTTGGGCTGCTCGTCCCGCTCGAACACGTTCATCAGGACGGCCAGCGTGGCCGGCATGACGAACGCGGCGCCCAGTCCCATGACCGCCCGGAAACCGATGAGCTCCCCGGGTGAGCCGGAGAAGGCGGCCAGCGCCGAGCCGATGCCGAACACGGCGAGCCCGCCGAGCAGCACTTTCTTGCGGCCGAGCCGGTCGCCCAGCAGCCCGGCGCTGAAGAGCAGGCCCGCGAAGACGAGCGTGTAGGCGTTGATCGCCCACTCCAGCTCGCTCTGCGTGGCGCCGAGGCCGGTGGGCGCGGGGGTGGAGATCGTCTTGATGGCCACGTTCAGGATCGAGTTGTCCAGCACGACGATCAGCAGGCTGAGCATCAGGACGCCGAGGATCGCCCAGCGCCGCCGGTGCACGGCGTCGGGGATGCGGCCGTCGGGGGCGGCGGGAGAGGTCATGCGGGCCAGCCTAACGATTTCCGATACGAGACCGTCTCGTATCGGAAACCTTTTGCCGGGTCATTGCCGGGTCATTGCGTCACCCGACCGCCGGTGCGGCCCTGCTTCGGGTCACGGCTCGTACCGGCGCCGTGGAAACGACGGAAACCCGCCGTGCCGCCTCCCCTGGTGCCGGTCCCTTCGAAGTGCCACCATGGAAACGATCCGGGGACGCCGTCAGGGTGCCTCGAGATGACTGTTGGGAGACATTGCCATGACGCAGCTTTCTGCTGCCCAGCCTCCGAAGCCGGGTGCCTCCGACGGGAGCAAGGCGCTGTACGGGGGCAAGAGCACCCGTCGTGTCACCGTCCGGGACATCGCCGCCGCCAAGGAGCGCGGCGAGAAGTGGCCCATGCTCACCGCCTACGACGCGATGACCGCCTCCGTCTTCGACGAGGCCGGCATCCCGGTCATGCTGGTCGGCGACTCGGCGGGCAACTGCCACCTCGGCTACGACACCACGGTGCCGGTCACCCTCGACCAGATGACCATGCTGTCCGCCGCCGTGGTGCGCGGCACCACCCGCGCCCTGATCGTGGCCGACCTGCCCTTCGGTTCGTACCAGGAGGGCCCGGTGCAGGCCCTGCGGTCGGCCACCCGGCTGGTGAAGGAGGCCGGGGTGGGCGCGGTGAAGCTGGAGGGCGGCGAGCGCTCGCACCGGCAGATCGAGCTGCTGGTCGAGTCCGGCATCCCGGTCATGGCGCACATCGGCCTGACCCCGCAGTCCGTGAACGCGATGGGCTACCGCGTCCAGGGACGCGGCGAGGAGGCGGCGCAGCAGCTGCTGCGGGACGCCAAGGCCGTGCAGGACGCCGGCGCCTTCTCGGTGGTGCTGGAGCTGGTCCCGGCCGAGCTGGCCGCCGAGGTGACGCGCACGCTGCACATCCCCACCGTCGGGATCGGCGCGGGCCCCCGGACGGACGCGCAGGTCCTGGTGTGGACGGACATGCTGGGGCTGACCGGCGGCCGGGTGCCGAAGTTCGTGAAGCAGTACGCCGACCTGCGCTCCGTCATGAGCGGCGCGGCGAAGGCGTTCGCGGAGGACGTCGTCGGCGGAACGTTCCCGCAGGAGCAGCACTCCGTCCACTGACCCCTCACTCCCCCGGCCCGCCGGTCCGCCCGGCACCGGGGGTCCCCGACCATCCCGGCACCACCGCGGCAGCCCGCCGATCTTCCCCCGTCGGCGGGCTGCCGCCTTTCCGTGCGAGGTGCGGTCCGGCCGCGCGCGACCGCGTGCGGGATGCCCGCCCTGCGTCGCCTGTCGGCGTCCTGTCGGCGTCCTGTCCGTGGCGGTCCGGGCTGTCGGCCGCCTGTCGGCGGTCTGTCGGCGGCGGGTGACAGCGTCGGGGGCATGAAGCGAATCGACAACGACCCGGGTGGCGCCTCCGGCGCCGTCACCGTACGGGGGCTGGTCAAGCACTACGGCGCCACGAAGGCGCTGGACGGCGTCGATCTGGACGTGCGCGAGGGCACCGTGATGGGGGTGCTCGGGCCGAACGGCGCGGGCAAGACCACCCTCGTGCGGATCCTCTCCACCCTGCTCGCCCCGACCTCCGGGCACGCCACCGTCGCCGGGTACGACGTGGTCCGCCGGCCCCGGCAGCTGCGCCGGGTGATCGGGCTGACCGGCCAGTACGCCTCGGTGGACGAGAAGCTGTCCGGCCGGGAGAACCTGTACCTGATCGGCCGGCTGCTCGACCTGCCCCGCAAGGAGGCACGCGGCCGCGCCGACGCCCTGCTGGAGCGGTTCTCCCTGACGGAGGCGGCCCGTCGGCCGGCGGCCACCTACTCCGGCGGCATGCGGCGGCGCCTGGACCTGGCCGCCTCGATGATCGGCCGGCCGGCGGTGCTGTTCCTGGACGAGCCGACCACCGGACTGGACCCGCGCACCCGCAACGAGGTGTGGGACGAGGTGAAGCGGCTGGTCAAGGACGGGGTGACGGTGCTGCTGACCACCCAGTACATGGAGGAGGCCGAGCAGCTCGCCGGTGAGCTGACCGTGGTGGACCGCGGCAAGGTCATCGCGAGCGGCGGCATCGAGCAGCTGAAGGCCAGGGTGGGCGGCCGGACGCTGCGGATCCGCCCGGCCGACCCCCGCCGGCTGCGCCCGCTGGCGAGCGCGCTGGACGAGCTGGGCATCACCGGCCTGGCCGGTACGTCCGTGGACCCCGAGAGCGGCGCCGTCCTCGTCCCCGTCCTCAGTGACGAGCAGCTGACCGCCGTGGTCGGCGCGGTCACCGCGCACGGCATCACCCTCAGCTCCGTGACCACCGAACTGCCCAGCCTGGACGAGGTGTTCCTGTCCCTCACCGGCCACCGGGCCGGTGCGCCGCGGGACACCGCGCCCGCCGAGACCCCCGAGGAGGCCGTCGCCGTATGAGTGCCGCCACCCTTGCCCCGGCCGCCGCGACCGGCGGCGACGCGCGCATCCCGCTGCGGGCCCATCTCCGGCACACCGGGGCCCTCGTGCGCCGCAACCTGCTGTGGATCCGGCAGGACCCGGAGTCGATGTTCGACGCCGTGCTGTTCCCGATCGTCTTCACCCTGCTGTTCGTGTACGTCTTCGGCGGCTCGATCGGGCAGGCGCTGGGCGGCGGGCAGGACGCCTACGTGCAGTACATCGTGCCCGGGCTGATGGCCATGATGGGCATGAACATGGCCCAGGGGGTGGGCACCGGCTTCAACCAGGACTTCAACACCGGGGTCATGGACCGGTTCCGGTCCCTGCCGATCGGCCGCGGCTCCGTGCTGTTCGCCAAGATCGCGGTCGAGCTGGTGCGGATGCTGATCGCGACCTCGATCCTCCTGGTCGTCGGGGTGCTCGTCGGGTTCGACATCACCCGCTGGGCGGGGCTGTTCGCCGCCGTGGGGCTGTCCGTGGTGTTCGGCTCCGCCCTGATGTGGATCTTCCTCACGCTGGGCGTGGTGATGAAGAACGCCCAGTCGGTGCAGGCCATGGGCTTCCTGGTGCTGATGCCGCTCCAGTTCGGTTCGTCGATCTTCGCGCCCACCGGATCGATGCCGGGCTGGCTGCAGAACTTCACCGCCTACAACCCGCTGTCCTCCCTGGCGGACGCGGCGCGCGGCCTGATGGTGGGCGGCCCGGTCGCGCACGACCTGTGGCTGACGCTGGCCTGGTCGGTGGGCATCACGGTGGTGATGGCGCCGGTCGCGATCCACAAGTTCCGCACGAAGACCTGACCACCGGGCCCGACCACCCGGTCTCGATCACCCGCCCGATCATCCGGCCTCGATCAGGGCGACGGCCTCCTCGGGAGCGAGGCCGTCGCCCTGTGCGTACGCCTCCTCGTAGGCCGCGTCGCCGAGCACCGACCGGAGCCGGGACTCGGCACACCGGCGCGCCTCGCGCTCCCCGCGCACGGCGACGTGGCCGGGAGGCAGCAGGGCGTCGGCGGCGGACAGGCAGCGGGCCGCGTCACGCGCCCGGGCGCCGCCGTGCAGCCGGGCGAGGGCCGCCGCGCCCAGGGTGAGGTTCGCCGACCGCATGTGCGGTGCCATGGCGACGGCGAGCGGGTCGCCGGCCTGCCGCAACGCCCGCTTGATGGTGTCCAGGGCCCGCTCGTCGTGGCCGTCGACGATGTCCAGCCAGCCCTCGGCGCCGAGGATGAACGCGTCGAAGACGACGTAGTGCGCGATGCGGAACTCCTCGCGCAGCAGCCGCAGTTCCTCCCGCGCCTCGGCGGTGCGGCCGACGAGCCCGAGCCATCCGGCCAGGAACAGCCGGGCGGCGGGCAGGGCCTCGTTGTGCCGGTCCCGGGTGCCGCCGACGACCTCGCGCAGCAGCCGTTCACCGCGCTGCTCGTCACCGGCGTCGAGCAGCACGCTGCCGAGGCGGGTGGTGAGCACGGCCTTCTGGGCCTGTGCGCCGAGGCGTTCGGCGAGGGCGATGGCCGTCTCGTAGTCCGCGGCGGCGGCCTCGTAGTCACCGGTGCGTTCGTGGGCCTCGCCCCGGGCGGAGAGGGCCTCGGCCGTGCTCCAGGTGTCGCCGAGCGCGCGGTGGATCTCCAGGGCCTCGTCCGCGTCCCGCCGGGCGTCGCCCGCCCAGTCACTGCGGTTGGCCAGCACGTTGGCGCGCATCTGGAGGTTGGTGGCCAGTTCCCACTCGAATCCGGGGGTCTCCCGGCAGGTGCGGATCGCGGCGTCGATGGTCTCCCGCAGCCGGTCCATGTCGCCGGTCAGCATCACGGCGAACGCCCACAGGTGGCCGGGTGAGCGGCAGGTCTGCGGCAGTCCCGGTTCGTACGTGGCGGCGATGACGCGCAGTCTGTGCTGGGCCGCGGGTGTCTGCCAGTCGTCGAGTTCGGTGTCCATGCAGGCCATGTGGGCCAGGTGCACACCGCGCCGGGCCTCGGCCAGGACCTCGCCGGTCATCGGCGGCGGTGCGGCGGTGAGGGGATCCCACACCGGCGCGGCCGGGCGCACCGGCTCGGTGAACGGGTCGGGGCCGAGGGACGCGACCTCGCTGCACCAGTTGCGGGCCTCGATGCGCAGGTCGCGCATCCGCCAGAACCGGACGAGGGACAGCACCAGGCACAGGGCCTCCTGCTCGTCGCGCAGGGCGAGCGCGTGACGCAGCGCGGTGCGCAGGTTCTCGTACTCGCGTTCCAGCCGTTCGACGGCGGCGACCTGCTGCGGGCCGTGCAGCAACGGGTCGGTGGTGCGGGCCAGTTCGCGGTAGTGCGTCAGGTGGGCGCGTTCCGCCTCCGCGCGCCCGCCGCTCTCGTCGAGGCGTTCGCGCGCGTACTCGGCGACGGTCTCCAGCAGCCGGTAGCGCATCCCCGAGTCGCCGGACGGAGCGGCGACCACGAGCGACTTGTCGACCAGCGAGCCGAGCGCCTCCAGGGCGGCCGGCCCGCACACCGCCTCGGCGGCGGCCAGGTCGCAGCCGCCCGCGAACACCGACAGCCGTCCCAGCACCTCGCGTTCGTCCGCGTCGAGCAGGTCCCAGGACCAGTCGACGACGGCCCGCAGGGTCTGCTGCCGGGGCAGTACCGTGCGGCTGCCCGAGGTGAGCAGGCGGAAGCGGTCGTCGAGCCGGTCGGCGATCTGGCGCGGGGTGAGCATCCGCAGCCGGGCGGCGGCGAGTTCGACGGCGAGGGGCATCCCGTCGAGCCGCCGGCAGATCTCCGCGCACGCCTCGGGGTCGTCGGACACCCGGAAGCCGGGGCGGGCCGCCGCGCCGCGGTCGGCGAGCAGCCGCAGCGCGACCGGCTCCGGCAGCGGTTCGACGGGGCGCACCAACTCCCCGGGCACGCCGAGGGGTTCGCGGCTGGTGGCGAGGACGGTGAGCGCCGGGCAGCGTTCCAGCAGGGCTTCGGTGAGGCGGGCCGCGGCCTCGACGACGTGCTCGCAGTTGTCCAGGATCAGCAGCGTGCGGCGCCGCCCGCAGTGCTCGGTGAGGCGCTCCACCGGGTCGTCGTACCGGTCGGAGACGGCCCGCATCCCCTCGGCCCCGGCGCCGTACAGGACGGTCTCGCGGGCGCCGACGGCGGTGAGCACGGCCTCGGGGACGGCGTCGGGGTCGTCCACGGGGGCGAGTTCGGCCAGCCACACCCCGTCCGCGGCGGTCCGCGGCAGCGCCTCGGCGGCCTCCTGCGACAGCCGGGTCTTGCCCGCGCCGCCCGGTCCGGTCAGGGTGACCAGCCGGGCGGACTCCAGGTCCCGGCGGATGGCCCCGATGTCGGCCTCCCGTCCGACGAAGGACGTCAGCCGGGCGCGCAGGTTGCCGGGGCGGGCCGGCCGCGGCGGACCGGGCGGCGCCTGTCCCGGGCGGGCCGG
>NZ_JAAGMD010000644.1 GCF_010548465.1 Streptomyces sp. SID14436 | reverse complement strand
GCGACGGTCATGGCGTCCCTCCTGGTGCGGCGGTGCCGCGGTGCGGCGGTGCGGTGGTGCGGCGGTGCGGTGGTGCGGCGGTGCGGTGGTGCGGCGGTGCGGTGGTGCGGTGGCGTGTGCTCCGTGGGTGGGGAGCGCCCTACCGGTCCGCTCTGCGGGGACGCAGGTGCCGCGGGCCGCCCTCGCCCCGCGCCGCGCGTGTGCGGCCGCCCGCCCCCCGGGCCGCGGCCTTGGTGATGTTGCGGGCCATGCCGCCGAAGACGACCGCGTGGAAGGGCGACACGGACCACCAGTAGGCGTGTCCCGGCAGACCGCGCGGATGGAACAGCGCGCGCTGCCGGTACCGGGTGCGGCCCTCGTCGTCCGTCTCGGCGTGCATCTCCAGCCAGGCCAGTCCCGGCAGCCGCATCTCCGCGCGCAGCCGCAGCAGACGGCCCGGTTCGATCTCCTCCACCCGCCAGAAGTCCAGCGAGTCGCCCACCCGCAGCCGTTCGGCGTCCCGCCGTCCGCGGCGCAGCCCGACCCCGCCGACGAACCGGTCCAGCCAGCCCCGGACCGCCCAGGCCAGGGGGAAGGAGTACCAGCCGTTGTCGCCGCCGATGCCCTCGATCACCTTCCACAGGGCCTGCGGCGACGCGTCGACCGGCAGCTGCCGCTCGTCCTGGTAGAGGCTCCCGCCGGCCCAGTCCGGGTCGGTGGGCAGCGGATCGCTGGGCGCCCCCGGCACGGCGGCCGACGACCAGCGCGTGGCGACCTGCGCCTCCCGCACCCGGCGCAGCGCCAGCTCCAGCGCCTGGTCGAACGGCAGCGGCCGGCCCGGGGCGTCGGGCACGTAGCGGGCGATGTCGTGTTCGTGGCAGACGACCTCGTGCCGCAGCGACTCGGTGAGCGGGCGGGCGATCGACGCGGGCACCGGGGTGACCAGACCGACCCAGTAGCTGGACAGGCGCGGGGACAGGACGGGCACCGGCACGATGAGCCGCCGCCGCAGTCCGGTGGCGGCGGCGTAGCGGCGCATCATGTCCCGGTAGGTGAGGACGTCCGGACCGCCGATGTCGAAGGCCCGGTCCACGTCCGCGGGCATGGTCGCCGAACCGACCAGGTAGCGCAGCACGTCCCGGACTCCGATGGGCTGGGTACGGGTGTTGACCCAGCGGGGCGTCACCATGCCGGGCAGCCGCTCCGTGAGGTAGCGCAGCATCTCGAACGAGGCCGACCCGGAGCCGATGACGACCGCCGCCCGCAGCACGGTGGCCGGCACCGGGCCGTCGAGGAAGATGCGCCCCACCTCGGCCCGGGACCGCAGGTGCGGCGAAAGGGACTGCTCGGGCACCCCCATCGGGGTGAGCCCGCCGAGGTAGACGATCCGCCGGACACCGGCGGCGTGCGCCTGCTCGGCGAAGATCCGGGCCGCCCGGCGGTCGGTGTCCTCGAACCCGGAGCCCGAACCGAGGGCGTGCACCAGGTAGTACGCCACGTCGACGTCGCGCAGGGCGGCGGCGACGGACGCGGCGTCCGTGACGTCCCCGCGCACCGTCTCCGCGTCGGCCGCCCACGGGTGGTCACGGAGCTTGTCCGGGGAACGGGCCAGGCAGCGGACCCGGTGACCGGCGGCCAGCAGCTCCGGTACCAGACGGCCCCCGATGTACCCGGACGCCCCGGTGACCAGGCAGAGCAGCCGTTCGGTGTCCTGCGGTGCGTCCGTGCCCACGGTCCTGCCTCCCTGCGTCCGCCGCCGGGACCGTTCCCGGGGCCTGTCGTTCGAGCATCGCCGCCGCGCCGTGCCCGCGCGCGTCGCGGACGGCCGGGCGCGGGCCCCGCCCCGGCGACCCGGGAG
>NZ_JAAGMD010000616.1 GCF_010548465.1 Streptomyces sp. SID14436 | reverse complement strand
ATGCCGCGCGGGCCGGGCGCCCGGCCCACCTCGGCCGCAGCTGTGAGCCCGGGCGCGGCCCCGCCCGCCCGGGGTGCCGCCCCGGGGCGATCGTGCGAAGGTGACGAGGTGGGCGCCCGAGGGTCTGTCGTCCGGGTCGGGCCGGACCCCGCGAGCCCGGTGTGCTCCGGACG
This sequence comes from Streptomyces sp. SID14436, assembly GCF_010548465.1. Classification (GTDB taxonomy): domain Bacteria; phylum Actinomycetota; class Actinomycetes; order Streptomycetales; family Streptomycetaceae; genus Streptomyces. Next base: position 8,815 of record NZ_JAAGMD010000616.1, on the reverse strand, counting down.
AGAGGCCCTGGGCGTCCGATGGACACGCATGACACGGCAGCCCCGTGTGTAACCGGGACCCGGCCGGGCACCCGCGTCCGGACCGGTACGTCGAGCAGTGAGCGCGCCCCGGGGTCCTTCGGTCCCGGCTCCGCCCGCCCCAGGGGGATCCCGCGAGGCGCCGGAACGGATCGCCATGACCAGCGGGTTCACAGGTCCGCAGGGCTACGGCTCGGACCCCTTCGGAGAATTCCTCGCCCGGTTCTTCGGTGGGCCGCGCCCCCGGCAGATAGACATCGGGCGGCTGCTGAGCCGGCCGGCCCGGGAACTGGTGCGCGGTGCCGCCCAGTACGCCGCCGAGCACGGCAGCCGGGACCTGGACACGCAGCACCTGCTGCGGGCCGCCCTCGCCAGTGAGCCGACCCGCAGCCTGCTCAGCCGGGCGGGCGCGGACCCCGACGCGCTGGCGTCGCAGATCGACGAGCGGTCCGGCCCCGCCCAGCACGCGCCGGACACCGCTCCCCCGCCGACGTCCCTGTCCCTGACCCCGGCCGTCAAGCGGGCCCTGCTGGACGCGCACGAGCTGGCGCGGGCCAACGGCGCGGGCTACATCGGCCCGGAGCACGTGCTCGGCGCGCTCGCCGCGAACCCCGACTCGGCCGCCGGTCACATCCTGAACGCGGCCCACTACACGCCCGCACCGCCCCCGTCGGAGGCCCCTGAGGGGCCCCCACCGCGCGCCGAGCGGCCGCGCCCCGCCACCGGCACGCCCACCCTGGACAAGTACGGGCGCGACCTGACGGAGCTGGCCCGCGAGGGCCGCATCGACCCGGTGATCGGCCGGGAGGAGGAGATCGAGCAGACCGTCGAGGTGCTCTCCCGGCGCGGCAAGAACAACCCCGTGCTGATCGGCGACGCGGGGGTCGGCAAGACCGCCGTCGTGGAGGGGCTGGCGCAGCGCATCGCCGACGGGGACGTGCCGGACGTGCTGCTCGGGCGGCGCGTGGTCGCCATGGACCTGACCGCCGTGGTGGCCGGCACCCGCTACCGGGGCGACTTCGAGGAGCGGATGACGGCCATCGTCGACGAGATCCGCAGCCACTCCGACCGGCTGATCGTCTTCATCGACGAGCTGCACACCGTCGTCGGCGCCGGGGGCGGCGGCGAGGGCGGGTCGATGGACGCCGGCAACATCCTCAAGCCGGCCCTGTCCCGGGGCGAGCTGCACGTCGTGGGCGCCACCACCCTGGAGGAGTACCGCAAGATCGAGAAGGACGCGGCGCTCGCCCGGCGCTTCCAGCCGATCCTCGTGCCCGAGCCCCGCCCCGCCGACGCCGTCGAGATCCTGCGCGGCCTGCGCGACCGGTACGAGGCCCACCACCAGGTGCGCTACACCGACGAGGCGCTGGTGGCGGCCGTGGAGCTGTCCGACCGCTATCTCAGCGACCGGCGCCTGCCCGACAAGGCCATCGACCTGATCGACCAGGCCGGTGCCCGGGTGCGGCTGCGGGCCCGGACCAAGGGCACCGACGTGCGCGCCCTGGAACGCGAGGCCGAGCAGCTGACCTGCGACAAGGACCAGGCGGTCGCGGACGAGCAGTACGAGCGGGCGACTGAGCTGCGGGACCGCATCGCGGAGCTGAAGCACCGCATCGAGGAGGCCGGCGGCGGCACGGAGGTGAACGAGGGCCAGGATCTGGTCGTGGACACGGAGGCGATCGCCGAGGTGGTTTCCCGGCAGACCGGCATCCCGGTCAGCCGCCTCACCGAGGAGGAGAAGTCCCGGCTGCTTCAGCTCGAACAGCACCTGCACCAGCGGGTCGTCGGCCAGGACGAGGCCGTGCGGGTCGTCTCGGACGCGGTGCTGCGCTCCCGCGCCGGGCTCGCCAGCCCGGACCGGCCGATCGGCAGCTTCCTGTTCCTCGGCCCCACTGGCGTCGGCAAGACCGAACTGGCCCGCGCGCTCGCCGAGGCGCTGTTCGGCAGCGACGACCGGATGGTGCGGCTCGACATGAGCGAGTACCAGGAGCGGCACACCGTCAGCCGGCTGGTGGGCGCGCCGCCCGGGTACGTCGGCCACGAGGAGGCCGGGCAGCTGACCGAGGTGGTGCGGCGGCACCCGTACTCGCTGCTGCTGCTCGACGAGGTGGAGAAGGCCCACCCGGACGTCTTCAACGTCCTGCTCCAGGTCCTCGACGACGGCCGGCTGACCGACGCGCAGGGCAGGACCGTGGACTTCACCAACACGGTCATCGTGATGACCAGCAACCTCGGCTCGGAGGCGATCACCCGGCGGGGCGCGACGCTCGGTTTCGCGTCGGGCGGCACGGAGGCCGACGAGGAGGCGCGGCGCGAACAGATCCTGCGGCCGCTGCGGGAGCACTTCCGGCCCGAGTTCCTCAACCGGATCGACGAGGTGGTGGTGTTCCGCCAGCTCATCCCCGATGAGTTGCGCCTGATCACCGACCTGCTGCTGGAGTCGACGCGTCGCGGGCTCAAGGGCCAGGGCATCGGCGTGGAGTTCACCGAGGCGGCCGTGGACTGGCTGGCCCGGCGCGGCTACCAGCCGGAGTACGGGGCCCGGCCGTTGCGCCGCACCATCCAGCGGGAGGTCGACAACGAGCTGTCCCGGCTGCTCCTGGACGGCACGCTCCGGGAGGGCGGCCGGGTCACGGTCGACGCTGAGGACGGACGTCTCGCCTTCCGCGTCGCGCAGACCCCGGCACCGGAGCTGTGAACCGGACGCGGGGCGGGGCCCGTTCCGCCCGGGAGCGGGCCCCGCGGCCCCTAAGTGTGTTGTCCCGGCACGCTGGTGACGACAGGGCCTAGCGGGCGGGGCGGACCACCATGGCCGAACCGCCGCCCCGGCGCTCGCGTTCGGCGGCGGCGAGCCAGGCCCCGCCGGGCAGGCGTTGGACGGCCGTGGCGGCGCCGATCTCCGGGTTCCGGGTGAAGGAGTGCCCGATCGACTCCAGGCGCTGCCGGACCTCGCTGTCGTACAGGCCCGGTTCGAGGTCGGTGCGGGCGGTGTTGCGCTGGCTGGCGCGGGGCGCGGCGATCGCGTCGGCCAGCGGCAGCCCGCGGTCGAGGAAGCCGGTCAGGGTCTGCAGCACGGTCGTGATGATGGTGGAGCCGCCGGGTGAACCGAGCGCCACCACGGGCCGGTCGTGGCGGTCCAGGACGATCGTCGGGGAGATCGAGGACCGGGGCCGCTTGCCCGGGCCGGGCAGGTTGGGGTCGTGGACGGCGGGGTCGGCCGGGGCGAAGGAGAAGTCCGTCAGCTCGTTGTTGAGCAGGAAGCCCCGGCCGGGGACGGTGATGCCGCTGCCGCCGGTCTGTTCGATGGTGAGGGTGTAGGCGACGACGTTGCCCCAGCGGTCGGCGGTGGTGAGGTGGGTGGTGCTCTCGCCCTCGTACGTCGTCGGGGCGGGGGTGCCGCGTGCCGCGCAGGGCTCCGGGTCGCGCGGGTCTCCGGGGGCGAGCGGACTGGTGAGGACGGCGTCGTCCTGGATGAGGCAGGCGCGGCTGTCGGCGAACCGCTGGGAGAGCAGTTCCCTCGTCGGTACGTCCTCGAAGGCCGGGTCGCCGACCCAGCGGCCGCGGTCGGCGAAGGCGATGCGGCTCGCCTCGATGAGGCGGTGGAGGTAACGGGTCTCGTCGGCCCGGGACAGGTCGGTGCGCTCCAGGATGTTGAGGGCCTCGCCGACCGTGGTGCCGCCGGAGGACGACGGCGCGATGGAGTAGACGTCCAGGCCGCGGTACGAGGTCTTCGTCGGGGGCTGGACCTTGGCGCGGTAGGCGGCGAGATCGCGGGCGGACAGGTCGCCGGGGCGGGCGTTCCAGCCGGAGTCCGGGTCCACGGGCGGCTTGGCGACCGTGTCGACGATGTCCCGGCCGATGGCGCCCCGGTAGAGGGCGTCGACGCCCTTGCGCCGCAACTCGGCGTAGGTGCGGGCGAGGTCGGGGTTCTTGAAGGTGGAGCCGACGGCCGGGAGGTCGCCGCCGGGCAGGAACAGCTCGGCCGTGTCCGGGAAGTACCGGAAGCGGGTCTCGTTGGCGGCGGTCTGGGCGCGGAAGGTGGCGTCGACGGTGAAGCCGTCGCGGGCCAGTCGCTCGGCGGGCTTCAGCACCGTCCCGAGCCCCTTGCGGCCCCACGCGTCCAGCGCCCGCTGCCAGGTGGCGGGGGTGCCCGGGGTGCCGACGGCGAGGCCGCTGCTGACGGCCTCGGCGAACGGGATCGGCTCGCCGTCCTCGAGGAACAGGTCCCGGCCGGCGGTCAGCGGGGCGGTCTCGCGGCCGTCGAGGGTGTGCACGGAGCGGCTCCGGGCGTCGTAGTACACGAAGTAGCCTCCGCCGCCGATGCCGGCCGAGTAGGGCTCGGTGACGCCGAGGGCGGCTGCCGTGGCGACGGCCGCGTCGACGGCGTTGCCGCCCTTGCGCAGGACCTCGATGCCGGCCGCGGAGGCGTCGGCGTCGACGCTGGAGACGGCGCCGCCGTGTCCGACGGCCACCGGGACCTTGGCGGGCGGCGGGCCGGGGTCGTGGGGTCCGGCGGGCGGCGCGGTCGCGCCCACCGAGACCACGGCGGCCGAGACCGCGAGGACGGTCAGTTTCCGTGCGACGGGACGACGCATGCGCACCTCCGGTGAGGGACCGTTGGCGCAGCCTACGACGTCGCCATGCTCCCGTCAGGAACGCCTCGCCGGGCGATGCGGTGATGCCGCGCCGGTTCCCCGAGCGGCTGGCGGCGGGCCACGGCCGTCGCGCGCCTTGGTGCGGCACCGGCCGGCCGGGGTGGGTCGAACCAGCCGGGGTGGGTCGAACACGGGTTTGCCGGGGACCGCTAGCATGCGCGCCCATGACGGACGACATACGCAATGTGGTGCTGGGTGTGGTGATCGCCGCCGTGGTCGGCGCCGCGCTGGGCTGGATGGCCCGCACGTATCTGTACCGGCGCAGGCTGCGGCGCAAGCAGGCGTTCTTCGGGCTGCCGGAGAACGCCGAGTCGCTGCTCGTCGTCAACCGGGACCCGGCGACGGCGGAACCGGCGGTGCACCGCTTCGACGTGTTCTCGCTGCTCGAACTCTCCGCGCTGATCAAGGAGTGCGGAGCGAACGTGCAGGTGGTGACGCAGGACACGGCCCATCAGGGCTTCGGTGAGCGTACCGAGTTCTGCGTCGGCGGCCCGGGGACGAACCGCCGGATGGTGGCGCACATGGCGGCCATGCTGCCGGGGGTGCGGGTGAACGTGGATCCGGAACCGGGCCCGGACCGGGGCGCGTTCCAGATCGGCGGCGAGCGCTACCGGATGGAGCCGGGGGTCACCGAGTACGTGCTGCTGGCGCGGCTGACGGCCGGGGACCGGCGGGAGGCACGGCCGGTGTTCCTGTTCTGCGGGCAGCGGGCGATCACCAACCAGGCGGCGACCCGGTATCTCGCGCGCCATCACGAGCGGCTGGCCCGCAAGCACGGCCAGAACTCCTTCGTCCTGCTGCTGAAGGTGGTCAACTCCCAGGCGTACGGGCCCGACGTGGTGGAGCTGGTCGGGGACGTGACCCGGGCCGCGCAGGCTCCGCTGCCGGTTCCGGCGGAACGCGGGGCGCACCGGGCGTCCTGAGCCCTCCACCTCTCAACATTCTTTACTGGCACGTAACTTACCGACGGGTTACCTCGGACCGGCGCCCGAGGTTACCGTCTGGTCACTTTGCACTGACACGAGTGAGGAGTGACCGTGCGACGCTCTCGCAGGGCCCTGCGCACCACCGCCGTGGGCGCCGCCTCGGCGACCCTGATCGCCGGGAGCGCACTCGCGGTCGCGCCCGCCGCCCACGCGGCGCCGCACCCGGTCCGCTTCGTCGACATCACCGGCGACGGCGGCACGGTGCTCAAGGCCAACGTCGTCACCCCGGCCGGGGCCGGCGACGGCCGCCGCCACCCGCTGCTCGTGCTGCCCACCAGCTGGGGCTTCCCGCAGGCCGAGTACCTGGCCCAGGCCCAGCGGCTCGCCGACTCCGGGTACGTGGTGGTGAGCTACAACGTGCGCGGTTTCTGGCAGTCCGGCGGACAGATCGAGGTCGCCGGGCCGGCCGACACCGCCGACGCCTCCCGGGTGATCGACTGGGCCCTCGCGCACACCCCCGCCGACCCCGGCCGCATCGGCATGGCGGGCGTCTCCTACGGCGCCGGCATCAGCCTGCTGGCCGCCGCGCACGACCGGCGGGTCAGAGCGGTCGCCGCGCTCAGCGGCTGGGCCGACCTGATCGAGTCGATCTACTCCGAGCGGACCCAGCACGTCCAGGCCGCCTCCGTGCTGGACGGCGTGGGACGCCTGACCGGCCGCCCGAGCCCCGAACTCCGCCGCATCTTCGACGCCCTCTACGCCTCCGACCTGTCCCGGGAACAGGAGATGATCGCCTGGGGCAAGGTCCGCTCCCCCGCGACGTACGTGGACCGGCTCAACGACAGCGGCGCGGCCGTCATGCTCGCGGGCGCCTGGGGCGACACCGTGTTCCCGCCCGACCAGTACGCCGACCTCTACGAGAAGCTGTCCGGCCCCAAGCGCCTCCAGCTGCGCCCCGGCGACCACGCAACGCCGGAGCTCACCGGCCTGTTCGGCCTGCCCAACGACGTCTGGACCGACACCCGGCGCTGGTTCGACCACCACCTGCGGGGGATCGCCAACGGGGTCGGCACCGAGCAGCCGGTCCGCCTCACGTCCCGCTCGTCCGGCCGCCACGAGACCTACCCGGACTGGAAGTCGGTGGCCGCGACCACCCGCAAGATCGACCTGGGCGGCAGCACCACCATCCGCACGAACGTCAACTCCGGTGCGGACGGCGGCGTCGTGTTCCTGTCGAGCATCCTCGACCAGGTGGCCCGGCTGCCCCCGATGGCGTGGGTGCCGCTGCTGCCCCGCCGCTGGGCGGCCGTGTGGCAGTCGGAGCGGTACCCGACGGTCCGCCAGGTGCGCGGCACGCCGCGGCTGCACACCACCCTCACCCCGACCGCCGGCAGCGGAACCTTCATCGCCTACCTGTACGACGTGGGGCCGCTCGGGGTCGGCAGGCTGGTCAGCAGCGCGCCGTACACCTTCCACGGGCGGACTCCCGGCCGGGCGTTCGGCGTGGACCTGGAACTGTTCGCGACGGCCTACGACGTGCCGGCCGGGCACCGGCTCGCCCTGGTCGTCGACACGGTCGACCCGCTCTACATCGAGCACAACCCGCCCGGCGCGCAGCTGACCTTCTCCTCGCCGGCCCACGACCCGTCGTACGTGTCGGTGCCGCTGGGCGAGCAGTGATCTCCGGCTGCGGCCGGACGGGACTGCCGATGTGGCCGCCGCCCGACCGGCGCGGGGCGGTGGGCCCCTCCCGGCGGCAGCGTCCCCGCTCCCGGTGCGAAGTCCCCTCCTCCACCGGGGCGGAGGAGCCATCGTAGTCGAGGTCCGGGCGGGCGGACGGCTCGGCGCCACCCGCTTCAGTGCTTGAGGATCTTGGAGAGGAAGTCCTTGGCCCGGTCACTGCTCGGGCGGGTGAAGAAGTCGTCCGGTGTGCGGTCCTCGACGATCCGGCCGTCGGCCATGAACACCACCCGGTTGGCGGCCGAGCGGGCGAAGCCCATCTCGTGGGTGACGACGATCATCGTCATGCCGTCCGCGGCGAGGGCCTTCATCACCTCCAGCACCTCCGTGATCATCTCCGGGTCCAGGGCGGAGGTGGGCTCGTCGAAGAGCATCGCCTTGGGTTCCATCGCCAGTGCCCGCGCGATCGCCACCCGCTGCTGCTGCCCGCCGGAGAGCTGCGCCGGGTACTTGTCGGCCTGGTCGGCGACGCCCACCCGGTCCAGCAGCTCACGGGAACGCCGGTCCGCCTCCTCCTTCTTGCGGCCGCGGACCTTGACCTGGCCCAGCGAGACGTTCTGCAGGACCGTGCGGTGCGCGAAGAGGTTGAACGACTGGAAGACCATGCCGACATCGGCCCGCAGCCGCGCCAGCTCCTTGCCCTCGTCCGGCAGCAGCTGCCCGTCGAGCCGGATGGTGCCGGAGCCGATGGTCTCCAGCCGGTTGATCGCCCGGCACAGGGTCGACTTCCCCGAGCCCGAGGGGCCGATGACGACGACCACCTCCCCCCGGCCCACGGTGAGGTTGATGTCCTGCAGTACATGCAGGTCACCGAAGTGCTTGTTGACGTCCTGCAGCTCGATCAGCGGATCGACGGCCATACCGCCCCTACTCACTCTCAGCCGTGTGGTGCTGCCGCAACGTATCCAGGCAAGATCGCGTGGACCGCGCGACACGCACCTTCCGGTCATTAGCCGTATTTACCGCCCTTTGCGGCTGCCTCGGCCGCCACCCGCGGCGGGCCGGGCGGTCAGCCTGTCACGCCTCCGCGACCTCGGCATAGAGCTGGGACAGTTCGGGCACTCCACTGGACGCCCACGCGTGACCGGAATCCACGACGTCGAACACCCGGCCGGAGGCGAGCCGTACGACCGGCTGCCCGTCGGACCGGATCTCCCACAGGGCCCCCGGCACGGTCCGCACGATGACGGTGCCCAGGTACAGACCGGCGTCGTTGCCGAGCCAGTTCAGGGTGTCCTCGTCGTCCCGCCAGCCCGGCACCAGCTGGTCCAGGGCCTCCAACGAGGCCGGGGAGTCGTCCAGTCGGACCCCGGCCCGGGACGCCTGGGAGCGCAGCAGTTCGCACTCGGCGAGGAGTTCCGCGATGCCCTCGGGATCGGGGAACCCCAGCTTCCGGCGCCGGTTGCCCAGGAAAGGGATGTTCATACCTCCAGCCTGTCATTCGTACCGCCTTGTGCACCACAGGGCGCGCGGGCC
>NZ_JAAGMD010000596.1 GCF_010548465.1 Streptomyces sp. SID14436 | reverse complement strand
CCTCCCGCTGACCACCGTCATCGCGAGCGTGCACGAGCCCTCCGACTTCTCCGGACTGCCCGTGCCCGGCGACGACCCGGCCGTCCAGGGCGTGCCGATGGCCCCGCCGGACTGGGCCGTGCGCCTGGTCCGGGAGGGCCGCGGCCTGCTCTTCCTCGACGAGCTGTCGACCGCGCCGCCCGCCGTCCAGGCGGCCCTGCTGCGCCTCGTGCTGGAGCGGCGCGTCGGCGCCCTCCGGCTGCCGCCCGGCGTCCGCATCGTGGCCGCCGCGAACCCGCGCGCCTCGGCCGCCGACGGCTGGGAGCTCAGCGCGCCGCTCGCCAACCGGTTCGTGCACCTGCCGTGGGTCCACGACCACGAGGTC
>NZ_JAAGMD010000574.1 GCF_010548465.1 Streptomyces sp. SID14436 | reverse complement strand
GACGGCGGGCAGCCCGAGGACCTCCGCGAAGATCTCGCACAGCGCCCGCTCGCGCGGAGTACGCGCCGGCACCAGCCCCGAGACGGCGGTGTCCGGATCGGGTGCGGGCAGGGCCTTGCGGTCGATCTTGCCGTTGGGGGTGAGGGGGAGGGCGGGGAGGGTGACGAAGGTGCTGGGGACCATGTAGCCCGGCAGCGTGGCCGCGAGAGCGGTCTTCGCGTCCTCGGTGGTCCCGATCAGATATCCGACGAGTTGTCCGTGGTGGACGGTGGTGGCGGCGTCGGTGATGCCGGGGAGGCGGCGGAGGGCGGTTTCGATTTCGCCGAGTTCGATGCGGTGGCCGCGGATTTTGATCTGGTGGTCGGTGCGTTCGAGGAATTCGAGTTGGCCGTCGGGGCGTTGGCGGACGCGGTCGCCGGTGCGGTACATGCGGGCGCCGGGGTGGGGGTTGTGGGGGTCGGCGGTGAAGGTGGTGGCGGTTTTGGCGGGGTCGTTGAGGTAGCCGTGTCCGACGCCGGTGCCGGCGACGTAGAGCTCGCCGGGTGTGCCGGGGGGTACGGGTTGGAGGTGGTGGTCGAGGATGTAGAGGCGGGTGTTGCGGACGGGGTGGCCGATGGGGGCGCGGGTGTCGAGGGTGGTGGTCGGGGTGATGACGGCGTGGGTGACGTCGTCGGAGCACTCCGTCGGCCCGTAGGCGTTCACCAGCGGTACACCGGGTTCCAGCCGGCCCCACGTGACCGCGAGGTCCGCGGGGAGCGTCTCCCCGGTGACCATCAGCGAACGCAGCCCGCCTGTCGCGGGCCTGGGGGTGCCCGACTCCCAGGCGTCGACGGCGGCGCGCAGGAGGGAGGGGACCACTTCGAGGACGGTGATGCCGTCGGTGGTGATGCGGCCGAAGAGTTCCTGGGGGTCGGCGGCGGTGTCGCGGTCGACGACGACGAGGCGTCCGCCGGTGATGAGGGGGCAGAGCATCTGCCAGACGGAGATGTCGAAGGTGACCGGGGCGTTGTGAACGGTCACGTCGTCGGCGGTCATGTCCAGGTCGTCGACCTTGGCCAGCAGGTGGTTGACCATGCCGGCGCGGTGGACCATCGCCCCCTTGGGACGCCCGGTGGAGCCGGACGTGAAGATGACGTAAGCCAGGTCGTCTCCGGTGCCGGAGGGCGGCAGGAGGTCGGTGTCACGGGAGGCGTCCCAGCTGACGGTGGCCGGTGCGGCCGTGGCGGCGGCCAGCAGCTCGGTGGCGGTGTCGTCCAGTCCGGGTCCGACGTAGAGGACGTCCGGGCCGGAGTCGTCGAGCAGGCCGGCGGTGCGGGCCCGGGGGGCGCGCAGGTCGAGCGGGACCCAGGCGGCTCCGGCGCCCAGGACGGCGAGGATGCCGGTGACGAAGGGGATGCCGGGTTCGCACAGCATCGCCACCCGCGACCCGCGGCGCACCCCGGCCGCTCTCAGTCGGCGGCTCAATGCCGAGGCGTGGCTGACGAGTTCGGTGTAGGTGGCCGATCCGTCCGGGTCCTGCACGGCGATCCGGTCCGGGTGCGCTGCAGCGTGCGCCCGCACCCGCTCGACCACCCCGGTGCAGGGCTCGTCGACCGTCGTCGCCGCCCAGCCCGCCCGTACCGCCGCCGACTCCTCCGGCAGCAGCACCTCGGCCTCGCGGACCGGCCGGTCCGGGGCCGCGACGAGCAGGCCCAGCAGGTGGGCGAGCCGGTCGGCGAAGGAACGCGCGGTGGACTCGTCGAACAGGTCGCTGCTGTACTCCAGGACCGCGTCGATCCCGTCGGCCGCACCGTCCGGCGTACGCCGCTCGAACAGCTCGAAGGCCAGGTCGGCCTTGGCGGTCCCGGTGCCGAGGAGCAGCGGCTCCGACTCCACGCCCGCCAGCCGCACCGCCGGGTCCGGCGTGTTGTGCAGGGTGAGCATCGTCTGGAACAGCGGGTGCCGGGACAGGGAACGGGTCGGCGCGAGCGCGTCGACCAGCGCCTCGAACGGCAGGTCCTGGTGCGCGTAGGCGGCCAGGTCCGTGGCGCGGACGCGGTCGAGCAGTTCCTCGAAGGTCGGGTCGCCCGACAGGTCGGTGCGCAGCACCAGCGTGTTCACGAAGAGGCCGACCAGTGCGTCGAGCGCCGGGTCCGTGCGGCCCGCGACGGGCGTGCCGAGCGGGATGTCGTCGCCCGCGCCCAGCTTGGACAGCAGGGTGGCCACCGCCGCCTGGAGCACCATGAACGTGCTGACGCCCCGCGCCCGGGCCAGTTCGCCGACCGCCGCGTGCAGCGCGCCGTCGATGCGGAACTCCACCTGCCCGCCCCGGTACGTGGCCGCGGCGGGGCGCGGCCGGTCGGCCGGCAGCTCCAGTTCCTCGGGGAGGTCCTTCAGCGCCTCCCGCCAGTGGCGGAGCTGTTCGGCCGACACCTCCGCGAGCAGGTCCCGCTGCCACAGCGTGTAGTCCGCGTACTGCACGGGCAGCGGTGCCCAGGCCGGGGCCCGGCCCGCGCGGCGCGCCTCGTAGGCGGTCGCGAGGTCGGTGCCCAGCAGGCCCACCGACCAGCCGTCGGCCGCGATGTGGTGCACGACGAGCAGCAGCACGTGCTCCTCGTCCGAGGCCCGGAACAGCTCCGCCCGCAGCGGCAGGCCGGCCGCCAGGTCGAAGCCGCGCCGTGCCGCGTCCCGCACCGCGTCGTCGCTCAGCGCGGTCACCGGCAGGCCGATCCGTACCTCCGCCGCGTCCACGACCTCCTGCCGGGCACGCCCGTCGGTGTCCGGGTAGCGGGTGCGCAGCGCCTCGTGGCGCACGACGACATCGCGCACCGCGGCCCGCAGGGCCGGTACGTCGAGGGCGCCCTTCAGCCGGACGGCGACCGGGATGTGGTACGCCGGGTTGCCCCCCTCCAGCCGGTCGAGGAACCACAGCCGCTGCTGGGCGGGGGACAGCGGCAGCACGTCCGGGCGTACGGCCGGCGCCGGGGCGGGCCGGGCCTCCCCGGCGTCCGCGACGCGGGCCGCGAGGGCCGCCGGGGTCGGCGCGTCGAAGACCGCGCGGACCGGCAGGTCGGCGCCGAGCGCCGTGCGGATCAGGCCGGTGAGCCGGGTCGCGAGCAGCGAGTGGCCGCCGAGCTCGAAGAACGACGCGTCCGGGGCCGCGGGCGCGGGCAGCCCGAGCACCTCCGCGAATACCTCGCACAGCAGCTGCTCCTGCGGGGTGCGCGGCGCGCGGGCCCCGGTGGACGGGCCCTGGACGGGAGCGGGCAGCAGCTTGCGGTCGACCTTGCCGTTCTCGGTGAGCGGCAGCGTGTCCATGGCCACGTACAGGGCGGGCACCATGTGCGCGGGCAGGGTGTCCGCCAGGTGCGCGCGGAGCGCGGCCGGGGCGGCCGTGCCGACGGTGTAGGCGACCAGTTGGGTGCCGCCCGGGAGGTCGTCGCGGGCCACGACCGTCGCCTGCCGGACCTCGGGGTGGGCGGTGAGTTCCGACTCGATCTCGCCGAGTTCGATGCGGAAGCCGCGGATCTTCACCTGGTGGTCGGCCCGCCCGATGTACTCCAGCTGCCCGTCGGCGCCCCAGCGCACGACGTCGCCGGTCCGGTACATGCGGCTGCCGGGCGGCCCGAACGGATCCGGCACGAAGCGGGTCGCGGTCAGCGAAGGGCGCCCGTGGTAGCCGCGGGCCAGGCCCTCGCCGGCGATGTACAGCTCGCCGACGGCCCCCGTGGGGGCGGGCCGCAGCGCGTCGTCGAGGACGTACACCTGCGTGTTGGCGATGGGCCGGCCGATGGGCGGCACGCCGCCGCGCTCGCCGTCCAGGACGGCGGCGGTCGACCAGATCGTCGTCTCGGTGGGCCCGTAGACGTTGGTGACCTCGCGGGCCGCGGCGCGCAGCGCGTCGGCGAGCGGCTCGCCGACGGCCTCGCCGCCGATCAGGACGCGCAGCCCCGCCAGGCTGTCCGGGTGCTCGGTGACCAGGGCGTGCCACAGCGTCGGCGTGGCCTGCATGACGGTCGCGTCGCTGCCGGTGATCAGCGCGGCGAGGGCGGCCGGGTCGCGGACCGTGTCCCGTCCGGCGAGGACGAGTTCGGCGCCGGTGAGCAGCGGGACGAGGATCTCCAGGTTGGAGATGTCGAAGCCGAAGGTGGTGACCGACAGGAAGCGGTCGTCGCCGGTGACGGCGAACCGCTCGCCCATGTCGTGCACGAGGTTGATCAGCGCGCCCTGCGGCACGACCACGCCCTTGGGCCGGCCGGTGGAGCCCGAGGTGTAGATCGTGTACGCGGTGTCCAGCGGGTCCGGCTCCGCGGTGCCCGTCGGGCCGGTGGGCCGCCGGGCGAGGAGGGCTCCCGCCGTGTCGAGGGTCAGGTGCGGGCGTTCGGTGACGGCGGGCAGCGTGCCGGCGACGTCGGTGGTGGTGACCACGAGGGCGGGTGCCGCGTCGTCGAGCATGTAGCCGATGCGGTCGGCCGGGTAGTCGGGGTCGAGCGGCAGGTAGCCGGCGCCCGCCTTGACGACGGCGAGCGTGGCGACGATCAGGTCCGTCGACCGGGGCAGCGCGATCGCCACCAGGGCGCCCGGGCCCGCGCCGCGCGCCACCAGTTCGTGGGCGAGCCGGTCGGCGCGGGCGTGCAGTTCGGCCCGGGTGAGCCGCTCGGTGCCGCAGTGCAGGGCGGGCGCGTCCGGGTCGGCGGCGGCCCGTGCCGCGAGCTGCTCGCGCAGGGCGTGCCGGGGGTGGGAGCGGGCGGTGGCGTTGTACGTGCCGAGCAGCGTCGTCCGCTCCTCGTCGCCCAGCAGCTCCAGGCGGGACAGCGGCAGGTCGGCCGCGTCGGGGAGCGCGGCGAGGAGCCGCAGCACCCGCCCGGCCAGCGCCGCCGCCTCTTCGGCGGTGACCAGGTCGGGTGCGTGGTCCAGCCGCAGCGTCAGCTCCTCGCCGGGCAGCACCAGCAGCGACAGCGGATAGTGGGTGGCGTCGCGGCCCTGCACGCCGGTGAGCGTCAGACCGGGGACGGCCGTGCGCAGGGCGTCCGGGTCCAGCGGGTAGTTCTCCAGGATCAGGACGGTGTCGAACAGTTCGCCGTGGCCCGCGTCCTGCTGGATGCGGGACAGGCCCAGGTGCTGGTGCGGCAGCAGCTCGGTGTGCTGCCGCTGCGCCGCCTGCACGACCTCCGCGAGGGTCCGCGAGGCACCGGTGCGCAGCCGCACGGGCAGCGTGTTGATGAACAGGCCGACCATCGACTCCACGCCCGGCAGCTCCGGCGGCCGCCCCGACGTCGTGGTGCCGAACACCACGTCGTCCCGGCCGGTCAGCGCCCCCAGGACGACGGCCCAGACGCCCTGGAGGACACCGGCCAGGGTGACGCCGCGCGTCCGCGCCCAGTCGGTCAGGCGGGCCGTCGCGTCCGCGTCGAGCCGGGCGATGTACTGCTCCGGCAGCACCGGGGCGCGGCCGGGCGGCGCCGGCACGAGCCGGGTGGGCTCCTCCAGGCCGGCGAGCAGCTCGCCGTAGGCCGCGGCGGCGGCCCGGTCGTCCTGCCGGTCCAGCCAGGACAGGTAGCGCTTGTAGGAGGTGACGGCGGGCAGCGCGGAGGCGTCGCCGCCCGCCGCGTACGCGGTGAACAGCTCGGACAGCAGCAGCGGCATCGACCAGCCGTCGAGCAGGATGTGGTGGCAGGTGACGAGGAGGCGGTGCCGGTCCGGGCCGGTGGAGACGAGGGTGAAGCGGATCAGCGGCGGCCGGCCCACGTCGAACGGCTCGGTGCGGTCCCGGTCGGTCAGCGCCGCTAGGTCGCCCGGCTCGGTCACCTCCCGCCACGGCACGGGCACCTCGCGGGGTATCAGCTGCACCGGCCGGCCGTTCTTCCGGTAGCGGAAACCCGCCCGCAGGTTCGGGTGCCGGGCCAGCAGGCCGGCCGCGGCGGCCCTGAGCGCGCCGCGGTCGAGCGGTCCCTCCAGGTCGAGGACGAGCTGGACCGCGTACACGTCGAGTTCCTGACGGTCGTACACGGCGTGGAAGAGGAGGCCCTCCTGGAGCGGCGTGAGCGGCAGTACGTCGCTCAGCCCGCCCGACGGGCGCGGCGCCCCGGGTCCCTTCCCCTGTGCGGTCGTGCTCATCCGTCGTCCCCCCACTCGTGTGTGAACTCGTTCTCGAACTCGTCGATCTCGTCCTGGCCGAGTCCCTCGACGAGCTCCAGGTCCGAGGGCGTGAAGCCCCCGGCGTCGGGCCGTGCGGCGTGCGCGGCCAGCGCCTCCAGCGCCCGGAACCAGCCCCGTGCGATCGCCTCCGCGTCCGGGCCGGCGACCGCCAGCCCCGCCCAGGACCACTCGGCGACCAGCCGCGGGCCGTCCGGCCGGTCCTCGGTGCGCGCGTCGACGCCGAGCGCGTGCGGCAGCGGCATGCCGGGGTCGGTGCCGGCCATGACGTCCAGCGACTCCGGTGCGAGCTGCCAGTCGCCGGGCTCCGGCAGCGCCATCCGGCCCAGGTAGTTGAAGCCCAGCTGCGGTGCCGGCCGGCCGCCGAGCACGGCCGCCGACGTGGTGTCGAGCCGGCTCAGCAGGCCGTGGCCGATGCCGTGGTCCGGGATCCTGCGCAACTGCTCCTTGACCTCCTTGAGCACCTGGCCGAGCGCCGGCCCGCCCGCCCACACCTCGTCCCAGTCGCACAGGCCCACGTCGAGGCGGACCGGGTGGGTGGTGGTGAACCAGCCCACCGTGCGGGCCAGATCGACGCCCGGCACGACCTCCTCACGCCCGTGCCCCTCCAGGTCGACGAGGACGTCCTGCCGCTCGCCGCGCCCGCGCCGCCAGTCGGCGACCGCGAGGGCGAGGGCGGTCAGCAGCACGTCGTTGATCTCGGCGTGGAAGACGGCCGGGACGGTCGTGAGCAGCTCCGAGGTGACCGCGGCGGGCAGCTCCAGCCGTAGCCGGCGGGCGGTCGCCACGGTGTCCCGCCCGGGGTCGAGCGGACGGGACCCGAGCGGCGGGTCGCCGCCGTCCGTGATCTCCCGCCACAGCGGCAGTTCGGCCCGGCGCTCCGCGCGCGCGGCCTCCTCGTGCAGCAGCAGCGCCCACTGCCGGAACGACGTGCCCACCGGCGCCAGGGGCCGCCCGGGGTGCTCGTACGCCTGCGCCAGGTCGGGCAGCAGAATGCGCCAGGACACGCCGTCCACCACCAGGTGGTGCAGCGTGAGCAGCAGCCTGCCCGGCCGCCCGGGACCGGCGTCGCACCACACCGCGCGCACCATGTCGCCCCGGGCGGGCGCCAGTTCGGCGCGGGCGGTGGCCGCCTCCTCGCGCACCAGGGCGGCGAGGTCGTCACCGGGCCCGGCCGCGGCCCGGCGCAGCACGTCCCCGGCCCGGACCGCGCCCGCCTCGAGGATCTCGTCGCCGCGCCGGCGCAGCGCGTCGTGGTGGTCGAGCAGCGCCTGCAGCGCCCCCTCGATCCGCTCGTACGAGGCCCCCGCCGGGGTCTGCACGACGGCCGCCTGGTGGAAGCCGTCGGTGGGGCCGGGGATCGCGTCGAACCAGGCCGTGATCGGCGTGGCCGGCACCGGCCCCGTGCCGTCACCGGCCCCGACGGTCCCGGTCCCTTCGGCGGTGCCGGCGACGAGCGCCAGCGCCTGCGGGGTGCGGTGCACGAAGACGTCCTGCGCGGTGATCGCGAGGCCCGCCTCCCGCGCCCGGGCGACCAGCTGGATGGAACTGATGCTGTCGCCGCCGAGGTCGAAGAACCCGGCGTCGGCACCGGCGGACTCCAGCCCGAGCACCTCCGCGAACGCCCGGCACAGCAGCGCCTCCCGCTCGTCGGCGGGCGCCAGCCCCGAGGCGGCCAGGGTGTAGTCGGGCGCGGGCAGGGCCCGCCGGTCCAGCTTGCCGTTGCCGGTGAGCGGCAGCGCGTCGAGGGCGACGACCGCGCTCGGCACCATGTGCTCGGGCAGCTCGGCGGCGAGACGCGACCGGACCTCCCGCACGTCCACCGGGTCGCCCGCGGCGACGACGTACGCGACGAGCCGCTTGTCCCCGGGCCGGTCCTCGCGGACGATCACCGCGGCGCCCGCGATGTCGTCCCGGGACAGCAGCACGCCCTCGATCTCGCCCGGTTCGATGCGGAAGCCGCGCAGCTTCACCTGGTCGTCGACGCGGCCCACGTAGTCGAGGCTGCCGTCGGCGTTCCAGCGCACCAGGTCACCGGAGCGGTACATCCGGCCGCCCGGCGCGGTGGCGTACGGGTCGGCGACGAACCGGCCCGCGGTCAGCTCCGGGCGCCGCAGGTAGCCGCGGGCCAGCTGGTCGCCGCCGATGTACAGCTCGCCGGTCACGCCCGGCGCGACCGGCCGCAGCCGGCCGTCGAGCACGTACAGCCGGGTGTTGTGCAGCGGGAACCCGATGGGCGGCTTGACCGCGCCGGACAGCGGTTCGCTGATGCTCGCGCAGACGGTCGCCTCGGTCGGCCCGTACGCGTTGCGCATCACGCGCCCGCGGGAGAACCGCTCCACCAGCTCCGGCGGGCAGGCCTCGCCCGCCACGACCAGCTGCACACCGTCCGGCATCGGCCGGTCGGCCGGCCACGCGGACAGCACCGTCGGCGGCAGGCAGACCATGGTGGTGCCGGTGCGTTCCACCAGCTCGGCGAGCGGCCCGCCCGGGCCGCGCTCCTCGGCCGTCGACAGGATCATCGTCGCGCCCGACAGCAGCCCGATGGACAGCTCCCAGGTCGCCGCGTCGAAGCTGTACGAGGCGAACTGCAGCCAGCGGGTGGCGGGGCCGATGCCCATCCGCGGTCCCTGGTCGGCCACCATCACGGCGACCGTGCGGTGCTCCACGACGACGCCCTTGGGCCGCCCGGTGGAACCGGAGGTGTAGATGACGTACGCGGCGTCGCGGACGGTCAGCGGCCGGGTCCGGTCGGCGTCCGTGACCGCACCGTCCGGCCGGGAGCGCACCGCGGCCCGCACGTCCGGGTCGTCGAGCAGCAGCCGGGGCACGTCCGAGCCGTCCAGGCCGGCGGACTCGGCGTCCGTCGTCAGGGCGAGCACCGGACGCGCGTCGTCGAGCATGTAGCCGATCCGGTCCCGCGGGTAGGCGGCGTCGATCGGCAGGTAGGCGGCGCCCGCCTTGAGGACGGCGAGCAGCGCGACGACCATCTCCGGCGAACGCGGCAGCAGCAGCGCCACCAGGTCGCCGGGCCCGGTGCCGCGGGCGGCCAGCTCGTGGGCGAGCCGGTTCGCGCGGGCGTCCAGCTCGGCGTACGACAGCACCTGCGGGCCGAACTCCAGCGCCGGGTGATCGGGTTGCGCCGCCGCCCGGGCCGCGTACAGCTCGTGCACCGGGGCCACCGCGACGTCCTGCACCGGCCCGGCCCACGCGCCCAGGACGCGGGCGCGTTCGGCGGGCAGCAGGGCGTCGACCCGGCCCAGCGGCAGGTCGGGGTCGCGGGTCAGTACGCCGACGAGGTGCGCGAACCGCTCGGCCATCGAACGCGCCGTCGCCTCGTCGAACAGGTCGCTGCTGTACTCCAGGACGGCGTCGATGCCGTCCGGCGCCCCGTCGGGCCCGTGCCGCTCCGTCAGCTCGAACGCCAGGTCCAGCTTGGCGGTGCCGCCGCGGACCGGGACCGTCTCGACGTCCAGACCGGGCAGGGCGAGGTCGGCGGAGGCGTTGTTCTGCAGCACCAGCATGGTCTGGAACAGCGGCTGCCGGGACAGCGACCGGCTCGGCGCGAGCGCGTCGACCAGCGTCTCGAACGGCAGGTCCTGGTGCGCGTAGGCGGCCAGGTCGCCGGCGCGGACCCGGCCGAGCAGCTCGCGGAAGGTCGGGTCGCCGGACAGGTCGGTGCGCAGCACCAGGGTGTTGACGAAGAAGCCGACCAGCTCGTCCAGGGCCGGATCGGTGCGCCCCGCGACGGGCGTGCCCAGCGGGATGTCCTCGCCCGCGCCGAGGCTCGACAGGAGCGTGGCGAGCGCGGCCTGCAGCACCATGAACGTGCTCGCGCCCTCGGCCCGGGCCAGCGCGGCGACGGCCGCGTGGAGTTCGGCGTCGACCCGGAAGGCGACCGTGCCGCCGCGGTGGGTGGGCACGGTGGGCCGCGGCCGGTCGGCCGGCAGCTCCAGCTCCTCCGGGAGGCCGTCCAGCGCCGCCTTCCAGAAGGCGAGCTGCTCCTCGGCCACCGCGTCCAGGAGGCCGCGCTGCCACAGCGTGTAGTCCGCGTACTGCACCGGCAGCGGCGCCCGGCCGGGCGCCGCGCCCGCCCGCCGCCGCCCGTACGCCTCGGCGAGGTCGCGGGCCAGCGGGGCGACGGACCAGCCGTCGGACGCGATGTGGTGCAGCACGACCAGCAGGACGTGTTCCTCGTCGGAGAGCCGGAACAGCTCGGCGCGCAGCGGCAGTTCGGAGGCCAGGTCGAAGTCCCGGGCGGCCGCGGCGGTCAGCGCCCCGGGCAGTGCCTCACGGCTCGTCGCGGTGACCGGCAGCGCGGGGCGCGCCGCTTCCGGCGGCAGGATCCGCTGGACCGGCCGGCCCCCGGCGTCCGGGAAGACGGTACGCAGGCTCTCGTGGCGGGCCACGACGTCACCGAGCGCCGCGCCCAGAGCAGCCGTGTCCAGCTCGCCGGACAGGCGCACGGCGAAGGGCAGGTGATAGGCGGCCGCGCCGGTCTCCAGGTGGTTCAGGAACCACAGCCGCTGCTGGGCGGGGGAGAGCGGCAGCTCGTCCGGGCGGGGATCGGCGGCCGTCAGCGCCGGCCGCGGCGGCCCGTCCGCGCCGTCCAGGCGGGTGGCGAGCTCGGCGACCGTCGGTGCGTGGAACAGCGTCCGGATGGTGACCTCGATGCCGAGCCGGGCCCGGATGCGGGACGCCACCCGGGTGGCGAGCAGCGAGTGCCCGCCCAGGTCGAAGAAGCTGTCGTCGATGCCGACGGCGGGCAGCCCGAGGACCTCCGCGAAGATCTCGCACAGCGCCCGCTCGCGCGGAGTACGCGCCGGCACCAGCCCCGAGACGGCGGTGTCCGGATCGGGTGCGGGCAGGGCCTTGCGGTCGATCTTGCCGTTGGGGGTGAGGGGGAGGGCGGGGAGGGTGACGAAGGTGCTGGGGACCATGTAGCCCGGCAGCGTGGCCGCGAGAGCGGTCTTCGCGTCCTCGGTGGTCCCGATCAGATATCCGACGAGTTGTCCGTGGTGGACGGTGGTGGCGGCGTCGGTGATGCCGGGGAGGCGGCGGAGGGCGGTTTCGATTTCGCCGAGTTCGATGCGGTGGCCGCGGATTTTGATCTGGTGGTCGGTGCGTTCGAGGAATTCGAGTTGGCCGTCGGGGCGTTGGCGGACGCGGTCGCCGGTGCGGTACATGCGGGCGCCGGGGTGGGGGTTGTGGGGGTCGGCGGTGAAGGTGGTGGCGGTTTTGGCGGGGTCGTTGAGGTAGCCGTGTCCGACGCCGGTGCCGGCGACGTAGAGCTCGCCGGGTGTGCCGGGGGGTACGGGTTGGAGGTGGTGGTCGAGGATGTAGAGGCGGGTGTTGCGGACGGGGTGGCCGATGGGGGCGCGGGTGTCGAGGGTGGTGGTCGGGGTGATGACGGCGTGGGTGACGTCGTCGGAGCACTCCGTCGGCCCGTAGGCGTT
>NZ_JAAGMD010000550.1 GCF_010548465.1 Streptomyces sp. SID14436 | reverse complement strand
GCCCGCGCGCGGGCGCTGCGGTCCGTGCTCGCCGACCACCCGGGGACCGTGCTGATCGAGGACGACCACGGGCACCACATCGTCGACCTCCCGCCGCACCCGCTCGCAGGAGCCACCCCCACCTGGGCGTTCGTGCGGTCGGCGGCGAAGGCGTACGGCCCCGACCTGCGGCTCGCCGTGCTCACCGGCGACCCGGTCACCCTCGACCGGGTGCGGGGACGGCAGCGGCTGGGCCCCGGCTGGGTGCCTCTGCTCCTGCAGCGCGCGGTC
>NZ_JAAGMD010000521.1 GCF_010548465.1 Streptomyces sp. SID14436 | reverse complement strand
CCAGTTCGGACTCGGTGCGGGCTGGCAGGCCGTACTCCCAGCGGGGGTCGTAGGCGAGTTCGTCGTGCCCCCAGTCGCGCTCGTTGAACGGGGGATGGCACAGGACGGCGTCGGCGCGGACGGCCGGGTGGGCGTCGGCGCGCAGGGTGTCGCCCGCGCGGGCGTGCACGGCGCCGCGGGTGTGCAGGGCCAGCCGCAGCGCGGTGAGCGCGGTGAGGTCGGCCGAGGTGTCCTGGGCGTACAGCTCCTGGCCGGGGTGGTGCGTGACGGCGCGCAGCAGGGCGCCGGTGCCGCACGCGGGGTCCAGGACGGTGCGCGGGGGGCCGGCGGATGCGGCGAGGCCGGCCATCAGGCCGGCGAGTCCGCCGGGCGTGAGGGTGTACTGGCGCGGGTTGGCGTCGAGGTGGCGTCCGAGGAGGAACTCGAAGGTCTGCCGGGCCCCGAGCTCGGCGGCCAGTTCGGCGGCGCCCCGGAGGAGGGGGACGGAGGGCAGGAGCCGGGGGGCGGTGGGGGGTGTGAGCGCGGGGGCGGGCCCGGGAGTGCCGCCGGGAGCGGTGGCGGGGCCCGGCCGGGTGGCGACCGCCTCCTTCAGCTTCTCGGGCAGCAGCGCGGCCAGGCGCTCGTCGGGGCCGTCGCTCACGTCCAGCCACAGGGTGGGGCGGTCGTGGATCAGCAGCAGCGCCCAGCCGGTGTGGAGCAGGGCGGTGACCGGGCCCGCCGGGTGACCGGCGAGGTGCTGCCAGACGCGTTCGCGCAGGGGCACCTCGGCGAGTTTGCCGTGCCGGCGGAGCCACTCCTCCACCTCGACGAGGGCGAAGGCCGGGCTGGTCCCGGTGCCGCCGACGGGCCGGGGGAAGTCGGGGTGGCGGCGGCGCCAGTTGCTGACGGCGGCCCGGCCGACGCCGGCGAGCCGGGCGATCCCGGCGGCGGTCACCCGACCGGGGCCGTCCTGGCCGGGACCGTCCTGCCCGGGCCGTTCCCCGGCCGCGGGCCGGTTCGGGC
>NZ_JAAGMD010000495.1 GCF_010548465.1 Streptomyces sp. SID14436 | reverse complement strand
CCGGCGACGGCGACGGGGACGCCGGCGTGCACGGTCTGCGACAGCTTCAGGGGGGAGCCCAGTTCGGCGGTGACCGTCTCGGCGATCTCCTCCCGGCGGGCCTGGAGGACGTCCCGCAGGGCGGCGAGCCGGGCGGCGCGCTCGGCGGGCGGGGTGGCGCTCCACGCGGGGAGGGCGGCGCGGGCCGCCCGGACGGCGGCGTCGACGTCCTCCACGGTGCCCGCCGGGACGGTGGCGATCACCTGTTCGTCGGCCGGGTTCACGACCTCGATCACGTCCGGACCGGCGGCGGGGCGCCAGGCGCCGTCGATGTACATGCCGTCGTATGCCTTCATCGCGCTTCCTCCGGGACGGGGGCGTCGTGTGCGTCGTCTGCCGCCACATAAACTAGCGGTGGTAATTTACGGGCGCCAGGGGAACCCGCCGGACGGCCGGTGAGAGGGGCGTCACTCGTCGAGGTCGGGCAGGCGCGCCGGATCGGGGCAGATCCGCTCCCCGTGCCGGTCGAAGACGAACAGGTGGGCGAGGTCGACCAGCAGTGGCACCTGCATGCCCTGCCGGAGCCGGACGTCCGGGGCGGTACGGACGATGAGGTCGCCCGGCAGCCGCGGCTCGGCGCCCGCGGGCGCGGAGGTCGGCCCGGCGGCCGGCTCCAGCGT
>NZ_JAAGMD010000463.1 GCF_010548465.1 Streptomyces sp. SID14436 | reverse complement strand
CGGCCACCGCCGGGTCGTCCGGGTCGCCCGCCTCGCCGCGGGCCGCGGCCAGCACGTCCTCCACCGTCGTCAGCCCGCCCAGCTCGGCCCGCACCGGACGGCCCAGGGGGGTGACCGCACCGGACGCGCGGGACCGGTCCCGGCAGTGGAAGGCCAGCTCGCAGGTGGACAGGCACTCCGGCGCGTACGTCGCCGGGACGGCCTCCACGGCGGCCGTCAGCTGCTCGGCGGGCAGCTCCGGCGAGAAGCAGATGCCCTCGGGCAGCGCGTCGGCGATGTCCTCGACGCGGGTGAGCCGGGCCAGCTGGCGGGCGGTCACCGCACGCTGCTTGCGCACGTCCACGGCGGACGCGGTGGGCAGGTTGGAGAAGTCCTTGGGGCACACCAGCAGGATCCGGTGCCGCACGCGCGGGGCCGGGTCGAGGCGCGCGGCCACCTCTTCGAGGGCCAGCACGTACACCGCGGCCTGCCGGGTCGCCGCGCCCACCTTCGCGGGGTCGGCGGCGCCGTCCAGCATCGGGAACGACTTGATCTCCACGACCGTCCAGCTGCCGTCCGGGTGCACGATCACCGCGTCCGGCTCCAGGTGGGCGACCGACCCCGCGACGTCCAGCGCCAGCATCGGGTGGTCGAGCAGCGTCCAGGTGCCCGGGGAGGCGGTGGCCTCGCGCAGCGCCAGCGCCGTGCGCGCCGCGCGGCCCGCGGGGCCGACGGCGCTCAGGTCGGGCACATGGGCCCCGGAGGGAGGTTCGGCGGAGCGGTCGAGTCTCTCGTGGGCCAGGCGCAGCAGCTCCGTGCCGCCGTCGGCCTTGACCTTCGCCTCGAAGGCGTTGCCCCGCACGAGCGCGAACTGCGACTGCCCGAAAGCCGACGGCGCCCCCAGGGCCCGGGCCAGCGCCGCCTTGTCCACCCCGGCGCCGTCGAGGATCGCGCGCCGGCCGCAGCCCGGGTTCGCGGCCAGGGCGGCCAGGGCGCGCGCGTCCAGCGCCTTGGGCTGCGTCTCGGGGCCGCGCAGCTCAGCGAGCCGGTGCCGGAGCGCCCTCTCCCGTGTCCGCGGGGGCGGCACTCGGCTCGGCTCCTGGCCCGTACCGCGGCTCGACGTGCCGCTGCCGTGGAATTCGCTCACCCGCGGAAGTCTGGCATCCGGCACTGACATCCGGGGAACCCGCCGCGGAAGCGACCGCCGCGGGAAGCGCGAAGCGCGGCAGGAAACGGTCCTTGAACCGGTCCGCCCACCGCATCGCCGGCGCGGCCAGCAGCAGCCCGGCGCCCATCACGGCGGCACCCGCCACCGCGTCCAGGAAGTAGTGGTTCGCGGTGCCCATCACCACGATCGTGGTGACCAGTGGATAGACGACGGCGAACGTCTTCGCGGTGCGGGTCCGCCCGTGCCGCCACAGGATCACGCCGCACCACAGCGCCCAGCCCACGTGCAGGCTCGGCATCGCCGCGTACTGGTTCGTCATGCCGCCCAGCCCGCGCGGGGCGCTGGCCTCGCCGCCCCACCAGCCCCAGGAGCTGTAGTGGGCCATGGTGTCCACGAAGCCGTGGCTCGCGTCGAGCAGCCGGGGCGGGCAGGTCGGCAGCAGGGTGAAGCCGATCAGGCCGATGAAGGTGGACACCATCAGCCAGGTGCGGGCGGCCCGGTAGTGCACGGCACGGGACCGGAACAGCCAGACCAGGACGGCGGGCGTCACCAGGTAGTGCAGGGAGGCGTACCAGAAGTCGGCGGGTATCCCGAGCCACGGCTCGTGGGTGAACCAGCGGTTCAGCGGGCTCTCCGCGTTCAGGTACAGCGCCTTCTCGATGCGCAGGATGGCCAGGCCGTGGTCCACGGCGTCCGAGACGTCGCCCCGGACGACCAGGCGCCCCAGCGAGTAGCAGGCGTACACCAGGACGATCAGCGGCAGCTCGGTCCACCAGCGCAGCCGGGTCACCGGGGCCTCCTCGGTGCCCGGTTTCTCGCTGTGCGGCATCCGATCGCCCTCCCCCTTCGTCCTCGCTCGCGCCATCGGCGGTCAGCCACTCTACGGCGTCGGTCCGCGCCCCCCGTGAGGCGCCCTCGGCCCAGATAGACGTCGGGATCGGGCCCGGGGTTGCCCCTCATCAGGGTGCGCGATGATGGACGGGTTCCGCTCGCGTTTCGTTCCGGAAGGTCTCCCATGGCACCGCGCATTCTGCTGGCCCGGCACGGACAGACCGCGTGGTCGCTGTCCGGCAAGCACACCGGGCGGACCGACGTGCCGCTGCTGGAGGAGGGCCGCCGGGGCGCCAAGCTGCTCGGCGAGCGGCTGCGGCGCGCCCCGTACGACGGGCTGCCCGACGTGGAGGTGCGCACCAGCCCGCTGTCCCGCGCGCGGGAGACGTGCGAGCTGGCCGGTTTCGGCGGGCGCGCCGACACCTGGGACACGCTGATGGAGTGGGACTACGGCGCCTACGAGGGCCTGACGCCCGACGAGATACAGGCGCTGCGCCCGGGCTGGCTGATCTGGCGCGACGGGGTGCCCGAGGGCGGGGAGACCCTGGCGGAGGTGACCGCCCGCGCGGACGAGGTGGTCGCCTGGGCCCGCTCCGCGGACCGGGACGTCATGGTCTTCGCCCACGGCCACATCCTGCGCTCGATCGGCGCGCGCTGGCTGGGCCTGCCCCTGGAGTTCGCGGCCCGCATCCGCCTCAACCCGACGTCCCTGTCGGTCCTCGGCTGGGCCTACGGGGAGCCGGCCATCGAGAGCTGGAACGACCAGGGTCACCTGGCGGAGTGACGCGGGGCGCCCGGGGCGTGGGCATGACGCCGGTCGCCCGCGCCGTCGGAGTGACCCCGTTCGCCCGGGGCCGTCGGCGTGACGCCCGCCGGTCCGACGGTGCCCTGCGCCGTCTCGGGCCTGCGGCGGCCCTGATTGGTCCACGGCGTTCCTCGGGCCTGCGGCGGCCTTGATCGGTCCACGGCGTTCCTCGGGCCTGCGGCGGCCTTGATCGGTCCACGGCGTTCCTCGGGCCTGCGGCGGCCCTGATCGGTCCACGCCGTCTCTCGGGCCACCGACCGCCCTGACCCATCCACGCCGGCCCTCGCCCCCACCCCGTCCGCGGCCGCCCTCACGCGTCGTCCTCCCGCAGTCGGTCCGTCACGCGTGGGACGCGGAACGCGGAGGAGGCGGCGACGCGGAACGCGGAGGAGGCGGCTCCGGACGGGCGACGCGTGTGGGGACGCGAAACGGAATCGGCCGTGGGCGGGGACCGCGCATGGGACGCGCAATGGGGGCGGCCCTGGGGCATGCGACGCGTGTGGGACGCGCAACGGAGCCGGCCCCGGGGCAGGCCACGCGTGGGGGGACGCGGACGGGCCGCCCGGCCCACCGCTCACACCGCGCGCGGGACGCAGCCGTGGCGGTCCAGGAAGGCGGAGACGCCCGAGGCGCGGCGGTGCGGGAGCAGCACGCGCGCGGTGCCGGCCAGCATGGTCTGGATCCGGGACGACTGCACCTCGCCCAGCAGGTCCAGGACGCGCATGCCGGCCGTCGCCGCCTCGTCGGGGCGCCCCCCGCGCGCCAGGTCGTCCGCCAGCTCCGCCGTGTACAGGGCGATGTTGCGGGTGAAGTGCGGGTCCTGGAGCTCGGCCGCCCGGCGGGCGTGCCGGGCGGCGCGCGGCCAGTCGCCCAGCGTCGACCAGCACTGCGCCTCCAGGCCCTCCAGTTCGGCCTCGCCGTAGAAGGTCATCCACTCCGGGTCGGCCTCCGCGGGGCCGCGTTCGAAGTACGCCTGGGCGCGGGCCAGGGCCTGCTCGCAGCCCGCGCGGTCGGCCAGTCCGGCCCAGCCGCCCGCCTCCCGGAGCGCGAGCAGCGACA
>NZ_JAAGMD010000440.1 GCF_010548465.1 Streptomyces sp. SID14436 | reverse complement strand
CGCGAACGCGGTGCCGGTGCCGGGTGCGGTGCGCGGTGCGGGCAGCAGGGCGCGCCAGACGGCGGTGGTGGCGGCGGGGCCGCCGGTCACGGTGTCGCGCAGGCGGGGCAGGTCCAGCGCCGAGGCGACCAGGTGGGCGGTGGTGCGGCGCAGGGCCAGTCCGATGAGGTCCCGGCCCTGTTCCGGGGTGAGGGCGCGGTGGCCGTGGCGGGCCAGGCGGTCCAGGTCGGCGTGCGCGGCGGCCAGTCCCTCGTCCGCCCAGACGCCGAAGGAGAGGGACAGGGCGGGCAGGCCGAGGGCGCGGCGGTGGTGGGCGAGCTGGTCGAGGAAGGCGTTGGCGGCGGCGTAGTTGGCCTGGCCGGGGCTGCCCAGGACACCGGCCGCCGAGGAGAGGAGCAGGAACAGGTCGAGGGGCCGGCCGGCGGTGAGGCGGTGCAGGTGGGCGGCGCCGTCGGTCTTGGGGCGCAGCACGTGCGCGAGGCGGTCGGCGGTCAGTTCGGTGACGGCCGCGTCGGCCAGGACGCCGGCGCAGTGCACGACGCCGCGCAGGGGTGCCTCGGTGTCGATGCGGGCGAGGAGGTCCGCGAGGGCGTCCGGGTCGGCCACGTCGCAGGCGGCGATCTCCACGCGGGCGCCGAGCGCGGTGAGTTCGGCGGTGACGTCCGCGGCGCGCGGGTCGTCTGCGCCGCGGCGGGAGGTGAGCAGCAGGCGGGGGACGCCGTGGCCGGCGAGCAGCCGGGCGACGGTCCGGCC
>NZ_JAAGMD010000407.1 GCF_010548465.1 Streptomyces sp. SID14436 | reverse complement strand
GGTGCCGACGGCGGCGGAGCGGGAGCGCCCCTCGGGGGCCCGGAATAGGGCCGCGGCGCCTCCGGGCGGGGCCGGGGCCAGGGGGCCGGCCGGGTCCGCGGCGGCGGAGATCCTGCTCATGAGCTTCCCTTCCGTCGGGTGTCCCGGAGCGGTCGAAGACTCACGTGCACCGGGTGTCCCGTGAGGCCCGTGCCATGCATGAGGTGCGGGGGACAGGAGTGAACGGAGCGGTCGAGCCGGTTCAGCACAGCGGCACCACCTCGCCCGGCCCCTCGGGCCATGCCGCCAAAGGAGTGAATCCCCGGTGGCCGCACTCGCCGAAGACACGCACCGGCGCCCCGCCGGACAGAGCCACCAGGCGCCACAGCCCGGACCGTGCCGTCGGCGTGAGCCGCAGGGCCGTACCGGCGTCGGCATCCGCGAGCTGCCAGCTCCCGCCGTCCGGGGCCGGAATCACCCGGTCCAGCGTGACCGGAACGCTGTCCAGCCAGGGATCCTTGCGCAGCGCCTCGCCGTAGCGGCGGACCGCCCCGGCGGTGGATGTGCCCGGGGGCCGCAGCGCCGTCGGCGCGGGGGACCCGAACCGCTCCCGCAGCGCGGCGCGCACCTGCTCGGCGCCCGGGTAGGCGGCCAGTTCCGCGTCCACGGCCAGGCCCACCGGCAGCGCCGTCTCCGGTACGCGGCCCGCCGCACCGTAGGAGAGGTGCAGTGCCGTGCGGCCCGACTCCGTGCCGTACAGCCAGATCCGGCGGGTCGTCAGACGGGCGTCGGCCGTGTCGTACTGGGCGAGGACCAGCCAGCGGTCACGCACCGGCAGACCCTCGGCCGACGTGGGCAGGCCCACACGGGAGCGCACCGTCACTGCGAGGTCCCCGGGCAGCCGCTCGCGCCGCAGCCAGCCGCGGACGAGGAGGTGGAGCAGCGCGCACTCTTGAAGCAGCCGTACCGGCCAGTCCGGCCCGGTGCCCGGTATGGTCCCCAACTCCCGCACCCGCGCGGCCAGTCCCGGCGCCTGGGCGTCCACCATGCGCGCCGCCGTCTCCTCCCACAGGGAGTACCCGGCCTGCTCCGCCGCGGCCAGGCCGCCGCGCAGCAGGTCCGCCAGGCGCTGCTCCAGTTCCGTGGCGCCCGCGGTGACGCGCTCGGCCCGGCGCTCCGCCCTGCGCCGCGCCGCCTCCGGATCGGCCGGTCCCGGCACGGGGTCCGGCACCTCCCC
>NZ_JAAGMD010000359.1 GCF_010548465.1 Streptomyces sp. SID14436 | reverse complement strand
GGCGGAGCGCAACGCCTCACCGGCGTCGCCGTGGTCGGCGGCGGCCAGCGCGGTGTCCAGGTCGGCGTGGACGCCGCCCGCACGCGCGAGCGCGGTCCAGGCGTCCACCAGGGCGTACTGCTCCCGGGCCCGCGCCCGGTCGCCGTCGGCGCCGCGGACCTCGTACAGCTCACCGAGGGCGACCAGCGGACCGGGCAGCGGGGAGCGCGCGACGACCGCCTCCAGGGTGCTGATGGCGCCCGCCCGGTCACCGCTCGCCGCCAGTGCCCTGGCCCGGCCCTCCAGCGCGGGGAGGTGGGTGTCGTCGGCGGCCAGGGCGCGGGCGAAGTGACGCAGGGACCGGTCGTAATCGCCCTGGTTCCAGGCCAGTTGGCCGAGCGCGGTCGCCACGTACGCCACGTCCGCGCGCGACGCCGCGCCGGCCAGGGCCCGCTCCAGCACAGTGCGGGCGGTCGCGGTGTCGCCGCGCAGTTCGTGGACGTACGCGTACCGCGTGAAGACCGGCACCCCGGGACGCCGGGCGTCCGCGGTGGTGGCGGCCTCGGCGGCCTCGTCGTACCGGCCGAGCTCGACCAGGGCGTCCACCCGGGAGCACAGGGCCCGCTCGCTGAACGGGTTCTGCTCCAGGGCCCGGTCCGCGTACCGCAGGGCACCCGTGAAGTCGTGCCGGGCGGCGGCGAGCGCGGCGCGTCCGGCCAGGGCCGGTTCGTTGCCGGGGGCGAGAGCGAGCGAGCGGGTGAGGGCCCGTTCGGCCCGCGGATAGTGCGAGGGGTCGCCCGTGGTCCGCGCCTGCTCGACGTGGGCGAGGCCGAGGGTGGCCCACGAGCGGTGGTCCCGTGGCTGGGCCCGCAGATGAGCCCGGAGGGAACGGATCCCCGCGTCGAGGTCGCCCCCGGTGAGCAGTCCGGGGGAGAGCGCCCCGGCAGCGGGCGCGGCGTCCGCCCCGGCCCGCGTCCCGTCCGGCCGGCCCCCGACGGCGACGGCCCCGGCGGTCATGGCGACCGCCAGCAGCACGGCACAGGACGCCACGCGCACCCCCCGCGCCCGCCGCCCGGCGGCGGCGAAGCGCCGCAGGGCCGCGATACGGCGGGTGGCGGGGGCATCCCCGGGGTCGGGCAAGCCGTCGGCCCC
>NZ_JAAGMD010000308.1 GCF_010548465.1 Streptomyces sp. SID14436 | reverse complement strand
GGGCATGCTGGTGCGCGCCGGGACGGCCCGCGCCGCGGTCTGCGCGGCCGCCGTCACCGCCGACCCGGTGGACATCGCCGCCGCCCGGCTGCTCGCCGACCGGGCCGCCGTGCGCTCCGCGCGGGACTGCCTCCAGGTGCACGGCGGCATGGGCATCACCTGGGAGTCGGAGGTCCACTGCACCTCGAGCGCGCCTGGATCCGGACCCACCGTGCGGGCGGAGCCACGGAGAGTGAGGAACGGCTGGCGGTGGATCTGCTCGCCGACGGCGCCTGAACGGGGCTCCCGCCAGCGCAGTTCCCCGCCTCCGCCGCGCGAGGGGCCGGGAGATGTCACGGATCGTGGCATCGGGGGGTCACGCAGCGTTGATACCTTCTTGTGCCCTGCGCGGGACTCGTCACGGCCTGTCGCCGGGCGTCCGCTCCGGTACCTTGTGTGGGATGCGAGTGGTTATGAGCACGCACCGCACCGGAGTTGCCCTCGGGGCCGCGCCGGATCCGCTGGTGTCTGCCCCTGCTCGCCGGGTGGCCGGGCTCGTCGCCGCCGCCTGTTCGACTCCCCGGGCCGGGCGTCGCACAGTATGCCCCACGGGTACTCCTTCGCGCTGGAATATGCCCGAAGCGCTTGTTGGGGTGACTGTACGTCAACCATGCTGTGCCACAAGGGATTCACGGTCCGTGATCCCTGCCCCGGCCGTTGTTCTGGCCATGCAGAAAATGGCTACGATCGTGGCCTACGTGAGGCGCGAGCCTAAGTGTCCGCCGGTTCGGATGGTGTGAGCGGTGCAGGTGCTTCGAGTGCAGCTGGATATCCGGCCCGACCCCGCCGAGGTGGGGCGTGCCCGGCGGTGGGCCCGCTCGCGACTGGCCGGTTCCGGCATAGAGCCCGACGAGCCGCTCGCGGAGACGCTGATCCTGCTCGTGTCGGAGCTCGTCACCAACGCCGTGGTGCACACCGGCTGTCCGGCGGTCCTGTGCCTGTCCCTGCCGGGCGAGCCGGGCGAGGAGGCCACCGTCCGGCTGGAGGTGGCCGACCGCAGCGGCCGGGCGCCGGTGCCGCGCTGTGTGGACGGCGAGGCGACCGGCGGGCGCGGACTCGCCCTCGTCGACGGCCTGGCCGACCGCTGGGGCTGGAGCTCCGAGGGCACCGGCAAGCGCATCTGGTGCGAACTCGACCGCTGCGCGCGGCCCGGAGACTCCGCTCCCGCCTGCGGCGGCACAACGGTGACGACGTACGACGGGCTGGCGTACGAGGCGGTGTAGGCGCCCGGCGTCCCGCGCCCAGCCCTCCGCGGCAGCCCCCGGCGCCCGGCGTCCCGCGCTCCG
>NZ_JAAGMD010000279.1 GCF_010548465.1 Streptomyces sp. SID14436 | reverse complement strand
ACGGGGCCGTAGGCGCCCAGGTCGGCGGCGAGGGAGCGCGGCGATCTCGGCCCGAGGGACGACCCGGCGATCCGCAGCGCCAGCGGCAGCCCGCCGCACAGGTCCCGCACCCGCTCGGCGGCCTCGGCGTCGTAGGGGCCGGAGGCGTCCTGCGCGGCGGCCGACAGCAGCTCCTCCGCGCCCGCCGGGTCCAGCGCCTCCACGGCCAGCTGGTGCACCCGCGCGGGCAGGTCGTCGGGCAGGCCGAGCGGAGCGCGGGCGGTGACCAGGACCAGGCTGTCGGACCGTTCCGGGATCAGCGTGCGCACCTGGAGGGGGTCGGAGGCGTCGTCCAGGACGATCGTGACCGGCGTCCCCGTCAGGTGCTGGTGGTACAGCTCGCTCAGCCGCTTGACCTGCTGGTCGGGGGAGGAGCGTTCGCGGAACAGCAGCTGCTCGCGGGGTGCGCCGAGCCGGTTCAGCAGGTGCAGCAGCGCGTCCCGGGTGGACAGCGGCGGCTCGCCGGGGCTGTCGGCGCGCAGGTCGACCACGCAGGCGCCCCGGAAGTGGTCCCGCAGTTCGTGCGTGGCCCGCACCGCCAGCGTCGTCCGGCCGCTGCCGGGAGCGCCGTGCAGCACCACCACCGTCGGCCGGGTCCCGGTGTCCGCCCGGGCGGACTGCACCCACTGCCGGATCCGCGCCATCTCCTGCCGCCGGCCCGCGAACGCGCCCGCCGGTTCCGGCAGCTGCCCGAACGACTGCTCCAGCACGTTGCGTCCGCGGGCCGCCGCGCTCTTGTCCGCGCCGCGCAGCCGCGGCCCCGCCTTCCTGGGCCCCGTCGAGGCGGCCAGGACCCGCTGCTGGTCCAGAAAGGGCCGGATGCCCCGCACCTCCAGGGCGGTCAGCCACTGCAGCCGCAACTGTTCGGGCCCGCCGGGCTGGTGCGCCGAGCCGGCCCGGCGGTGCGCGGCGGGCACATGCGTCCCGGCCACCTTCACCACCGTCGCCGCGGCCCCGGCCACGCCCACGGTCACCCCGGCGCCCACCGCCGTGCCGACGCCGGTGCCGAGGGCCACGTCGGCGACCACCGCCGCCACCCCGGCCACCCCGGCGACGAGTAACGGCGTCCCGCCGCCCTCGCGGGCGTAGCGCTGGCGGAAGGTGAGCCGGCCGGCCTCGGCCTCGTCGAGGGCGCTCACGTAGGCCGTGTACTCCTCGGCGGCGGTCTGAGCCATCGCGTCGAGCGCCCCGCGTGCCCGGCCGAGCAGCACCTTCCCGTCGGTGCGCCCGCCCGTGCGGCGCACCTCCTCCTCGACGGCCCGGCCCAACAGCCGCTCGGCTTCCGCCCGATGACTGTCCCGCATGTCACGTCCCCCTCCGCGGCGATGCCTGACGACGGCCCCGTTCCCTGGTCCCAAGTGTGTCGTCCGCGGGCCGTCGTGGGGAGGGGGCGATCCGTGGGGACGGGCGGTGCGTCCGGTCCGGATCCGTGCTGCCCCCGCCCGCACGGCAGCTGTGGCCGCTGTGGCCGGTGCGGGACGCGATGTCCTCCCCCCGGCGGCACCGCGGCGCCCGCCGGCCCACCCCCTACCCGGGTATCACCGCGGGCCGGCACCCCGGTACGACGCCCCCCGGCCGGTCCGTCGGCTACCGTCCGACCGGTGACCACGGACGGCACGGAGCGGCCGCGGACGCGCCACCCGGGCACGCCCCGGTCCCGCGCACCGCGAGGGCCGGGCCCGCCGCCGACTACGGTGGTGGCACGTCCCGTCCGGCGACCCCGCGCCGGCCGGCGCCCCGAGGCGCCGTCCGGCAACCGGCGTGCCGTACAGACGACCGACGTGCCGTACAGGGGAGGGGACGGACCCGTGACCTCAGGGGAGGAGCGACCCCCGCGCGCACTGCTCGCCGGGGCCTCGCGGCGGTGGGTGCGGGTGCTGCCGTGGGCGGTGGCGTTCGTCCTGAGCGTCGCCCTGCTGCCCACCACCATCGTGGTCCTCACCGCCGACTACGGCCTGAACGGGGCGGTGGCCGCCGCGCTGGCCGTGCCGCAGGCCGCCCCGCTGCTGCTCGCCGTCGTGCGCCCGCTGCGGGCCTGGTACGTGGTGTTCGTCGCGGACGTGGCCGGCGGGGTGGCCCTGCTCGGCCCCGACTTCGCCGAGCGGCTGCCGTGGCCGTTCCCCGCCCCCGTCCTCGTCGGCTACGTCGTCCTCTGCCTCGCCCTGGGCCTGCGCGAGAGCCGCCGGACCCTGCTGCTGGTGTGGCTGGCGACGGCGGGCGCCAACGTCGGCCTGGGCTTCGTCGCGCCGCACGGCTTCGCGGCGAAGGAGCTGCTGTTCACCATCCTCGGCGGCGTCGCCCTCCTGCTGGGCGGTGTGCTGCGCGAACGCTCCGAGGTGCAGCGCAGGCTCGCCGAGCAGGAGACCATCAGCGAGGCCGAGCGCAGCCGGCGGACGCTGCTGGAGGAACGCGCCCGCATCGCGCGCGAGCTGCACGACGTGGTGGCCCACCACATGTCCGTGATCACGGTGCAGGCGGACACCGCCGAGTACCGGCTGCGGACCCTGCCCCCGGACGTGCGGGCGGAGTTCACGTCCATCGCGTCGACCGCGCGGGAGTCGCTCGGCGAGATGCGCCGCCTGCTCGGCGTGCTGCGCA
>NZ_JAAGMD010000249.1 GCF_010548465.1 Streptomyces sp. SID14436 | reverse complement strand
GGAAGCGCTGCCGGTCCCGCGTGCGGGCGGGCCGGCGCGTCCCCGCGGGGGTGCGCGCCGGCCCGCCCGGTCACGTCAGGACTTGCCCGGGCACCGCTGCCAGGCGAGGTGGTAGACCGTGCTGATGTCGCCGTCGGTGGAGTCCATGGTCATGAAGCTGACCTTGTGCGGGGACGAGGTGCCCGCGTTCAGCCGCAGTTCGGTGTTGATGTTGAAGTTGCGCTGCACTCCGCAGGGCGCCCAGACCAGCTGGGCCCAGTCGGTGGTGTCCGTGGCCTGCCAGTTGTCGTTGTAGGGGCCGGCGTAGTTGTGGGTGCGGAACTCGGTGTTCGGTGAGCCCTGGAAGTAGTACGAGGCTCTCTGGGTGCCCCTGGCGCCGGGCTGGAGCGAGGCGAAGCCGCGGTAGTCGGCGCTGGCCACGGCGTAGGTGAAGCCCTGGGGGACGTGGACGAGCAGGCTGAGCTGGCAGTTCTTGCGGAAGTCGGTGGGCCCGGAGGTGCCGCCCACCTGGGCGAGGTAGTCGCTGTAGGTCACCGTGAACGCGGTGTTGTCCGCCGAGACGGCGACGGCGGCGGTACCCGCGGGACAGCCGGAGCCGTTCACCGTGGCGACCTTGATGACGATCTTGTCCGGGGGCGGGTCCTCGAAAGAGGACGAGGACGAGGCGGGGTTGTGGGCGGGGATCGCGGCGGTGAGCAGCGCGGCCACCGCGGCGCTCATGAGCAGGCCACCAGCCATGGTTCTCCATCTGATCGGTGGGGGGTGCGCCGCCCGGTCACGGACCGGACGGCGCCTTGTCGCACGACACTCGTTGAAGCGTCATGTGCATGCCAAACATGCGGGTGCGAGCCCCCGGCCCGTGAAGGAGGCATGAAGGTGCTGTGAAGGCCGGGAGCGGTGGAATCGTACGGAGCACGGCGGACCGGGGACAGAGCGAACTCCGGCCATTCACGTCCGGCGGACCGCAAAGCCGCAAACGGGACGTAACGGGACCGCGCGTGAACGAGGGGGGCCCGGTTCGTAGACAATGGCCCACCAGCACCACCAGCAACCCCCGGCGCCCCGCCGCGACAGCGGGCGGCGGGCAGCACGGCAGGAGGCGCTCCCTTGGAGCTCAGCAGGCGTACCTTCACCGCCCTGGCCGGGACGGCGGCGCTCGGACTCGCCCTGGCCGGCAGCGGCGGGGCGGCGACCGGCCCCCGCGGGACGCGTGCCGTGCCGACGGGTCCGCCTCCCCCTCCGCCCACCGCCGACGGCAGGCGGCACCGGATCGGCCACGACCGGTACTCGCTCCTGGTCGACAACCGGCGCCTGGTGCTGTGGTCCGGCGAGGTGCACCCCTTCCGGCTGCCCAGCCCGTCGCTGTGGCGCGACGTCCTGCAGAAGCTGCGCGCCCACGGCCACAACGCGGTCACCGTCCCGGTCGCCTGGAACTACCACTCCCCCGCCCCCGGCGAGCACGACTTCAGCGGGGTGCGCGATCTGGACCTGTTCCTGCGCACCGCCGCCGAGGAGCGCCTGTACGTGGTGCTGCGCCCCGGCCCGCACCTCGGCGCCGACCTGGACGCCGGCGGGCTCCCGGGCTGGCTGACGGCCACCGGGGTCACCGCGCGCACCGACGACCCGGAGTACCTGCGGCACGCCGACGCCTGGCTCGGCGCGGTCAACTCCGTGGCCGTGCGGCACCTGTACACGGCGGGCCGCGGCACGGTGCTGCTGTACCAGCTGGAGGACGCGCGCGACGCCGCCCCCGCCGAGGCGCGCGCCGCCACCGAGCGCCTGTACGCGCGACTGCGCGCCGACCGCATCGACGTCCCGGTG
>NZ_JAAGMD010000225.1 GCF_010548465.1 Streptomyces sp. SID14436 | reverse complement strand
GGCCCGGCCCGCGCGGGCGGCCACCGTCTCGTGGCGGTGGCCGCCCGCGACCGCGGCCGCGCGGAGGCGTTCGCCGCCGCGCACGGCGTGGAACGGGTGCTCGGCTCCTACGCGGAGCTGCTGGCCGACCCGGAGGTCGAGGTGGTCTACAACCCCCTCGCCAACGGCCTGCACGGCCCGTACAACCTGGCCGCGCTCGCCGCCGGCAAGCACGTGCTGACGGAGAAGCCGTCGGCGAGCAACGCCGCGGAGGCACGGGAGGTGCGGGAGGCGGCCACGCGGGCGGGGACGGTGTTCATGGAGGGGTTCCACTACCTCTTCCACCCGGTCACCCGGCGGCTGCACGAGCTGCTGGCGTCCGGCGCACTCGGCACGCTGCGCCACGCGGAGGCCCTGGTGGCGATCCCCGCGCCGGACGCCGGTGACCCGCGCTGGTCGCTGTCCCTGGCCGGGGGCGCTCTGATGGACCTGGGCTGCTACGGCCTGCACGCGCTGCGCGGGCTCGCCCCGTGGGCGGGCGGCGCTCCCCTCCCGGTGTCGGCCCGGGCCGGTGAACGGGCGGGCGCGCCGGGCGTGGACGAGTGGCTGGACGCCGACCTGGAGTACCCCGGCGGCGCCACCGGCACGGTCCGCTGCCACATGGCGTACGGCGGGCTGGAGATGAGCCTGCGGGTCGTCGGCACCCGGGGGGAGGCGCGGGCGGCGAACTTCGTCCTGCCGCACCTGGACGACCGGGTCGTGGTCCGCACCGGCGCGGAGTCCCGGACGGAGCGCCTGGGGACACGGTCGTCGTACGCGTACCAGCTGGAGGCGTTCGCCGGGGCGGTGCGCCGGGGCGACCGGCTGCCGCTGGACGCGGACGACGCCCTGGCGACGATGACGCTCGTCGACGCCTGCTACCGCGCCGCCGGTCTGCCCGTACGGCCGCGCACCGCGCCCGGGCACTGACCGGCCGGACGGCGACGACGTGTGGGGCGGCTCCCTCGGAGGGGGCCGCCCCACATGTCGTGCGTCACCGGTACAGGGCCGGCCGGTCCACCAGGTCGACCTCGACCCGGCCGCCGTTCTCCAGGGCCCGCACGCCGGCCTCGCAGACCGCGGCCGCCGCGTAACCGTCCCAGACGCTGGGGCCGGTGACCTCGCCGCGCCGGGTGGAGTCGACCCAGGCCCGGACCTCGTCGTCGTACGCCTGGGCGAAGCGTTCGCTCCAGTCCTGGGTGATGGTGCCGCCCCAGCGGCCGGCCATGTTGGTCACCAGGGAGTGGCCGTCGCCGATGCGGGCGGTGCCGCGTTCGCAGACCACCTCGGCCTGCACCTGGTAGCCGAAGCCGCAGTTGACGAAGATCTCCACGTCGGAGAGGGCGCCGCCGTCGGTCTCCAGCACCACGAACTGCGGGTCGCGCAGTCCCTCCGGGGCGCCGGCCGACGCGGCGGGCCGCAGCACGGTCACCGCGGTGATCTCGTGGCCGAGCAGCCAGCGGGTGGCGTCGACCTCGTGGGCCACGGAGTCGCTGATGAGCAGGGAGCTGGTGAAGTAGGGCGGGCTGGCCACGTTGCGATGCCGGTTGTGCAGCATCAGGGGGCGGCCGAGCTGCCCCGTGTCCAGCAGGGACTTCAGGCGGACGTACTCCGCGTCGTAGCGGCGCATGAAGCCGACCTGGACCCGGCGGTGGCCGAGGGCCTGTTCGGCTTCCATCACGCGCAGCGCGGAGGCCGCGTCGGGGGTGAGCGGCTTCTCGCACAGGACGGGCAGGTCGTGCTCGAACGCGGCGAGGAGGGCGGCCTCGTGGGCCGGTCCCGGTGAGGCGATCAGCACGGCGTCGACGCCGGGGGCGGCCATCGCGGCGGCCGGGTCGGTGTGGGCGGTGCAGCCCTCGATGTCCGCCGCGACGGCCGCGGCGCGCTCCGCGTCCACGTCGGCCACGGCGGCGACCCGGGCGCCGCCGATCGTCCGGTCGATCCGGCGTACGTGGTCGGCGCCCATGCGGCCGGTCCCGATGACGGCGATGCCCAGGGGTTCGCGCCGGTTCATGGCTCTCGTCTCCCTGTCGGTCGTCAGGCGCCGCAGGAGCGGAGGAACTTGCGGGTGCGGACGGCGATCGGGAGCGGCTTGTCCGGTTCGCAGGGGTACATGTCCTGCTCGACGATGGCGAACAGGTCCACGCCCAGCTTCTGCGCGGCCACCAGGACGGGCTCCAGCTCGGGCACGCCGCCGGGCGGTTCGCACATGACGCCGCGCTGCACGGCCGGCCCGAAGGGGATCTCGTTCTTGACGACGTCGGCGAGGATGTCCGGGTCGACCTGCTTGAGGTGCAGGTAGCCGATGCGTTCGCCGTAGGTCTCGATCAGCTTGACGCTGTCGCCGCCGCAGTAGGCGTAGTGGCCGGTGTCGAGGCAGAGGTTGACCACGTCGGAGTCGGTGGAGTCGAGGAAGCGCTCGACGTGCTCCTCGGTGTCGATGTGGGTGTCGGCGTGCGGGTGGACCACGATGTCGAGGCCGTAGGTGTCGCGGACCTCGCGGCCCAGGCGTTCCATGCCGGTGCTCAGGTGGCGCCACTGCTCGGTGGTGAGTTCGGGGGCCTCCAGGATCTCGGCGGTCTTGTCGTCGCGCCAGAAGGAGGGGATGACGACGAGGTGCTCGGCACCCATGTCGCGGGTGAGGGCGGCCACCCGGCTGACCTGCTCCCAGGTGGCGTCCCACTCGGACGGCCCGCGGTGCAGCCCGCAGAAGATGGTGCCGGCGGAGACCTTCAGGCCGCGGCGCTGCACCTCGTCGTTGAGGCGGGCGGGGTCGGTGGGGAGGTAGCCGTAGGGGCCGAGTTCGATCCAGGAGTAGCCGGCCTCGGCGACCTCGTCGAGGAAGCGCTGCCAGGGCACCTGCTGCGGGTCGTCGGGGAACCACACGCCCCAGGAGTCGGGGGCGGAACCGACCCGGATGCGGTCGAGCGCGACTGCCATGTCAGGACTTTCCTTCCGGTGTTGCGGCGGCGGGGGACGGGACGGCGCCGTCCCCGGGCAGTTCCTCGGTGTCGACGCCGCGGACCTGCGCCAGCTCGTGCTTGAGGGCGGCCAGTTCGGCGCCGCCCGCCATGTGGTTGGTGAGTTCCTCCAGGCCGACCTCGCCGCGGGACGCGGAGAGTTCCAGCGTGCCCAGACGCAGCACGTTGAAGTGGTCGCCCACCATGTAGGCGTGGTGCGGGTTGTGGGTGATGAAGATGACGCCGAGGCCGCGGTCGCGGGCCATGGCGATGTACTTCAGGACGACGCCGGACTGCTTGACGCCGAGGGCGGCGGTGGGCTCGTCCAGGATGAGGACGCGGGCGCCGAAGTAGACCGCCCGGGCGATGGCGACGCACTGCCGCTGTCCGCCGGAGAGCGTGCCGATGGGCTGCTCCAGGTCGTCCAGGACGATGCCCATGTTGCGCAGTTCCTCGTCCGCGGTCTTCTTCATCCGCTCGATGTCGAGGCGGCGCACGGGCCAGGGGCCCTTGGTCATCTCGGAGCCGAGGAAGAAGTTCCGCCAGACCGGCATCAGCGGGACCACCGCGAGGTCCTGGTAGACGGTGGCGATGCCGCGGTCGAGGGCCTCGCGGGGGGTGGAGAAGCGCACCGGCTCGCCGTCGACGAGGAACTCGCCCTCGGTGTGCTGGTGCAGTCCGGAGATGATCTTGATGAGGGTGGACTTGCCGGCGCCGTTGTCGCCGAGGACGCAGGTCACCTTGCCGGGGTGGACGCTGAGGTCGACGCCGTGCAGGGCACGGATGTTGCCGTAGGACTTGCCGGCCCCGCGAAGCTCCACCAGGGGGTGGTCGCCGGCGGGCGGGGTGTCCTTCAGGGCGGCACCGTGGGTGCCGGTGGTCTTGTCGGTCATTGCGGTCACCTCCGGGTCGCCGTGCGCTGGACGTACAGATTGATGAGGACGGCGCCGAGGAGCATCACGCCGAGGAAGGCCTTGAACCAGTCGGGGTTCCACCCGGCGAAGACGATGCCCTGCTGCACCATGCCGAACATGAAGGCGCCGAACACCGGGCCGATGGCGGAGCCGGAGCCGCCGGTCATCAGACAGCCGCCGATGACCGCCGCGGCGATGTAGATGAGCTCCTGGCCCACGCCCTCGCCGGACTGCACGGTGTTGAAGGAGAACAGGTTGTGCATGCCGACGAACCAGGCGCCGAAGCCGACCAGCATGAACAGCGAGATCTTGGTGAAGGTGACGGGGACGCCCACCGCGCGGGCGCTCTCCTTGTTGCCTCCGACGGCGAAGATCCAGTTGCCGTACTTGGTGCGCAGCAGGACCCAGGTGGCGAGCGCGGCGAAGACCAGCCACCACACCACCGTGATCTTGACCTGGACACCGCCGACCTCGAAGGAGGACGCGAACAGGGCCTTGGCCTGGTCGAAGCCGTCCATGTCGCTGATGTCGTCGGTGGCGACGTTGGTGGTGACGAGTTTGGTCACCGCGAGGTTGAGTCCCTGGAGCATCAGGAAGGTGCCCAGGGTGATCAGGAAGCTGGGCAGTCCGGTCTTGACCAGCATCCAGCCGTTGAACATGCCGACCGCCAGGGACACCACGAGGGCGACGATCACACCGACCCAGACGTTCATGGTCAGCTGGTAGCTGAGCATGCTCGCGGTGAGCGCCGAGGTGACGACGGCGACGCCTGCGGAGAGGTCGAACTCGCCGCCGATCATCAGCAGCGCCACGGGCAGCGCCATGATCCCGATGGTGGACGACTGGTAGAGGACCGTCGACATCGAACTGCCCTGACGCAATGTCGGCGCCATGGCCAGGAAGAAGATCAGGATGGCCAGGGCCCCGAGGAAGACGCCCACCTCGGGACGGGCCAGGAGGCGCAGCGCCAGCGGGCGCCGCACGGTACGTCCGTCGCTCTCCTTGGGGCCGGGGGCCGGCGGTGGGGTCACCGCCGGCTCAGCCTGCTGCGCCATGCTCATCACCGGGTGCCCTTCGCGGCGAAGCCGTCGATGACGTCGACGTTGGACTCGTCGACGAAGGCCGGGCCGGTGAGCACCGGCTGCTCGCC
Source organism: Streptomyces sp. SID14436 (assembly GCF_010548465.1). Classification (GTDB taxonomy): domain Bacteria; phylum Actinomycetota; class Actinomycetes; order Streptomycetales; family Streptomycetaceae; genus Streptomyces. The sequence continues at coordinate 18,078 of NZ_JAAGMD010000225.1, read as the reverse complement.
GCCGCCGCTGTAGTTGCCGTTGTTCTTGTACAGCCACAGGCCGTCCACCGCGAGGTAGCCCTGGAGGTAGGGCTGCTGGTCGACGGCGAACTCGATGTCGCCGGCCTTGATGGCCTTGGTCAGGTCCTTGTTGAGGTCGAAGGTGGCGACCTTCGCCTTGCTGCCGGCGTCGGCGACCGACTGCACCGCGGTCGCGGCGAAGGGGGCGCCGAGGGTGGCGACGTAGTCGATCGAGGAGTCCTGCTTCAGCTTGGCGGTGATCGTCGACTTCACCGACGGCATGTCGGTGCCGTTGACGTTCAGGACCTGGGTCTTGCCCTCGAAGGTCTTCTCCAGGCCGGCGCACCGCTGGGTGAGCCCGACGTTGCCCTGTTCCTGGATGACGCAGACGGCGTTCTTGGCGCCGACCTCGTTGAGCTTCTTACCGAAGGCCTCACCGGCGACGGACTCGTCCTGGCCGAAGAACTCCAGCAGGCCGAGGTCCTTCCAGTCGCTGAGCCCGGAGTTGAGCCCGACGACGGGGATGCCGGCCGCGTTGGCCTTGTCGATGACACCCTTGAGCGCGTCGGGCTTGGCGAGGGTGACGGCGATGCCGTCGACCTTCTGGTCGATCGCGTTCTGCACCAGGTTGGCCTGGTTGCCCGCGTTCGGGTCGGCGGAGTAGACCAGCTTGATGTTGTCCTTGGCCGCCGCCGCCTCGGCGCCCTTGCGGACGATGTCCCAGAAGGTGTCGCCGGGGGCCTGGTGGGTGACGAGGGCGACGGTCATGCGAGGCGTGGAGGCCTTGCCCGCCGAGGCGTCGGCGCCGCCGTCCTCGGACTTCTTGCCGCCGGAGCCGCTGGAGCAGCCGGCGAGGGTCAGGGCGGCTGCCGCGGCCACCGCGACGAACGGGGCGATTCTGCGGGAGCGGGTGTGCGAAGAGCGGTCCATCTTTGCCTGCACCTCACTGTGCTACACGGGGGAAAGGGCGGGAGTCCGAGGATCCGGCCCGGAGCCTCGGGAGTCCGGGTCTGAGCCGTGGGAACGGCTGGTGTGCTGGGACCGGATCAAATCCCGAGTCGCGCCTGCTGTCAATACTTTGTTAAGACATCATTTCACGAGCTAGTCCGAATGTAAGTACAAACCCTTGACACCGCCGCCCTCCGCGACCTACACCTGAGAGGCGGCAGGCCCCCGGAAACCACGACCCCACCGTGGCAGGGCGCCTTGGGACCCGCATCCCCAGCAGCTCGAGGAGCGTCGCTCAATGACCGTCTCACCACAGTATTTCGACCTGATCACGATGGGCCGCATCGGGGTCGACCTCTACCCCCTGAAGACCGGAGTGCCGCTGCCGAAGGTGGAGACGTTCGGGAAGTTCCTGGGCGGCTCGGCCGCCAACGTCGCGGTCGCCGCCGCCCGGCTGGGCCGCTCCACCGCGCTCGTCAGCCGCACCGGCGACGACCCCTTCGGCACCTACCTGCACGAGGCGCTGAAGGACTTCGGCGTCGACGACCGCTGGGTCACCCCCGTCGCCGCGTACCCGACACCGGTGACGTTCTGCGAGATCTTCCCGCCGGACGACTTCCCGCTGTACTTCTACCGCCGCCCCAAGGCCCCCGACCTGGAGATCCACGCCGAGGAGCTGGACCTGGCGGCGGTGCGCGCGGCCGGCATCTTCTGGGTCACCGGCACCGGTCTCAGCGAGGAGCCCAGCCGCTCGGCCACGCTCGCCGCCCTGGAGGCGCGGGCCAAGTCCGGGCCCACCGTCTTCGACCTGGACTGGCGCCCGATGTTCTGGCGGGACCCGGACGAGGCCCGCCCGTACTACCGCGAGGCGCTGCGGCACACCACGGTCGCGGTCGGCAACCTCGACGAGTGCGAGGTCGCCACCGGCGAGCGCGAACCCAACGCCTGCGCCGAGGCGCTGCTGGCGGCCGGCGTGGAGCTGGCCGTGGTCAAGCAGGGCCCCGAGGGCGTGCTCGCGGTGCACCGCGACGGCACCCGGGCCGAGGTGCCGCCGGTGCCGGTCGAGGTGGTCAACGGGCTCGGCGCGGGCGACGCCTTCGGCGGTTCGCTCTGCCACGGGCTGCTGGCCGGCTGGGACCTGGAGAAGACCATGCGGCACGCCAACGCCGCCGGCGCGCTGGTCGCCTCGCGCCTCGCCTGTTCGTCCGCCATGCCGACCGCACCGGAGGTCGCGGACCTCCTCGCCCGGACCGGGTCGCCGACCGCGGCCGGCCGGCCGAGCCAGCCCTGAAACGGAGCCCCTGTCTTGAATCTCAGCATCCCCGACCTCACCGCGGTCCGGGCCCGTCACCCCGAGGCCGTCGCGGAGGCGGCCGCGCGCCGGGCCCGCCGCCCGCTCGTCGGCGACAGCGGACGGCTCATGATCGTGGCCGCCGACCACCCCGCCCGGGGCGCGCTCGGTGTCGGCGGCCGGCCCCTGGCCATGGCCAACCGGGCCGACCTCCTGGAACGTCTGTGCGTGGCCCTGTCCCGGCCCGGCGTCGACGGGGTGCTGGCCACCGCCGACATCCTGGAGGACCTGCTCCTGCTCGGGGCCCTGGAGAACAAGGTGGTCATGGGCTCGATGAACCGCGGCGGCCTGGCCGGCGCCGCGTTCGAGATGGACGACCGCTTCACCGGCCACCGGCCCGAGGACATCGAGCGCCTGGGCTTCGACGCGGGCAAGCTGCTGGTCCGCGTCGACTACGACGACCCGGGCTCGCTGACCACCCTGGAGTCCACGGCCCGGGCCATCGACGCGATGGCCGAGCGCCGGCTGCCGGTGTTCGTCGAGCCGTTCATATCCCGCCGCGTCGACGGCCGGGTGCGCAACGACCTCTCCGCCGAGGCGGTCACCCGGTCCGTCGCCATCGCCTCCGGCCTCGGCGGCACCTCCGCCTACACCTGGCTGAAGCTGCCGGTCACCGACGACGCCGACGACATGGCCGAGGTCCTGCAGACCTCCACCCTGCCCGTCGTCCTGCTCGGCGGCGAGGTCGGCGACCAGGACGCGGCCTACGAGCGGTGGGGCAAGGCCCTGCGGCTGCCCTCGGTGCAGGGGATGGTCGTCGGCCGCTCGCTGCTGTACCCGGCCTCCGGCACCGTGGAGTCGGCGGTGGACACCGCCGTCGGCCTGTTGTGAGACGAAAGGCTGCCATGACGCATCACCTCCCCGCGGGCCGCGCCTCGGCCGGCCCCCACCTGGTCGACGTCAGCCCGGAGAGCGCCGGCTGGGGATACTCCAGTCTGCGCGTGCTGGAACTGCCGCCCGGCGGCAGCCACACCTTCGACACCGGCGACAGCGAGTGGATCGTCCTGCCGCTGAGCGGCAGCTGCACGGTCACCGCCGACGACGACTTCGGCCACGAGACCTTCGAACTCACCGGCCGCACCAGCGTGTTCGACGGTGTCACCGACTTCGCCTACGTCCCGCGCGACGCCCGGGCGGGGATCACCAGCGCCGGCGGCGGACGGTTCGCGCTCACCGGCGCCCGCTGCACCCGCCGGCTGCCCGCCCGCTACGGGCCCGCCTCCGACGTGCCCGTGGAGCTGCGGGGCACCGGCAACTGCTCCCGCCAGGTCAACAACTTCGGCGCGGCCGGGGTCTTCGAGTGCGACAAGCTGATCGCCGTCGAGGTGCTCACCCCGGGCGGCAACTGGTCGTCCTTCCCGCCGCACAAGCACGACGAGCACCGGCCCGGCCAGGAGTCCGTGCTGGAGGAGATCTACTACTTCGAGTTCGCCGCCCACGACGGCACCCCGGGCCTCGGCTACCAGCGGGTCTCGCCGTCCGGGCCGGGCCGGGACACGGACGTGCTGGCCGAGGTGCGCGACGGCGACGTCGTGCTCATCCCGGACGGCTGGCACGGGCCGTCCATGGCGGTGCCCGGCCACCACATGTACTACCTCAACGTGATGGCCGGGCCCGAGGACGAGCGCGCCTGGCTGATCTGCGACCACCCCGACCACGCCTGGATCCGCGACACCTGGCCGGACCAGCCCGTCGACCCCCGTCTGCCCCTCTACACCGCCCCGGAGAGGTCCGCATGAGCGCCGCCACCCGCCGACTGACGACCGCACAGGCCCTGGTGCGGTTCCTGTCCGCCCAGTACACCGAGCGGGACGGCGTGCGCCGCCGGCTCGTCGCCGGGACGTGGGGCATCTTCGGCCACGGCAACGTGGCGGGCATCGGGCAGGCCCTCGTCGAGTACGCCGACGTCATGCCCTACCACCAGGGCCGCAACGAACAGTCGATGGTGCACGCGGCCGTCGGCCACGCCCGCCAGCTCAACCGGCTCTCCGCGCAGGCGGTCACCACGTCCATCGGCCCCGGCGCGACCAACCTGGTGACCGGCGCCGCGCTGGCCACCATCAACCGGCTGCCGGTCCTGCTGCTGCCCGGCGACTACTTCGCCGGCCGGGCCGCCGACCCGCTGCTGCAGCAGCTGGAGCACCCGGCCGGCCCCGACGTGTCCGTCAACGACACCCTGCGCCCGGTGTCCCGCTTCTTCGACCGGATCACCCGCCCCGAGGCCCTGATCCCGTCCGCGCTCCAGGCGATGCGGGTGCTCGCCGACCCCGCCGAGACCGGCGCGGTCACCCTGGCCCTCCCCCAGGACGTGCAGGCGGAGGCGTACGACTGGCCGGAGGAGTTCTTCGCCGACCGCGTCTGGTACGTCCGGCGCACCGCGCCGGACCCGGTCGAGCTGGCCGCGGCGGCCGAGGCGGTCCGTTCCGCGCGCCGCCCGCTGGTCGTCGCGGGCGGCGGCGTCCACCACAGCGAGGCCGAGGAGGCGCTGAAGGCGTTCACGGACGCGACCGGGATCCCCGTCGCCTCCACCCAGGCCGGCAAGGGCTCCCTGCGCCACGACGACCCCGCCGACCTCGGCGGCATCGGCCACACCGGCACCGCGGTCAGCAACGACCTGGCCCGCACCGCCGACCTGGTGATCGGTGTGGGCACCCGCTACACCGACTTCACCACCGCCTCCGGCACCCTCTTCCAGAACCCGGACGTGCGCTTCCTCAACCTCAACGTCACCGGTTTCGACGCCCACAAGATGGCCGCGCGCACCCTGGTCTGCGACGCCCGCACCGGCCTGGAGCAGCTCACCACCGCGCTGGCCGGGCACCGGGTGGGCGAGGACTACGCCGCCGAGTACCGGGCCGGCAAGGAGCGCTGGGACGGGATCGTCGCCGACGCCTACCGGGCGGACGACGACAGCGCCGTGCCCACCCAGACGCAGGTGCTGGGCGCGCTGGACGCGGTGGTGGGCGACGAGGACGTGGTGATCAACGCGGCCGGATCGCTCCCCGGCGACCTGCACAAGCTGTGGCGCGCGCGGAGCCCCCGCCAGTACCACCTGGAGTACGGCTACTCCTGCATGGGCTACGAGATCCCGGCCGCCCTGGGCGTGCAGCAGGCGGCGCCCGGCACGCCGGTGTGGGCGCTGGTCGGCGACGGCACCTACCTGATGATGCCCACGGAGATCGTCACCGCCGTCCAGGAACGCCTGCCGGTCAACGTCGTGCTGATCCAGAACCACGGCTACGCGTCCATCGGCGGCCTGTCGGAGTCGGTCGGCGGCGAACGCTACGGCACCGCCTACCGCCACCGGGCCGCCGACGGCACCTTCACCGGTCCCCCGCTGCCCGTCGACCTGGCGGCCAACGCGGCCAGCCTCGGCATGGAGGTGCTGCGGGCCAAGACGGTGGGCGAACTGCGGGCCGCGCTCACCGAGGCCCGCGCCTCGGACCGCCCGACGTGCGTGTACGTCGAGACCGACCCGTCGCCCACCGCTCCCCCCGCCGAGGCGTGGTGGGACGTGCCGGTGGCCGAGGTGGCCGGCCGCGAGGCGGCCGTCCGGGCCCGCGAGCAGTACGAGCGCGAGGTCGCCGTCCGCCGCCGCCACCTGTAGTACCCCCCGTCTCCCGAAAGGTCCGTCGCAGCACATGAAGACCATCAGCCATTTCATCGGCGGCAAGCCCGTCGAGGGCACCTCCGGCCGTTTCGGCCCCGTCTGGAACCCGGCCACGGGCGTCCAGGAGAAGCAGGTCGCGTTCGCGACCGCCGACGAGGTCGACGCCGCCGTCGCCGCCGCCAAGGACGCCTTCACCACCTGGGGCGCCTCCTCGCTGGCCCGGCGCACGGCGATCCTGTTCAAGTACCGCGAGCTGCTCGACGCGCACCGCGACGAGATCGCCGAGCTGATCACCGCCGAGCACGGCAAGGTGCACTCCGACGCCCTCGGCGAGGTCGCCCGGGGCATGGAGATCGTCGAGCTGGCCTGCGGCATCAGCGTGCAGCTGAAGGGCGAGCTGTCCACCCAGGTCTCCACCCGGGTCGACGTCGCCTCGATCCGCCAGCCGCTGGGCGTGGTGGCCGGCATCACCCCGTTCAACTTCCCGGCCATGGTGCCGATGTGGATGTTCCCGCTGGCCATCGCCTGCGGCAACACCTTCGTGCTGAAGCCGTCCGAGAAGGACCCGTCGGCGTCGCTGCGGCTGGCCGAACTGGCCGCCGAGGCGGGCCTGCCCGACGGCGTGCTGAACGTGGTGCAGGGCGACCGCGAGGCCGTCGACCGGCTCCTGGAGCACCCCGACGTCGAGGCGGTGTCCTTCGTCGGCTCCACGCCCATCGCCCGGCACATCCAGCTCAGGGCCGTCGAGCACGGCAAGCGCGTGCAGGCCCTCGGCGGCGCCAAGAACCACATGCTGGTGCTCCCCGACGCCGACCTGGACCTGGCCGCCGACCAGGCGATCAACGCCGCCTACGGCTCGGCCGGCGAACGCTGCATGGCGGTGTCCGTGGTCGTCGCGGTGGGCGGCATCGGCGACGACCTGGTCGGCCGGATCGCCGAGCGGGCCAGGAAGCTGCGCGTGGGCCCCGGCGACGACCCGGCGTCCGAGATGGGCCCGCTGATCACCCGTGAGCACCGGGACAAGGTGGCCTCCTACGTGGCGGGCGCCGCCGCGCAGGGCGCCGAGGTCGTGGTCGACGGCACGGACCTCACGGTCGAGGGCCACGAGGACGGCTTCTTCCTCGGCGTCTCCCTGCTGGACCGGGTGCCGGTGACGGCGGACGCCTACCGGGACGAGATCTTCGGCCCGGTGCTGTGCGTGGTCCGGGCGGAGACCTACGAGGAGGCCGTCGAGCTGATCAACTCCTCCCGCTGGGGCAACGGCACCGCGATCTTCACCCGGGACGGCGGCGCCGCCCGCCGCTTCCAGCTGGAGGTCAAGGCCGGCATGGTCGGCGTGAACGTGCCGATCCCGGTCCCCGTCGGCTACCACTCCTTCGGCGGCTGGAAGGACTCCCTCTTCGGCGACCTGCACATCTACGGCAACGACGGCATCGCCTTCTACACCCGCGGCAAGGTCGTCACCACCCGCTGGCCCGACCCGTCGGACTCCGGCATCAACCTCGGTTTCCCCAGCAACTCCTGACCACCCGTCCGCGCCCCACCAGGAAGGTTCGCCCCATGGCGAAGACCGGCGACCCCACACGCGCCGAGAGCGGCTCCGCGCTCAGCTCAGTCGACTTCGCCCTGGACCGGGGCAGTCCGGTGCCGCTGTACCACCAGCTCGCCCAGCAGTTGGAGGCGGCCATCGAGCGGGGCGTGCTCGCCCCGGGCAACCTGCTGGGCAACGAGGTCGACCTCTCGGTCCGCCTCGGCCTGTCCCGCCCCACCGTCCGCCAGGCCATCCAGTCCCTCGTCGACAAGGGGCTGCTGGTCCGGCGGCGCGGGGTGGGCACCCAGGTGGTGCACAGCCAGGTCAAGCGCCCCCTGGAGCTGAGCAGTCTCTACGACGACCTGGAGGCGGCCGGGCAGAGTCCGGCCACCCGGGTCGTCAGCAACGAGACGGTTCCCGCGTCGGCGGAGGTGGCCGCCGCGCTGGGTCTGGCGGAGGGCGCCGAGGTGGTCCACCTGGAGCGGCTGCGCAGCACCCACGGCCAGCCGGTCGCGCTGCTGAGCAACTTCCTGCCGTCCGGCCTGCTCGACCTGGACACCGACCGGCTGGAGCAGACCGGCCTGTACCGCATGATGCGGGCGGCCGGTATCACCCTGCACAGCGCCCGGCAGACCGTGGGCGCGCGCTCGGCCACCGCGCAGGAGGCCGGCCGGCTGGACGAGCAGCCCGGCGCCGCCCTGCTCACCATGCAGCGCACGGCCTACGACGACACCGGCCGCGCGGTCGAGTTCGGCACCCACATCTACCGCGCCTCGCGGTACGCCTTCGACTTCCAGCTGCTGGTCAGGTCCTAGCCCGCAGGACCATGGCACCGAGCCCCGTGCCGGCCCCCTCCCCCGGGGGCCGGCACGGGGCTCGGTGCCGTGCGCGGGGCCGTCCGGTGCTGCCTTGACTCACCGGCAGCCGTGCACCAGTATCGTATATATACACCGTAAACATCCGGTGTCGGCCACGCTAGGGAACCGCTCATGGCGCGCAACGAGCCGCAGTCCCCCCGGACGTTCCGGCCTGCCCGTCGGCGCCGGCGCGGCGCGCGCACCGAGGCCCGTCCCTATTCCGCGGCGACCGTCCTGGTCACCGGCGGGGCCGGCTTCGTCGGCAGCCTGACCTGCACCGACCTCCTGGACCACGGCTACGAGGTGATCGTCGTCGACGACCACTCCAACAGCACGCCCCAGGTCTTCCCCCGGGTGGAGCGCGTCGCGGGCCGCTTCGTCGGCGCGGTCTACCAGCTGGACATCCGCGACCGGAGCGCCCTGTCCGCCGTCTTCGCACGGCACTCCGTGGACGCCGTCGTGCACTTCGCCGCGCACAAGTCCGAGGTGCGGTCCACCCGGATGCCCGTCGGCTACTACGACACCAACGTCGGCGGCACCACCGCCCTGCTGCGCACCATGCACGAGCACGGGGTGCACCACCTCGTCTACCACTCCTCCGCCGCCGTCTACGGCGACGCCGGCCGCGGCCCGCTGGACGAGCGGACCCCGCCGCGCCCGGTCACCCCGTACGCGATGTCGAAATGGGTCTGCGAGCGCATCCTGGAGGACGTCTGCCGGCACTGCCCCCAGTGCACCGTGGTGGCGCTGCGCTGCTCCACCCCGGCCGGCGCCCATCCCAGCGGCCTGCTCGGCGAGGACCAGCGCAACGCGCCCGAGTCGCTGCTGGCACAGATGGCGCTGGTGGCCGACGGGCGGCGCCCCCGCCTGGAGATCCGGGGCGACACCCACCCCACTCCCGACGGCACCCCCGTCCGGGACTACCTCCACGTCATGGACGCCGTCGAGGCGCACCGGGTGGCGCTCGACCACCTCGCCGACGGTCCGGGCATGACGGTGTACAACCTGGGCCGCGGTGAGGGGAGTTCGGTGCGCGACGTGATCTCCGCGTTCACCGCGGAGACCGGCCGGCCGGTGCCGTACGAGGTGCTGCCCGCCGAGCCGGGCGCGGTGCCCGAGATCGTGGCCGACCCGACCGCGCTGACCCGCGCCTGGGGCTGGCGGCCCGCCCGGGACCTGACGGACGTGTGCCGGGACACCTGGCACTTCCAGCGCCTCAACCCGCACGGTTACCGGGACGCGGTGCCCGGCCCGGAAGCGGGCGCGTAGCCCGCGCCTGTCCGTGCGGGACGCGGTCCCGCACGGACCGCCCGGTCAGGGCCGGCCCGGCGCCGGGCCCGTCCGGGGTGCCGGGTGCGGGGCGGGCGACAGGGCGAAGGCCGTCTTCACCAGCGCGAGGTGGCTGAACGCCTGCGGCGCGTTGCCGAGTTGGCGGCCGGTGCCGGGATCCCACTGCTCGGCGAGGAGCCCCACGTCGTTGCGGATGCCGAGGACCCGCTCGAACGCCTCCCGGGCCTCCCCCGTCCGGCCGGTGGCGGCGAGGGCGTCGGCGTACCACAGGGAACAGGAGACGAACGCGCCCTCCGCGTCGTCGCCGTCGCCGTCGGGGGTGTAGCGGCGGACGAACCCGCCGTGCCGGAGCCGCTCCATGGCGCGCACCGTGCCGCGCACCCGTTCGTCCCCGGGCGGCAGGAACCCGAGCCGCGGGATGAGCAGGGCCGAGGCGTCCAGGGCGGACGAACCGTAGGACTGCACGAAGGACCGCCGGACGGGGTCCCAGCCCTCCCGGCACACCTCCCGGTGCACCTCCCGGCGCATGGCCCGCCAGCCGCCGGAGGATCCGTTGCGGCCGAGCAGCACGCCCATGCGCAGGGCGCGGTCGGCGGCCAGCCACGCCATCACCTTGGAGTGCACGAACTGCCGCCGCCCGCCCCGCACCTGCCACAGTCCCTGGTCGGGTTCCTGCCAGTGCCGCTGGAGGAAGCCCATGAGGATCTCCACCAGCTCCCACACGTGGGCCGGTATGGCGATCCCCGCGCGCAGCGACAGCCACAGCGCGTCGACCACCTCGCCGTACACGTCGAGCTGGAACTGGCCGGTCGCGGAGTTGCCGAACCGCACCGGCCGCGAGCCCTCGTAGCCGGGCAGCCAGGGCGCCTCGGTCTCCGGCAGCAGCCGCTGCCCCTGGACGCCGTACACCGTCTGCAGGTCGGCCGGGTCACCCGCGACGGCCCGCACCAGCCAGCCCAGCCAGGCGGCGGCCTCGCCGCGGTAGCCGCTGCGCAGCAGGCAGGACAGGGTGAGGCTGGAGTCGCGCAGCCAGCAGTAGCGGTGGTCCCAGTTGCCGGTGCCGCCGATGCGCTCGGGCAGGGAGGTGGTGGGCGCCGCGACGATGCCGCCGGTGGGCGCGTAGGTGAGCGCCTTGAGGGTGATCAGTGACCGCACCACGGCCTCCCGCCAGGGCCCCCGGTAGCGGCACTGGGCGGCCCAGTTCCGCCAGAAGTCGGCGGTCTGCTTGAGCGCGGTCTCCGCCGGGACGGACAGCGGCTCGGGCGGGGCGGCCCGGTGCGAGGGCGACCAGACCAGCGTCAGGGCGAGACGGCGGCCGGCCCGGACGGTGAAGTCCACGACGGTGGCGTCCTCCCGGTCGCTCACCGGCGCGGGCTCGTCGACGTCGAGCCAGACGGCGTCCGGGCCGGCGACCGCGACGGTGCAGGCGCCGACGCCGCGGATCCACGGCACGACGCGTCCGTGGTGGAACCGCAGGCGCAGTTCACTGCGCATGGGGACCGCGCCGGACAGGCCCTCGATCACACGGACGACGCAGGGCCACTGGGTCCGCGGCGGCATGAAGTCGGTGACCCGCACGGCCCCTTGCTCGCTCTCCCAGACCGAGTCCAGCACCAGCGTGTCCGGCCGGTAGGCGCGCCGGTTGCAGGCGCCGCGGCCGACGGGCGCCACGCGCCAGAAGCCGTGTTCCGGCGTGCCCAGCAGCGCGGCCAGGCAGGCCGGGGAGTCGAAGCGGGGCAGGCAGAGCCAGTCGATCGAGCCGTGACGGCTCACCATCGCGGCCGTCTCCAGGTCGCTGATCAGCGCGTAGTCCTCAATGCGCGGCGTCGTCACGGGGATCACGCCCTGGTGCGCCGTGCCGCGGTCGTCCCAGCGGGCCGCCCGGCCCGGGTGGCGGGTGCGGTTCCATGGTCCTCGCCCCCTTCTCGTGGGCGTGTGCGGTCGGGCGCGGTGCGGGGCTCACCCGGGTGCCGCGGTGCGCTCGCCGGCGTACCAGGCGACGGTGTGCCGGACCCCGTCCTCCAGAGAGACGGCGGGTTCGTAGCCGGTGAGGGACCGCAGCAGGCGCAGGTCGGGGCAGCGGCGGGCCACCGAGCCCGCGGGGGCCGGCGCGTAGGTGATCTCGGGGTCGTGGCCGACGACGCGCAGCACCAGCTTGGTGAGGTCGCCGATGTTGGTCTCCTCGCCGTCGTTGCCGATGTGGACGATCCGGCCTTCGGCGACCCCGGGCACCATCAGCCGGCGGATCGCGTCCACGGCGTCGTCGACGTGGCAGAAGGCCCGGGACTGTTCGGCGCCGTACACCCGGAACGGGTCCTCGCCGCGCAGCGCCCGCAGGGCCACTTCCGGGATGACGTGGGACTCGCCCATGCGGGGCCCGTAGACGTTGTGGAAGCGTCCGATGACGCAGGGGAGGCCGCGGGCGCGGGCGGTGTGCACGACGGCGGCCTCGCCGAGCATCTTGCTCACCCCGTAGGCGAAGCGCGGCGCGGTGACGTCCCGCACGGTCAGCGGCACGTTCTCGGAGGTCGGCACCGGCACCGTGCCGGCGCTGACGCCGCCCGCGTACACCTCGCTGGTCGAGGCGAAGAAGAGGCGTTCGCCGGGCCGGATCCAGTCCAGGGTGTTCAGCACGACGAGGCTGTTGACGCGGACCACGCGTGCCGGGTCGCGTTCGACGTTGCGGACGCCGACGACGGCGGCGAGCAGGTACACCTGGTCCCAGCCGTGCGGGAGGTCACCGAAGCCGTCCGGCCGGGTGAGGTCGGCGTGCAGGACCTCGGCGTCGACGGACGCGAGGGCCGGGTCGTCGCGGCCGCGGGAGAAGTCGTCCACGATGGTCACGCGGTGGCCGTCGGCCAGCAGGTTGCGGGCGAGGTGGAGGCCGATGAAGCCCGCGCCGCCCAGGATGAGTGTCTTCATGCCGTCACCACCGGGACCGGGGCGGCGGGGGCCGCCGATGTGTAGCCGAGTCCTTCGTAGCGCACGCCCCGGGCGGTGATGCCGGCCCGGTCGAGGATCCGCCAGGAGTCGAACACCAGGCGGGTGCGGGAGCCCTCCAGCGCGCGGGTCATGTCGAGGGCGCGGTAGTCGGGGTGGTCGGTGACGACGAGCACGGCGTCGGCCTCGCGGAAGCCCGCAAGGACGTCGTCCACGGGTTCGCCGCCGTGGGCCCGGATCACCTCCGCCCCCACCAGCGGGTCGTGGCCCAGCACCCGCAGTCCGGCCGCGTCGAAGACCGGCATCATGGCGGCGATCGGGGTGCCCCGCATGTCGTCGGTGGGCGGCCAGCCCTTGTAGGCCCAGCCGAGCACGTACAGGGTGGTGCCGCCGGTCTCCCGCAGGGCGTCGGCCACGCGGGCCGCCACGTGGACCGGCAGGTCCTCGTTCAGTTTCCGCGCCGCGCCGATCAGTCCCGGCCGGTAGCCGGCGCGTTCACCGGCGAACGCCATGATGTACGGGTCCTTGGACAGGCAGCCGCCGCCCACGTACCCGGGCCTGGCGATGTCCGGGCGCGGATAGTCCAGGTTGGTCGCCCGGATCACCTCGAGCGGGTCCAGTCCGAACCGTTCGCTGAGCATGGCGAGTTCGTTGCCGAAGGCGTAGATGACGTCGGTGTGGCAGTTGTTGGTGAGCTTGACCAGCTCGGCCGCCTCCAGGCTGGACACGGGCAGGGCCTGGTCGGCGAGTCCGCCGAAGAGGTCGCGTCCGCTCCTCAGGCTGTCCTCGTCGAGGCCGCCCACGACCTGGGGCAGACCGGTCAGTTCCGTCAGCGCCCGTCCCTGGATGGTCCGTTCGGGCGCCATGACCAGGCGGGCCCGGCCCCAGGCGTCCAGCAGCCGCGGCAGGACCACCTCACGGGTGGTGCCGACCGGCACGGTGCTGCGGACGACCACCAGGGTCCGAGGCGTGCAGCGCTCGGCGACGTGCTCGGTCGCCGCGGCCAGGTTCTTGAGGTAGGGCTCGTGGGTCTCCTCGTCGACCGGGGTCGACACGCACAGGATGGCGGCGTCCACCGGTTCGTCGGGCAGTTCGGAGCCGATGTGGATCCTGCCGCCGATGTGCTCGGCGAACGTCTCGTCGACACCGGGCTCGTGGACGTGGGGCCGGCCCCTCCCCAGGGACTCGAGGACGGCCGGCTGCACGTCGACCCCGTGGACCTCGAAGCCCTTGCGGGCCAGGGCGGCGGTCAGGGTGAGGCCGACGTAGCCCATGCCGATCACGCCGATCCGGTGGAATGCGTGCGTCTGGTGCGTCATGGTGTGCTTCTCCTGTCGGTCAGGGACATGGCGGGGACACCACGTCCAGGTCACGCACAGTCACGTAGCCGGCGAAGCCCTCCTCCCGGTAGCGGCGGCACGCGTCGGCGATGTTCTCCGGCCTGACGGCGTAGTCGATGGCGACGACGACCTTGCCCGCCCGGCGCAGGGCGCGTGCCCCGGCCAGGTTGGGGGCGCAGTAGTCGAGGTCGCAGGGCAGGTCGGTGGCCCGGTAGAACAGCTCCTCCATGCCGATGCCGTCGACGGCCGCCAGGTAGCCGGGGTGGCGCCGCAGTTCGGGCGCGTTCTGCGGGAAGACCCAGAAGCCGGGGTCGACGCGCTTGGCGTAGGCGCTGATCCGGCGGATCAGGGCGACCATGCGCGCGCCGAGTTCCTCCGTGCTCAGGCCCGGCACCCGCTCCGGGGCGATCTCCTCGTAGGCGACCACGGAGTCCAGGTAGACCCCGTCGAAGCCGGCGGCGAGCGCCCGGTCCACGCGCGGCCGGACCGCCTCCTGCCACCACCGTTCCTGCCAGTACTTCACGAAGTACTCGCCGGGCCACTCCGTCCACTCGTCGAGGAACAGGTCGGGATGCCGGTCCCGCAGCGCCGGGTAGTCCGGCCGGAACCATTCCAGGGACCCGATCTCGAAGTAGGCGAGCACTTTCCTGCCGGACCGCTTCAGCCGTCCGATCTCGTCCGCGGAGAAGTAGGACGCGGCCGCGTCCCGCGCCAGGTCGACGACGGCCAGCCGGTGTGTCCCGTCGGCCAGTTCGTCCAGCCCGCCGTCCCGGTAGCCCTGCAGCTGGACCACCGCGCCGGTGATGTCCTCGGCGTCGTCGCCGGCGGACGCGCCGACCGGTGCGGGGGTGTTCCTCCCCTGCCCGCCGGGGGTGACGCATCCGGCGAGTACGGCGAGGCAGCAGGCCAGGAGCGCTGTCCTCCACGGCATCCTCACGGCACCCTCAGCCCTCCCAGCCGGCGCGGACCGAGTCGGCGAGGCCGTGCTCGGGTTTCCAGTCGAGGGCGGCGCGGATCCGGTCCACGTCCGCGGCGATCCAGGGGACGTCGCGGGACCGGGACGGCGCCCGGGCGGTCTCGGCGATCCGGCCGGTGAACCCGGCGGTGCGGGCGAGCAGCGCGACCGCGTCGCGCACCGGGACGGCCTCGCCGCTGCCGACGTTGAGCACCGGCTGCGGCACCCGGTCGGCGAGGGCCGCCGCGACGATCGCCGCGGCCACGTCCCGGACGTCGACGAAGTCCCGGTGGGCGTCGAGCGGTCCGAGCGTGATGTGGTCCGCGCCGGTGCGGGACGCCTCGCGCAGGGACTGGGCGGCACGGCCGAGCAGGTTCTCGGGCGGCAGTCCGGGGCCGACCGGGTTGAACACCCGCAGCGCCACCGCGTCCAGGGCGCCCTCCGTAGCGCTGAGTTCGACCAGCCGGGTGCTCGCCAGCCGGGTCACCCCGTACGCGCTCAGCGGGGCGGCCGGCGCGTCCTCGCGGACGGGGACGCCGGGGGTGACCGCCCCGTACTCGGCGGCCGAGCCGAGCACCACGAGCCGGGCGGCGGGGGCCGCCACCCGCATGGCCTCCACCAGCCGCGCGGTGACCAGGACGTTGGCCTCCACCAGGGCGACCGGTCCACCGGACAGGCGGCCCGCGCAGTTGACCACCACGTCGGGTCCGGCCCGGTGCAGCAGCCGCCCCAGGGCGTCGGTGCCGTCCAGGACGAGGTCGTGCCGCTCGTGGCGGGCGCCGTCCGTCCGGTGCCGGCGGCCGACCCGCACGAGGGTGCCGACGCGGTCGTCCCGCTCCAGGAGGCCGGCGACCGGCCTGCCGAGGAATCCCGACGCGCCGAACAACACCACGGTGGCGGTCATCAGGCGACCACCTTCCGGGTGTCCCGGACGGCGGGCAGCAGCGTGGACCGCATGCCCGGGAAGGCGAGGTTGGCGCGCTCGTAGTCCTCCGGGCTGCCGATGTCCATCCAGTAGCCGTCGAAGTCGTAGACCATCGGCTTCTCGTCCCGGGCCAGCAGGTCCAGCACGAGCTGGTCGAAGCCCAGGGGGGTGTTCTTCGGGTAGCGCGCGAGCGTCCGGCCGGACACGGCGTACACGCCCATGCTGACGCCGTAGGACAGGGTGGGCTTCTCCGTGAAGGCGACGAGCCGGCCGCCGACCGTCTCCAGGGTGCCGAACTCGATCTTGACCTCGCGCCGGTGTCCGGCGATGGTCAGGGGCGCGCCCGACGCCTGGTGGGCGCGCAGCAGGGCGGCGTAGTCGAGGTCGGTGAGCACGTCGCCGTTCATCACGAGGAAGTGCTCGGGCAGCCGGTCCAGGAAGTTGAACAGGGGGCCGATGGTGGACAGCGGCCGGTCCTCCTCGGCGTAGTCGACCGTGAGGCCCCAGCGGGATCCGTCCCCGACGAAGGCCTTGACCAGGGAGCTGAGGTGGCCCACGGCGAGGGTCACCCGGGTGAAGCCCTGGGCGGCGAGCTGCTGGAGGATGATGTCGATGATGGCGTACTCCCCGCCGATGGGCATCAGCGGTTTGGGCAGGGCCGTGGTGTAGGGCCGCAGCCGGACACCGCGTCCTCCGGCGAGTATGGCGACGTGCATGACTTCGACTCCTTTGCGGGGGCGTCGGGTCACCGGTAGGGGGCGACCCGTCCGATGTTCTGCCGCAGCGCTGTCAGGAACAGCACGAGCAGGGTGAGGCAGCCCGCCAGGAACACGGGGACCTCTCCGTACGGTGCGAAGCGGGACGAGAGGGAGAGCGTGGCGGCGATGTCGAGCACGGCCACCACGCCGACGACGGTGAGGATCCAGCGGAACTCGCCGTGGTTGACCAGGATGTAGCCGGCGAAGTAGGCGCCGCCGAGCAGCAGGTACGCGCCGAGCAGCAGCACCGCCCTCGGGGTGAGGACCCCGGCCGCGGCGAGCACGCCCAGCAGGAGCGCCCCGAGGACGGCCAGGACCAGCATGCTCACGCCCAGTTCACGCAGCAGCAGCAGCCAGGCGCGGCGGCGGAATTCGGCGGTCGCCGAGGTCCGCCGCAGCAGGGTGACGGCCTGGTCGTGGAAGCGGTGCGAGCGCCATTCCAGGACGCCCATGCCGAGCACCAGGGGTGCGACCGTGATCGCGAGGTCCAGCGGCGCCGTGATGAAGCGGGCGCTGTTGAACATCAGGAAGAGCGCGGACAGCATCGCGTACACGACGCACGGCAGGGTGCCGATGAGCGTGGGCCGCACCGTGTCCGGCCGGTTCGGGCGGGCGGTCCCGCCCCGCGCGCGGGTGGCCCACCAGGCGGCGCCGAGGGCCAGCGCGCTCGTGACGGCTCCGGCGAGCAGAGCGGGGGCGGCCCGGTTCGGGTCGAACCCGAGCAGGATGTAGGTCACGCCCAGGCCGGCGGCGGGCAGGGCGATCAGGGCGAGGCGCCACTCCAGCCCGTAGAACAGCATGGTTCCGGAGGCGAGTTGGTAGCCCACCTGGGCCACGACGAAGGCGACCAGGCCCGCTCCGCCGTCGCCGGTGGTGGCGAGCAGGGCGGCGTCCGCGACCGCCACGCCCAGTCCCAGCAGGGTCAGCCGCCGCCACAGCCGTGCGGCGGCCCGCGGCCGGCCCTGTCCGAGCAGCCGGTAGGCGGCCACGCTGGTGCCCATGCCCCAGACCCAGCCCAGGGAGGTGGCGAGCAGCATGCCGCGGACCAGGGCGGGACCGCCGAGCGCGACGAGGACCGCCGGGTACACCAGGCTGGGCACGGCGTAGAGCGGGCCGTGGGACAGCAGACGCGCCGCGCGGGAGCGGGGGGTCGTGGTCCCGGGCGGCGGCTCCTGGACGGGGCGGGGCGGCAGGCGCCGGAACAGCTCGCGGGACAGGGCGAAAACGTCCCGGCCGTAGCGGGCCGTGGCCTCCTCGTCGGTCAGGCCGCGGCGTTCGAGGAGGGTGGCGATCTGCAGTTCGTCCGCGGCGGCCGGCAGGTCGGGTTCCAGGGTGGTCAGCAGGTCCGCCACCGTGTCGCCTCCGCGCGGCGGGCGGGCCCGGTCGCCAGGGTTCATGGTGCCGTCACCCTCTCCAGCCCCGCGGCGCCGCGGACGGGCGCCGGTGCCCGCGGCACCAGGTCGTCGTAGAGCGCGCGGTAGCCGTCGTTCCACTGGGCCAGGGTGAACCTCTCCAGGACCCGGGCCCGCGCGGCGTCGCCGAGGCGGCGGCGCAGCCCGGCGTCGCGCAGCAG
>NZ_JAAGMD010000205.1 GCF_010548465.1 Streptomyces sp. SID14436 | reverse complement strand
CCCGGGGTCGCCCGCGACCAGCTCGTTGAAGGTCATCGGCAGCACGCTGCCGGTGCGTTCCCAGACGGCGGTGACCGCCTCGCTCTGCTCCGCCACCCAGCGCCGCACCTCGTCGTCGCCGCCCTCGAAGGGGGTGGGCGCGGCGTCGTGGACCAGCGCGGCGACGCCGGTGCCGGGCACCGCGGCCAGCCGCAGCGGGCGGCCGTCCAGCCCGGTCACGCCGTCGGCGGCGCCGGGCCGGTCGGGGACCAGCGCGTACACGTAGAGCGCCGACTGCTCGGTCATCCGTGTGCCTCCTCCGCCCAGCGCCGGGGGTTGATCAGCTTGTCCACGACGTCGTCGACCACCTCGTCCAGCCCGCGGTGCAGGTCGGCCACCGAGGAGACGATGCCGTGGTCCTCCTTGATCTGTTCCAGCGCCTCGTCCAGTTCCAGCAGGGCGTCCGCCAGCCGCTCGGACTCCTCGGGGGTCAGGTCGCCGCCGTTCATGCGGCGCAGCGCCTGGCGGTCCAGTGCCTCCTGGATGACCTCCACCAGGGTCACCACCAGGGACAGCACGCCCTGTTTGAGGCTGTTCTCGTCGACGGTCAACGGCATGTCGGTCCTCCCCTGTCCTGCTCGTGCTTCCGGCCGGCGGCCCTCGTGCCCGTCCGGCCGCGTTCGGCGTTCATCCGGCCGCCTGCCGCGTTCATCCGGCCGCCGCCACCGGCCGGGCGGCGTCCAGCCGCCGGGCC
>NZ_JAAGMD010000180.1 GCF_010548465.1 Streptomyces sp. SID14436 | reverse complement strand
CGGCGCCTCGTACGCTGGCCGCCGTGAGACGCAGACGCCGGATCCCGCCCGCTCCCCTGCCGCAACGCGACGGCGTGGACCCCGTACGGGTCCGGCTGCCCGCCGGGGAGCGCTGGGCCACCGTGCGGGACCACCTGGCCGAGCGGCTCTCGGCCGGCCCCGGGGCCGTCGACGCCCTGTTCGCCGCGGGCCGCGTCGTCGGCGCGGACGGGCGGCCGGTACCGCCGGACACCCCGTACGCGGCGGGCATGTTCCTGTGGTTCCACCGGGACCTGCCCGCCGAGGTGCCGGTGCCGTTCCCGCTGGAGGTCGTGTACCGCGACGAGCACATCGTCGTCGCGGACAAGCCGCACTTCCTGGCCACCACCCCGCGCGGCAGCCACGTCGCCGAGACCGCGCTCGCCCGGCTGCGCCGGGACCTCGGCATCCCGGAACTGGGGGCCGCGCACCGCCTCGACCGGCTCACCGCCGGCCTGGTGCTGTTCACGGTGCGGCCCGAGGTGCGCGGCGCCTACCAGACGCTGTTCCGCGACCGGCGCGTGCACAAGGAGTACGAGGCCGTCGCCCCGTACGATCCCGGGCTGACGCTTCCCCGGACGGTGCGCAGCCGGATCGTCAAGGAGCGCGGGGTCCTCACCGCCCGGGAGGTGCCGGGGGAGCCGAACGCCGAGACCCGCGTCGAGCTGCTCGGCCGGCGCGAGGACGGCCTGGGCCGCTACCGGCTGCTCCCCCGCACCGGGCAGACGCATCAGCTGCGGGTGCACATGAACGCCCTGGGCGTCCCCCTGCTCGGCGACCCGCTGTACCCGGAGGTGACGCCGCCCGTCCCGGCCGGTGACTTCCGGCGGCCGCTGCAACTGCTGGCGCGGACGCTGGAGTTCACCGATCCGGTGACGGGCGTGGAGCACCGCTTCCGCAGTGGCCGGGTGCTCGCGGCCTGGGACCGTCCCGAGGACCGGGCGGCCGGTCAGTAGCCGCGCCACCAGCGCAGGAAGCGCTGCCACGCGCCCCGCGGGCGCTCCGCCTCCGCCTCCGGCCGGGGCGGCTGCGGCTGCGGGGGAAGCGGCACGGGCTCGGCGGC
>NZ_JAAGMD010000156.1 GCF_010548465.1 Streptomyces sp. SID14436 | reverse complement strand
CACCCGCCCGACGAGATCCGCCGGGAAACCCTGCTCGCCGAGCTGACCGGCACGCCCCTGCCCTGCCTGCAGGCCGTCGACCGGGCCCACCGCGACCCCGACTGCCTCACCGGCGTCCGCGAACGCCTGGACCACGGTGACCTCACCGGCGCGCTCGACGTCGTCGAGGGCCTGCTGGGCCCCGGGGCACGCCTGCGCAGCGGACCCCTGCGCGACGCGCTCGAAGCGGCCGCCCGGCGCCGCGTCGGCTACGGACTCCACCGGGCGGACATGGACGACACCGCCCCGGGCCGCAGCTGCCCGCCCCCGCCCCGC
>NZ_JAAGMD010000114.1 GCF_010548465.1 Streptomyces sp. SID14436 | reverse complement strand
CCGGCCCCGGAGGGACGACGGTCGGCGGGCGCGGACCTCAGCCGAGGGCGGGCGCGGTGACCACCGGGCGCCGGGCACCGTAGTAGTAGTCGTCGTCGTCCTCGTAGGTGCTCTCGCTGTTCACGGCGACCACGATGCTGACGACGATCACGACCACGACGGCGAGACCGAGGATCAGGCCGATGATGCCCGTGATCAGACCCGTCTGGGCCTGCGAGTGGTTGTCGGCCAGCCCCTCCGCGACCCGCTTGCGTCCCTTGATCCCGAAGACGATGGCGAGGATGCCGAGCACCACGGAGACCACGCCGTAGGCGCAGAACATGCAGCAGGCCAGGATGCCGAGCACCATCGCCGCGGTCCCCGCCCCGTTCTGCGGCGGCAGCGGCATGCCGGACCAGCCGTAGCCCTGGGGGTAGCCGGGGTAGCCGTAGCCGGCGGGGCCGCCGTGGCCCATGGGGACGCCGGGCGGCATCGGGGCGCCGGGCCCGGTGGGAGCGACCGGGGGCGGCGGCAGGGGGGCGCCCGGCGCGCCGTAGGGCGGGACCCC
>NZ_JAAGMD010000092.1 GCF_010548465.1 Streptomyces sp. SID14436 | reverse complement strand
AGGAGTGCCACCAGCCGGGTCACGTCCTCCACGGGCCGGTGGGCCGCGGCGGCGCGGATCACCTCGTCGGCGCTGCCGGCCTCGCGCGGCGGGCGGGTCAGCAGGGCGACCAGCCGGGTCACGTCCTCGACCGGGCGGTCCACTCCGGCGGCGCGCAGCGCGTCCACCACGGCCCGGGCGTGCTCGGGCGAGCGTTCCAGGGAGCTGATGAGGTCGACGACCTCGTCGAGCGGCCGGTCGGCGACGGCGGCCTGCACGAGGTCCCGGACCGGGTCGCCGCCGGGGTCCGCGCCGGGCCCGGCGTCGTCGGCGTCCGGACCGGGCGACGGTGCCAACGGGTCCACGAGATCGACCGTGGCCACCGGGTCCCAGCCGGCCGTGGGTCCACCGGCGCGGTCCCGGCCCGCGGGCTCCTCCGGGTCCGCCTCCACCACCGGGT
>NZ_JAAGMD010000066.1 GCF_010548465.1 Streptomyces sp. SID14436 | reverse complement strand
CGAGGAGCTGTACCGGCGGTACGCGCCGTGGCTGACCGCCCGGATGCGCAGCCGCTGCGCGGACGCGGGTGTCGTCGACGACGTGGTCCAGGAGACCTTCCTGGCCGTCTGGCGCGGCACGGCCCGCTACCGCGACTCCGGCGCGGACGCCGCCGGCTGGCTGTGGCGGATCGCCTCCCGGCGGCTGATCGACGCCCTGCGCGGCGCCGGTGCCCGGGGCCGGCTGCGGCAGACGCTGGCCCGGCTGCGGCACCGGGACGAGGCGTCGGCGGAGGAGCGCGTGCTGGCCGGCGTGGAGCACGGGGACCTGGCCGGTGCGCTGGTCCGGCTCTCCCCCGAACTGCGCGCGGTGCTCCAGGCGACCGTGCTGGACGGGCTGACCACCCGTGAGGCCGCCGTCCTGCTCGGCATCCCGCCGGGCACGGTCAAGACGCGGGCGATGCGGGCCCGCAAGCAACTGCGGGAGGCGCTGGCATGACGAACACACCTTCGCACGGCGCGGCCGGCGACGACCGGGACGGCGGGACGCGGGGCCCCTCCGGCGCGACGGGCGGCTGGCACGTCCCCGAGGAGGACCTGCGGGCCTACGCGCGCGGCGAGCTGACCGCGCCGATGCTGTGGTCCGCCGACAGTCACCTCACCGCCTGCGCGGCCTGCCGGGCCGTGCTCGCCGAGGCCGGTGACCCCGTCGCCCTGGACGCCGGCTGGGAACGGCTCGACGCCGCCCTGGACGCGCCCCGCCCGGGCCTGCTGGAGTCGCTGCTGCTGCGCACCGGCGTCGCCGACCACACCGCGCGCCTCCTCGCCGCCACCCCGGTGCTGCGGCGTTCCTGGCTGGGCGCGGTCGGGGCCGTCCTGCTGCTCACCGTCATGGCGAGCCACACGATGCGCGGCACCACCTCGCCCACCCTCTTCCTCGCCCTCGCGCCGCTGCTGCCGCTCGCCGGGGTGGCGCTGTCCTACGGGCCCGCGCTGGACCCCACGTACGAGATGGCCGTGGTCGCCCCGATGCACGGCTTCCGCCTGCTGATGATCCGCACCGTGGCGGTCCTGACCGCCGCGCTCGGCCTCAACGGGCTGGCGACGCTCGCCCTGCCCGGTTACGGGCCGCGGGCCCTGGCCTGGCTGCTGCCCGCGCTCGCGCTCACCGCGAGCGGGCTCGCCCTGACCCCCCGGCTCGGCCCGGTCCTGGCGCCGTTCCTGGCCGGGGCCGGCTGGGTCGTGCTGCTGGTCGCCGCGGACGCCGTGCGGG
>NZ_JAAGMD010000041.1 GCF_010548465.1 Streptomyces sp. SID14436 | reverse complement strand
ACGCCACCGTGTCCCGGGCGCCCACCGGCCCGTCGTCCACGGACGTCTCCGGCACCACGCCGCCCGCGGGCGACCGCACACCGACCACGCCGCCGACCTCCACCCCGGAAGGGGCGGACGGACGGGCGACGGGCGGGCCGCCCCCGTCGCACTCCGTCACGGCGGGCCCTCCCCCGCCGACCGGCGCGTCCGGCGGAGACCCCTCGTCGTCGGCCGGTGGGGAATCGGCCGCCAGCGGCTAGCGGCACCCGGCGCGCGTTCCGCGCCCCTCCCTTCGCCCACCGACCGGTCCGACCGCGACCGTTCCGACGACCACGACCGCTGCGACCACGACCGTGAGCCACCCGTCCGCCACCCGTCCACCGACCTGTTCGGCATGCACCCGTCAACGGGGCGCGCCGTGCCCGTTCCGCCGGAGAGAGACCGTGATCCAGCCATGAGTACCGCGAGGCGGTCCGCCCCGGCATGCCGCCGCACCCCCTCCACCACCGCGGCGCCGGCCGTGCTGCCGCGCCGCGCGCCGCTCCCCGCGGGCCATCCGGATCCGGTGCTGGACGTCGTCGTCCCCGTGCACAACGAGGAGGACGACCTGGAGCCCTGTGTCCGGCGGCTCCACACCCACCTGACAGAAACGTTCCCGTACGCGTTCCGCATCACCGTCGCCGACAACGCCAGCACCGACCGCACCCCGGTGATCGCGGCACGCCTGGCCCGCGAGCTGCCGTGCACCGACTGGATCCGGCTGGCCGCGAAGGGGCGGGGCCGGGCGCTGCACGCCGCCTGGACCCGCTCCCGCGCGCCGGTGCTCGCCTACCTGGACGTCGACCTGTCCACCGACCTCGCCGCCCTGCTGCCGCTGGTCGCCCCGCTGATCTCCGGGCACTCGGACGTCGCGATCGGCACCCGCCTGGCCCGCGGCTCGCGGGTGGTGCGCGGACCCAAGCGGGAGATCATCTCGCGCTGCTACAACCACCTGCTCCGCGGCACCCTCGCGGTGGGTTTCACCGACGCGCAGTGCGGATTCAAGGCGGTGCGGCGGGACGTCGCCGAACATCTGCTGCCCCTGGTCGAGGACCGTGAGTGGTTCTTCGACACCGAACTGCTGGTGCTCGCCGAGCGCGCCGGGCTGCGGATCCACGAGGTGCCGGTGGACTGGGTGGACGACCCCGACAGCCGGGTCGACATCCTCTCCACCGCCCTGGCCGACCTGCGCGGCATGGCCCGGCTGGCGCGTGCCCTCGCCGGCGGGCGGCTGCCGGTGACCGCGCTGCGCCGCGCCGACGGACTGCCG
>NZ_JAAGMD010000020.1 GCF_010548465.1 Streptomyces sp. SID14436 | reverse complement strand
GGCGGCAGCCGTCCGCCGGGACGGCGGCCCCGATGGGTGCGCCTGCCCCGGGCGCGGAGCCCCGCACGCCCCGTTCCATGGCCGCCCCCGACCGCGACGGCGAACACCGCCGCACCTTCCCGGCCTTCCCGCCCCGCGACAGCGGCGCGGACGGCATCGCCGACACCTGGTGGGGCAACGCCTGGGTGACCGCGCTGGAGGAGGGCGCGCTGGACGCTGCGCGGCTGGCGCGGGGACGGGCGTACGCGCAGCGCGGACACGTCGACGCGATCACCGTGACGCCGGGCCTCGTCCTCGCGTACGTCCGGGGCAGCCGCCCGCGGCCGTACCGCGTGCAGGTGCGGCTGCGGACGTTCTCGGACACAGAGTGGGACAGGTTTCTGGACGCGGCCGCCGACCGGCCCGGTCACATCGCCGCCCTGCTGGACAAGGTGATGCCCCAGTCCCTCGCCGACTGCGGCGTCCCGCTGCTGCCGGGCCCCCGAGACCTCGCCCCGAGGTGCAGCTGCCCGGACTCCGGTCACCCCTGCAAGCACGCCGCCGCGCTCTGCTACGCGACCGCGCGTCTCCTCGACGCCGACCCGTTCGTCCTGCTGCTCCTGCGCGGGCGCGGCGAACGCGAGGTGGTCGACGACCTGTCCCGGCGCAGCGCCGCGCGGGCGGCCCGGGACACGCGGCCCGGACCGCTCCCCGGAGTCCGCGCCACCGAGGTCCTCGCCCGGCGCGACCGGCCGCCGCTCCC
>NZ_JAAGMD010000476.1 GCF_010548465.1 Streptomyces sp. SID14436 | reverse complement strand
GCCCGCGGATCCGTCGCCACTCGCGGACGGCGCGGGGCCAGCCCCGTGGGCCGCTGTCCGCCGGCAACGCTCCGGCGGGCAGCAACCGGGCCCGCCCTGCCCGGCCCCCGCCCAGCAGCCACACCGCGGCACCCAGGCAGGCCGTGGCCGCTCCCGCCGCCACTCCGGTCGTGCCGTACATTCCTGATCCCTCCTCTCACCACCTGTGCTCGGCACAGGAGTTCTCGTGCACGTCGTGGACTTCACGGATTTCGCGGACTTCGCGGACTTCGCGGACTTCGCGGACTTCGTGGACCAGTACTCCGCGGCTGCCGCTCGCTCGTGGCGCGACCCGCCGCCGCACCCCTGAACGGCTCGGACCTGCCTCCTCAGGTCCTGCGGCCCGGGTTCGTGCGGGCGGGCGTCCGCCGCCGCACCGGTCTCACAGACCGACGTCGGCGTACGGGTTCCGGAGCAGCCCCCGCAGCCGCTCCCAGCCCCGTTCCGGGATGAACGCCTCCGGTCCCCACCGCAGGGCGGGCACGGTCCGGACGAGTCCCGACGGGTCCCGCTCCAGGACGTGCACCTCCGCGATCCGCCGCCGTCCGGAGCGGTCACGCGCCAGGTGGAGCACCACGGACAGCGCGGCGGCGACCTGACTGTGCAGCGCGAGCCGGTCCAGCCCGGCCGCCGTACCGAGGGCTTCCAGCCGGGCGGGCACGTCGGCCGCCGCGTTGGCGTGCACGGTCCCCGAGCCGTCGTGACCGGTGTTCAGGGCGGCCAGCAGATGGACCACTTCCGAGCCGCGGACCTCGCCGACGACCAGCCGGTCCGGCCGCATCCGCAGCGCCTGCCGCACCAGGTCCTCGAGGGTGACGAGGCCCGCCCCCTCCTGGTTGGCGGGCCGGGTCTCCAGGCGGACGACGTGCGGGTGGTCGGGCCGCAGTTCTGCCGAGTCCTCTGCCAGGACGAGCCGCTCGTCCGGCCCGGCCAGCCCGAGCAGGGCGCTGAGCAGCGTCGTCTTCCCCGATCCCGTACCGCCACTGACCAGGAACGACAACCGCGCCTCCAGCAGCGCCCGCAGAATCCGGTCACCACCGGGCGGGACCGTCCCGGCCGCCACCAGCTCGTCGAGCGTGAACGCGCGGGGCCGCACCACCCGCAGGGAGAGGCAGGCACAGCCGACGGCGACCGGCGGAAGAACGGCGTGCAGCCGCGTGCCGTCGGGCAGCCGGGCGTCAGCCCAGGGGCGGGCGTCGTCCAGGCGGCGGCCGGCCACGGCGGCGAGCCGTTGCGCCAGACGCCGTACGGCCGGGGCGTCGGGGAAGCGGACGCCCGTGAGCTCCAGGCCCCCGCCCCGGTCCACCCAGACCCGGTCCGGTGCCGACACCAGCACGTCGGTCACGGACGGATCGGCGAGCAGCGGCTCCAGCGGGCCGCTGCCGACCAGCTCGGACCGCAACTGCTGCGCGGCCCAGAGCACTTCGGCGTCTCCCAGCACCCGCCCCTGGTCCCGCAGTGCCTGTGCGACCCGCGCGGGGGTCGGTTCGGCCCCGCTCTCGGCCAGCCATCGCCGGACCCCGTCGAGCAGCCCGGGAGCCACCACCGTGTCACCGCCCTGCCCCCCGCCTCGCCCGCCCCGCGTCCCCTCGCCCGCCCCGCGTCCCGGCCTGCGCCCGCCGTCGGACGGCCCCGAAGGCAGCGACGGAGCCACCGAGAACGGCGCTTTGGACAGCGGCAGAGGCGCGGACACGGGCGGACGCGGGGACGGAGATGGGGACGGGGACGGAGATGGGGACGGCACCCGGGGCTGCGGTGGGCGCCCCGACCCGGACCACGCGGACCAAAGCCCCGCGGACCCCTCTCCTCGCGCCTTGTCGCCGAGTTCACCGGGTTCGCCGAGTTCCCCGCCCTCACACGCCCCGCCGACCGGACCGGCCCCCGCCGTGGCGCCCCTGGTGCCGGCGCACCTCGTCCCCAAGCCCCGCACGTCGACGTGCCGCGCTCCGCCGGCCGGACCCGCCCCGGCCACAGCGCCCCTTGCTCCGGCGCGCCTCACCTCCACGCCCCTGACGTCGGCGTTCAGCGCCCCGCCGACCGTCCTCCCCGCGGATGCCGCCCCGGCCCCCGGCCGTGCCCCCGCCCACACCAGCACCCGAGCGCCACGCCCCACCACAACACCCGCCGGCCCCTCCCGGCTCGGCCCGGACGGCGGCCCGCTCGCACCCCCGCCGCGGGCACGCGTTCCCCGCTCACCCACCCTCCGGCGACTGCCCTCGGAAGCGTCCGGCCGCCGTGTCCCACTGCTCCCGGGCACCCCCTGTTCCCCCGCCCTCATGCCGCCCTCGCCTCCACCAGCACGCGCTCCCAGAACTCCTTGCAGAAGCGGGCCAGCGGGCTCCGGGGCGAGGCACCCGGCGGCCGGCCCGCCTCGTGACCACGCCGCAGGTCGGGGTCGACGGGCACGTCACCCACGAGGGGCAGCCCGAGCAGCCGGGCCACTTCGCGGTCGTCGAGGCCGGGCGCGTACGGCCCCCGCACCGCCACGCGCAGGTCGCGCACCACCATGCCCACGGCGGAGGCGACCCGTCCGGCCGCGGCGACGGCGCGCAGCTCGCCGGGGACCACGAGAAGCCCGAGGTCGATCTGGGCGAGGGCCTCGGCGACCCCGTCGTCGACACGGCGCGGCAGGTCGACGACGACCGTGCCCCCGCCGCGGCGGGCGGCGGCGAGCACCGCGCGGACGGCCTGCGGCGGTACGGCCACGCAGTCGCCGCGATCCCAGCTGAGCACCCGCAGCGAGTGCATCTCGGGCAGTGACTCCTCCAGGGCGCCGCCACCGACCCGACCGCGTGAGGCGGCGAACGCGGGCCAGCGCAGCCCGTCGGCCGACTCTCCGCCCAGGACGACGTCGAGCCCGCCGCCCAGGGGATCCGCGTCCACGAGCAGGGTGCGCAGCCCTTCCCGTGCGGAGGTGACGGCGAGGGCGCACGCGAGGGTGGACGCCCCGGCCCCGCCCCGGCCGCCGATGACGCCCACGGTGAGCGCGGGCCGGCCGACGCCCTCGGCGACGTCGGCGATGCGGTCGACCAGCCACTGCTCCCCGTCGGGAAGCATCAGGACGTGGTCGGCGCCGATCTCGACGGCGCGTCGCCAGACACCCGAGTCGTCCTGGTCGCGCCCGACCAGCACCACCCCGCGCCGGCGTGCGGCGCCGCGCACCCTGCGGGCTGCGTCGTCCCCGACGATGACCAGCGGAGCCGCCTCCCAGCTCCCCCTGCGTTCCGGCAGGCCGTGGTGGACCTCCGGCGTGGCACCGGCGGCCGCGCACAGGCGCAGCAGGTCGTCCAGCAGCCCGGCATCCTCGGTGACGATCAGCGGGCCGCCCTGCCGGTCTCCTCCGGTCTCGGGCGGCGGCGGGTCGTGTGCGACGGTTCCAGCCATGGTCGTCCCCCTTGCTCTGCGGATCGCGCGGCGCCTCCGGCTGCGCGAAGTCCCTACGTGTGAAGTGCCGGAAAGCGCCCTCTCATACGGAGATCCGACGGAAACCGGCCAAACGCGGCTCGACATACACATCCGGCCGTGAACTCGCCTCGGACGGCCGCGTCGGAAACACGATGCAGCGCTCCGGAAAATCGAGTGGATCTTGGTCGAGAACTGTGGACAAATCGGGGGCTGTGAATACAGCCGTCACCCATACCGGTGAGTCGGGCACCCCTGCTGTCCGACTTCCGTAGAGCAGCCTGAGCGCTACACAGCGTGACAGATCATGGGCATGCCAAACCGCTCCCCTGCGGTGAGGCAGGGAGGCGCGCCGAGGTGCGCGAAGGGGGCGGAAAAGTATCCGGACATGCGACGACCCCCGCCGGGGGGGAGAGCGGGGGTCGTCCCCACGGCCGACTCGGGGGGGGAGGAGTCGGGCCGGGTTAGCACGGTCGCGAACGATCCGTGACTTCCATGGTGTACCCGAGAGCCTTCTCAGGCAAACCCACGCGCCCCACCTTACGCCGAATGGGCTGCGCCTATGCTCGGGGCGTGGAAAACCACTCCTTGCCCCGCACAGCGGCCTTCTTTGATCTGGACAAGACGGTCATTGCGAAGTCGAGCACGCTCACGTTCAGCAAGTCCTTCTACCAAGGCGGTCTGATCAACCGCAGGGCGGTCTTGCGTACCGCATATGCCCAGTTCGTCTTCCTGGCCGGCGGCGCCGATCACGACCAGATGGAACGCATGCGCAAGTACCTGTCCGCGCTGTGCCGCGGCTGGAACGTGCAGCAGGTCAAGGAGATCGTCGCGGAGACGCTGCACGATCTCATCGACCCCATCATCTACGACGAGGCCGCCACCCTCATCGAGGAGCACCACTCGGCGGGCCGGGACGTGGTCATCGTGTCCACCTCCGGCGCCGAGGTGGTCGAGCCGATCGGGGAACTGCTGGGCGCGGACCGGGTCGTGGCCACCCGCATGGTGGTGGGCGACGACGGGTGCTTCACCGGGGAGGTGGAGTACTACGCGTACGGCCCGACGAAGGCGGAGGCCGTGCGGGAGCTGGCCGAGTCCGAGGGGTACGACCTCGACCGCTGCTACGCCTACAGCGACTCGGTGACCGACGTACCGATGCTGGAGGCCGTCGGACATCCGCACGCGGTGAATCCGGACCGGGCGCTGCGCCGGGAGGCTCTCGCGCGTGAGTGGCCGATCCTGGACTTCCACCGGCCGGTGCGCCTCAAGCAGCGCCTGCCCGCCCTGTCCGTGCCGCCGCGCCCCGCGCTCGTGGCCGCCGCCGCCATAGGCGCGGCCGCCGCCACCGCGGGACTGGTCTGGTACGCCAGCCGGCGGCGGGCGACCGTGGCCTGAGCGCCCGTCACCGGCGGGAATTCCGCAGTGCCGCCCGGCGCTTCGGAGCCCGCCGGGGACACGGGCGCGAAGTCGGAACGCACTGCGGAATTACGCGCCCGATTGGCGCCCATTTGAACCCAAAAGTAAAGAAGTACGGCCAGGACTTCCGCTTCCTTCGGACCTGGAGTACAAAGGATTTACGGCCCGCGAGACCAGGGACATCCGAGAGGATCACCCACACCACGCATCAGGCCCCACGGACCGAGCATGGCCACCAGGCACCCACGCGACGTCGACCCGTCGATTACGGGCCAGCCGCACCAGGTGACGGGCAAAGTACCCGACCTGATGGGCACATAACGAGGACGCTTGGTAACCCGGTGGACATGCCAGCGGCGGTACGAGCATTCGTACCGCCGCATCTCTGTGCCACGCCACCACCGCTCCCCGGGCGCGCGGGGGCCCTGTGCTGCGCCCGCGTCAGGCCGCTCCGCGCTGCAGGGCCTCGCACACCGCCGTCGACTCGCGCGCCCCCAGTTCGATCGCACGTCCGCAGTGGGCGATCCAGGCGGCCATGCCCTCGGGTGTACCCGACACGTAGCCCTCCAGGGCCGTCAGATACGCCTCGCGGCCCAGCTCGGCATGGCCCACCTCGGCCGGGCACACCGACTTCGGGTCCAGCCCGCTGCCGACCAGGACGATCCGCTCGGCGGTGCGGGCGACCAGGCCGTTGTGCGAGACGAAGGGGCGCAGTGCGAGGAGTTCGCCGTGCACCACGGCGGCCGTCACGAGCGCCGGAGCGGACCCGCCCGCGATGATCAGGTCCGACAGGCCCTCCAGCCGTCCGTGCGCCTCCGCCGCGCCGGGCACGGGCAGCTCGATTCCCGGCTCCTCGACCTGCTCGCCCTCCCTGCGGGGACGGCCGACGAACTCCGCCTTGTCGGCGGCGGCCACCAGGTGGAGCCGGGCCAGCACCCGCAGGGGTGACTGCCGCCAGATGGACAGCAACTGCCCCGCCTCGGCGGTCAGCCGCAGCGCCGCGCCCACCGTGCGCGCCTCGTCGTCACCGCTGAAGTCGGTGCGTCGCCGCACCTCCTCCAGGGCCCAGTCCGCGCCGCCGAGCGCGGCCGAGCCGCGCGCGCCGCGCAGCGCCGCCTCGGACGTGATCTCGTTGCTGCGCCGCCGCATGACCCGGTGCCCGTAGACCCGGTCGACGGCCTTGCGCACGGACTCCACCGAGTCGGCCACACCGGGCAGGGAGCCCAGGGCCGCCAAGGGATCCCCGCCGCCCGCACTCTGGCGGGAGCCGGACGGAGGACCAGCGGACGCACCTGTCGTACTCATGGGTACGACCCTACGCACCCCGAGCGTCCGGCCCACCTTGGAGTGGTCTTCTTCACGCCGGTGTGCCACATACAGCTATCGCGCCACTACGCTTGGTGAACATGAAAATTGCTTTCGTCGGGAAGGGCGGCAGCGGGAAGACCACTCTGTCCTCCCTGTTCATCCGCCACCTCGTGGCCGAGTCAGCCTCGGTCCTGGCGGTCGACGCGGACATCAACCAGCATCTGGGGCCCGCCCTCGGCCTGACCGAGGAGGAGGCCGCCGCGCTGCCCGCGATGGGCGAGCACCTGCCGCTGATCAAGGACTACCTACGGGGCACCAACCCGCGCATCGCGTCGACGGCGACGATGATCAAGACGACGCCGCCCGGTGAGGGGTCCCGGCTGCTGCGGGTGCGCGAGGACAACCCGGTCTACGACGCGTGCGCGCGGCCCGTGGAACTCGACGGCGGTGCCGCCCGTTTGATGGTCACCGGCCCCTTCACCGACGCCGACCTGGGGGTCGCCTGCTACCACTCCAAGACCGGGGCGGTGGAGCTGTGCCTGAACCACCTGGTGGACGGCCCCGACGACTACGTCGTGGTGGACATGACGGCGGGTTCGGACTCCTTCGCCTCCGGCATGTTCACCCGCTTCGACCTCACGTTCCTCGTGGCCGAGCCGACCCGGAAGGGCGTCTCCGTCTACCGCCAGTACAAGGAGTACGCCCGCGACTTCGGCGTCGCCCTGAAGGTGGTCGGCAACAAGGTGCAGGGGCCGGACGACCTCGACTTCCTGCGGGCCGAGGCCGGGGACGACCTGCTGGTGACGATGGGGCACTCCGACTGGGTGCGCGCGCTGGAGAAGGGCCGCCCGCCCCGGTTCGACCTCCTGGAGGAGCCCAACCGCCGGGCCCTGCGCGTGCTGCGCGAGGCCGTCGACGCGACCTACGAACGGCGCGACCGGGAGCGCTACATGCGCCAGATGGTGCACTTCCACCTCAAGAACGCCCAGTCGTGGGGCAACGAGCGCACCGGGGCCGACCTGGCGGCGCAGGTCGACCCCTCCTTCGTGCTCGGCGAGAGCGTCACCGCCACCGCGTGAGCGGCCGCCCCGGGGCCAGACCCCGGGGCGACCGAATCCGCCGGCACCGCATCTGACCGCAGCGGACCGGCCGGACCGGCCGGAGACGCCGAAGCGGTCCGGCCGGTGCTCAGCCGGTCAGTCCTTCGCCGCCGGGGCCCCGGGGACGCCCTTCGGGGCCGGGGCGGGGGCAGCGGCCAGGAAGGTCTTCCAGTCCTTCTTCGGGGCCTCGCCCACGCCCAGACCGCGCAGCTTCTCGAGGGTCTTCGGGTCCTGGGCGTCCAGCCAGTCGACGAGCTGGCGGAAGGAGACGCAGCGCACCTCGGACTTGGTGCACACCGTCTCGACGACCTCCTCCACGGCCCGCATGTAGGTGCCGCCGTTCCAGGACTCGAAGTGGTTGCCGATGATCAGCGGCGCCCGGTTGCCGTTGTAGGCCCGGTCGAAGCCGCGCAGCAGGGAGTCCCGCATCTCGTCACCCCACTGGTCGTGCTTGGCGGGGTCGCCCTGGGTGGTCGTGCCGGACTGGTTGACCATGTAGTTGTAGTCCATGGACAGCGTCTCGAAGGACCGCCCGGGGAAGGGCACCAGCTGGAGCGAGAGATCCCACAGGCCGTCCTTCTTCTTCGGCCAGACCTGGTTGTTCACGCCGCTGGTGTCGTAGCGCATCCCCAGGTCGCGGGCGGCCTTCATGAAGTTCTTCTGGCCCTCCAGGCAGGGGGTCCGGGCGCCGATGAGCTCCTTGTCGTAGTCGAAGGGGAGCGGGGCCGCGTTCTTCACGCCGGTGTTGGTCTTCCAGGTCTTCACGAACCACTTGGCCTGGGAGATCTCGTCCTTCCAGTCCGCAACCGACCACTCGCCGACGCCGCCGCCGCTGCCGCAGAAGTGGCCGTTGAAGTGGGTGCCGATCTCGTTGCCCTCGAGCCACGCCAGGCGCAGCTGCTTCACCGTGTCGGCGATGCCCTGCGCGTCGTTGAAGCCGATGTCGGAGCGGCCCGGCGAGTGCTGCGGCGGGCGGTACAGGTCGCGCTTCTCCTCCGGCAGCATGTACACGCCGCTCAGGAAGTACGTCATGGTCGCGTTGTTCTCCTTGGCGACCTTGCGGAAGTGCGAGAAGAGCTTCTGGCTGTCCTCGCCCGCGCCGTCCCACGAGAAGACGACGAACTGCGGCGGCTTCTCGCCCGGCTTCAGCCGCTCGGGCTCGGTCAGGTGCGGCTGGGCTCCGGTGTAGGCGGTGGAACCGTCGCCGATCAGCCGGACCACGTTCTTCGGTGCCGGGGCCGGCTTGGCCTTCTCCCGCTCCTTTCCGGTGTTCTCGGTGTCGGTCCCGCAACCGGCGAGTGAGGCGGCGCAGACCGCGACGATCACGGCGCCCGCTGCGATCCTGTGGGTGGCGGCCATCTTCCGCCCACCTTCTTCCTTCTCTCGGACCAACCCTGGTGAGGGTGATGTCTGGTGCTGCCACGGCCACTCCGGCAGCGCCGCCAACGTCGCACGCGAGCGAGAAGGAATTAGTACGACAAGCCGATGAAATGGGCACTTCACTCCCGTGAGTGATTCCTTGGGCTGTATGCCGGGAAAGCCACTATCTGCCTTTTACTCCGCATTACGATCCGTTTACCGCTAGTTGGCAGTGTGTGCGCACTCGCCCGCCGTTGCGCCGCTGTGCCCCACGGCCGTGATCAGCCCCGCCGCAGCGCGGAGCACCCCGTTCCGCGACCGCGCAGACCCGAGGAGACGGGAACATGTCAGCCTGCGTCCCCGCCCGCGCCGCCGACCTGAACCGGACCGAGCGCGCCCACCCGCCCCACAGCCCGCCGCCGACCGGACCGCGCCGCCCGCGCATCGCGGGCGCCGACGTGTCGGCCTCGATCGCGGTCTTCCTCATCGCCCTCCCCCTGTCCCTCGGCATCGCCCTCGCCACCGGCGCGCCGCTCCAGGCCGGCCTGGTCGCCGCCGCCGTGGGCGGCCTCGTCGCCGGACTGCTCGGCGGTTCCCCCCTCCAGGTCAGCGGCCCGGCCGCCGGACTCACCGTCGTCACCGCCGACCTCATCCAGCGCTACGGCTGGCGCACCACCTGCGCCATCACCGTCCTCGCCGGCCTCGCCCAGCTGGGCCTGGGCTGCCTGCGGGTGGCCCGCGGCGCGCTCGCCGTCAGCCCCGCGATCGTGCACGGCATGCTCGCCGGCATCGGCGTCACCATCGCCGTCGCCCAGGTGCACATCGTCCTCGGCGGCACCCCGCAGAGCTCCGTGCCCGACAACCTCCGCGCGCTGCCCGCCCAGTTGGCGGACTTCGACCCGGCCGCGGTCTCGGCGAGCCTGCTCACCCTGACGCTCCTGCTGTTCTGGCCACGGCTCCCGGGCCGGATCGGCCGCTTCCTGCGCAGGATCCCGGCCGCGCTCGTCGCCGTCACCGGGGCCACCGCCGTCGCGTCCGCCGCGGGCCTCGCCCTGACCCAGGTCGACCTGCCGTCCTGGCGCAGCCACGCCCTCGCCGGGCTGCCCGAGGGGCCCGTCCTCGGCCTCGTCGCCGCCGTCCTCACCACCACGCTGGTGTGCAGCGTGCAGTCCCTGCTCGGCGCGGTCGCCGTCGACAAGCTGGCCTCGGCGCGCCCCGGTCCGCAGCACGTCAAGCGCTCCGACCTGGACCGTGAACTCCTCGGTCAGGGCGCCGCCAACATCGTCTCCGGGTCCCTCGGCGGCCTGCCCGTGGCGGGGGTCGCCGTGCGCAGTTCGGCGAATGTCCGCGCCGGTGCCGTGAGCCGGAACTCCACGATGCTGCACGGCGTTCTCGTAGTGATCGCCGCGCTGCTGATGGTCCCTCTCCTGGAGCTCATCCCGCTCGCCTCGCTCGCCGCCCTGGTGATGGCCGTCGGCATCCAGATGGTGTCCCTGCACCACATCCGCACGGTGACCCGCCACCGCGAGGTCCTCGTCTACGCCGTCACCACCCTCGGCGTGGTGTCCCTGGGCGTCCTGGAGGGTGTCGTCCTGGGCATCGCCGTGGCCGTCGCCGTGGCACTGCACCGTCTCACCCGTACCCGCATCACCCACGAGGAGAAGGGAGGCACCCATCATGTCCACGTCCGCGGGCAGTTGACGTTCCTCGCCGTACCGCGCCTGAGCCGGGCCCTGCACCTCGTCCCGCCGGGGGCCGACACCGTCGTGGCGCTGGACGGGTCGTTCATGGACCACGCCGCGTACGAGGCGCTGCACGACTGGCAGAGCACCCACCGCGCGCGGGGCGGCACCGTGGAGATCACCGGCCGCCGTGCCGGACTGCGGATCGCGGAGCCGGGGGACCTGGCCGGGCACCCCACGCCCGGCGGGCGGCAGACCGGCGGCACCCCGGACAGCGGCTGCCGCTGCCGGCCCTGGACGGCCTGGCGCAACCACCAGTGCGAGCGGCCGCCCACCGAGCCCCTCCCCGGCACCGCGCCGCAGCCGCCCGACGCAGCCAGGCCGGAGCGGACCGGCGGCCACGCGCGGGAGCTGGTGCGGGGCATCAGCGCGTTCCAGCGGGACACCGCTCCCCTGGTGCGTGAGGAGCTCGCCCGGCTGGCACGCGAGGGGCAGCGGCCCGCGCAGCTGTTCCTGACCTGCGCCGACTCGCGGCTGGTCACCTCGATGATCACCGCCAGCGGTCCGGGGGACCTCTTCGTGGTGCGCAACGTGGGCAACTTCGTGCCGCCGCCCGGCGAGGAGAGCGGCGACGACTCGGTCGCGGCGGCCCTCGAGTACGCAGTGGAGGTGCTGGCGGTCCGGTCCATCACCGTGTGCGGGCACTCCGGCTGCGGGGCGATGCAGGCGCTGCTCGACTCCCGGCCGCAGGGCGCGTGCACCCCGCTGGGCCGGTGGCTGCGGCACGGCCGGCCCAGCCTGGAGCGTCTGGGCGGCCCGGACGGGCCGGGCGAGCGGCTGGCCGGGAGCACACCCGGCGACGCCGTCGAGCGGCTCTGCCTGAGCAACGTGGTCCAGCAGCTGGACCATCTGGGCGCCCACCCGTCGGTCGCCCGTGCCGTGAAGGAGGGACGGCTGGAGGTGCACGGGATGTACTTCGACGTGGCCGGGGCCCAGGCGTACCTGCTCACCGAAGCCGGCTGCACCCGGGTCTTCGACCGGGTCCGGGCGGCCGATCTGCCAGGTGAGGGGTCCCTTCCGGTGTGAGAGGCGTTACACACCCTGAACCTCCGGGCCCCGGCGTCCGTGGGTACCGGTGACCCCTTGGCCGCGGAAGCATCCGACCACCGCAATAGGTCTAAACCATTTTGCCGTCGACCCTTGTCATGGCACCCCCGGTTCTGATGAGCTGTGGCCTGGGACACAACGGACACCCCCGGGAAAGGCAGATGCCGTGAGCAACGAAAGCCTGGCCAACCTTTTGAAGGAGGAGCGTCGCTTCGCGCCGCCCGCTGACCTGGCCGCCAACGCCAACGT
The DNA here is from genome assembly GCF_010548465.1 of Streptomyces sp. SID14436. Taxonomy (GTDB): domain Bacteria; phylum Actinomycetota; class Actinomycetes; order Streptomycetales; family Streptomycetaceae; genus Streptomyces. The sequence goes on along the minus strand of NZ_JAAGMD010000476.1, from coordinate 8,054 downwards.
CACGGCCGAGGCGTACGAAAGTGCCAAGGCTGACAGGCTCGGCTTCTGGGCCGAGCAGGCCCGCCGGCTGACCTGGGCCAAGGAGCCCACCGAAACGCTCGACTGGTCGAACCCGCCGTTCGCCAAGTGGTTCCAGGACGGCGAACTCAACGTCGCCTACAACTGCGTCGACCGCCACGTCGAGGCCGGCAACGGCGACCGGGTCGCCATCCACTTCGAGGGCGAGCCGGGCGACAGCCGCACCCTCACCTACGCCCAGCTCAAGGACGAGGTGTCCCGGGCGGCCAACGCCCTGCGGGAGCTGGGAGTCGAGAAGGGCGACCGGGTCGCGGTCTACCTGCCGATGATCCCCGAGGCCGTCGTGGCGATGCTGGCCTGCGCCCGCATCGGCGCCGCCCACTCCGTGGTCTTCGGCGGCTTCTCGGCCGACGCCCTCGCCACCCGCATCCAGGACGCGAACGCCAGGGTCGTCATCACCGCCGACGGCGGCTACCGCCGCGGCAAGCCCTCCGCCCTGAAGCCGGCCGTGGACGAGGCGGCCGGCCGGGCCGACATCGTCGAGCACGTCCTCGTCGTCCGCCGCACCGGCCAGGACGTCGCCTGGACCGAGGGCCGCGACATCTGGTGGCACGACCTGGTCGGCCGGCAGAGCAGCGAGCACACGCCGGAGGCGTTCGGCGCCGAGCACCCGCTGTTCATCCTCTACACGTCCGGCACCACCGGGAAGCCGAAGGGCATCCTGCACACCTCCGGCGGCTTCCTCACCCAGACGGCGTACACCCACTGGTCCGTATTCGACCTCAAGCCCGAGAAGGACGTGTTCTGGTGCACGGCCGACATCGGCTGGGTGACCGGTCACTCGTACATCGTCTACGGCCCGCTGGCCAACGGCGCGACCCAGGTCATGTACGAGGGCACGCCCGACACCCCGCACCAGGGGCGCTTCTGGGAGATCGTCCAGAAGTACGGCGTGACCATCCTCTACACCGCGCCCACCGCGATCCGGACGTTCATGAAGTGGGGCGACGACATCCCCGCCAAGTTCGACCTGTCGTCACTGCGGATCCTCGGCTCCGTGGGTGAGCCGATCAACCCCGAGGCGTGGATCTGGTACCGCAAGAACATCGGCGGGGACCGCACCCCGGTGGTGGACACCTGGTGGCAGACGGAGACCGGCGGCATCATGATCTCGCCGCTGCCCGGGGTGACCGACGCCAAGCCCGGCTCCGCCCAGACCGCGCTGCCCGGCATCGCGGCGACCGTCGTCGACGACGAGGGCAACGAGGTGCCCAGCGGCGGCGGTGGCTACCTCGTGGTCACCGAGCCGTGGCCGTCGATGCTGCGCACCGTCTGGGGCGACGACCAGCGGTATATCGACACCTACTGGTCCCGCTTCGAGGGCAAGTACTTCGCGGGCGACGGTGCCAAGCGGGACGACGACGGCGACATCTGGCTGCTCGGCCGGGTCGACGACGTGATGCTGGTGTCGGGGCACAACATCTCCACCACGGAGGTCGAGTCGGCGCTCGTCTCCCACCCGTCGGTCGCCGAGGCGGCCGTGGTCGGTGCGGCCGACGAGACGACCGGGCAGGCGATCGTCGCCTTCGTCATCCTGCGCGGCACAGCGGCGGAGACCGAGGACCTGGTCGCCGAGCTGCGCAACCACGTCGGTGCCACCCTCGGCCCGATCGCCAAGCCCAAGCGGATCCTGCCGGTGGCCGAGCTGCCGAAGACCCGCTCGGGCAAGATCATGCGCCGTCTGCTGCGGGACGTCGCGGAGAACCGCCAGCTCGGTGACGTCACCACGCTGACCGACTCCACGGTCATGGACCTCATCCAGGCGAAGCTGCCGCAGTCGCCCAGCGACGACTGAGCGGAACCGGCAGCACGACGGCAGCAATGTCGGCGGAGGGCACCCGGCTTCACCACCGGGTGCCCTCCGCCGTTCCGGGGCGTCCGCGGGATGACCTTGGCGCTGTGGCCCGTCCGGGCCCTTCCGGCGGACCGCCGGACATGGCGGCCACGCTCCGGGACACCCGGCCGGCGCAGCGCTTCGCCGTCCGCGGGGGCGGCCCGCAACCGCCACCCGCCACCGAGGCCGGCCGCAGGCTCCCGCCCCGGGCCCCTTGTGTGCGCTCGCCGAGCCGGTCGCTAAACTGGCCGAAAAGACGAGCTGCAGGCTCTTTCATGGAGCGCCGGGAAGTCTGGTCGGCACACGATTCGTGCTGCCCACCGACCAGAGGAACCACCCGTGACCCCGCCCCACACCCCCAGCCCCCGCAAGGCTTTCGGCCGCCTCTCGCTGCCCGAGCGCACCTACATCACGGACGCGCTGCGCACCGAGACCGTCGGCGGTGTGCTGCTGCTCCTCGCCGCCGTCGCCGCCCTGGTCTGGGCGAACATCCCCGCACTGGGGGACAGCTACACGAGCGTGAGCGACTTCCACTTCGGCCCCGAGGCACTCGGCCTCAACCTCTCCGTGGCGCACTGGGCCGCCGACGGCATGCTCGCGATCTTCTTCTTCGTCGCCGGTGTCGAACTCAAGCGCGAACTCGTCGCGGGCGACCTCCGCGATCCCAAGGCCGCCGCGCTCCCGGTCGTCGCCGCGCTGTGCGGCATGGCCGTACCGGCCATCGTCTACACGATCACCAGTTCGGCCGGCGGCGGCTCGCTGGCCGGGTGGGCCGTGCCCACCGCCACCGACATCGCCTTCGCGCTCGCCGTGCTCGCCGTGATCGGTACCTCCCTGCCGAGCGCCCTGCGCGCCTTCCTGCTCACGCTGGCCGTCGTCGACGACCTCTTCGCGATCCTCATCATCGCGGTCTTCTTCACCGAGAGCCTGAACTTCGCCGCGCTCGGCGGCGCCGCCCTGGGCCTGGGCCTCTTCTGGTTCCTGCTCCGCAAGGGCGTGCGCGGGTGGTACGTCTATGTGCCCCTCGCGCTGGTCATCTGGGGTCTGATGTACAACAGCGGCATCCACGCCACCATCGCGGGTGTCGCCATGGGCCTGATGCTGCGCTGCCACCGCCGCGAGGGCGAGGAGACCTCCCCGGGCGAGCGGGTGGAGCATCTGATCCGGCCGCTGTCAGCGGGCCTGGCGGTGCCGCTGTTCGCCCTGTTCAGCGCCGGTGTGGCGGTGTCCGGCGGCGCGCTCGCCGACGTGTTCACCACTCCGGAGACCCTGGGTGTCGTCCTCGGTCTCGTCGTCGGCAAGACGATCGGCATCTTCGGCGGGACATGGCTCACCGCCCGCTTCACCCGGGCCTCGCTCAGCGACGAACTCGCCTGGGCGGACGTCTTCGCCGTGGCCAGCCTCGCCGGTATCGGCTTCACCGTCTCGCTGCTCATCGGTGAACTCGCCTTCGACGGCGACGCGTCGCTGACCGACAGCACCAAGGCCGCCGTCCTGACCGGTTCGCTGATCGCCACCGTCCTGGCCACCGTGCTGCTGAAGCTGCGCAACGCCAAGTACCGCAGGCTGGCCGAGGAGGAGGAGCGCGACGAGGACCTGAGCGGCGTACCGGACGTCTACGAGGAGGACGATCCGGCGTACCACCTGCGCATGGCGGAGATCCACGAGCGGAAGGCCGAGGAGCACCGGCGACTCGCCGAGGAGAAGGCCGCCGCGCGCGACGGGCTTGCCGAAGTGCCGGGCGGGGCAGGCGAGGAGCACGACCGTCCGGCATGATCTGACGAGACGGTACAAAGTCGGGAGCACACCGTCCGGCAGCAAGCGGTCGGCCCTCGGGCCCGGGCGCTCGCAGTCGGACACGAACGGTCGGAACGCGACGGCCGGACCGGTCGGACCGGATCGGCCACCCACGGCACGGGCCGGGACGGACCCGCCGGGCCGGGAGGCCGGGACGGACCCGCCGGACGGGACGGCCAACGGTCCACCGGGCCGGGATGGCCGGCGGCCGGCCACCGGCCGGAGCAACCGGCACGACCGCCGGTGCCGGCCGGTGCACGGACGACCGGCCCGGCACCACCCGACTCGGACCGTCGGACGGCAGACTGCACCGTGGCCACGGCACGCAGTACGTACGCAGAAGAGGGAGACCGCGATGAGCGCACCCGACGGCAGCCCGGTCGGAGCCGAACGCAGCGTCGGACAGCTGTTCGCCTCGGCGACGGCGGACATGTCGGCCCTGGTGCACGACGAGATCGCGCTGGCGAAGGCCCAGCTCAAGCAGGACGTGAAGCGGGGAGCGGCGAGCGGCGGGGCCCTGTCCCTGGCCGGCCTGATCCTGCTGTTCTCCCTGCCGATGCTGAACTTCGCGCTGGCGTACGGCATCCGCACCTGGAGCAACTGGAACCTCGCGCTCTGCTTCCTGCTGTCCTTCGCGGCGAACGTGCTGGTCGCGCTGCTTCTCGCGCTGATCGGCATCGTCTTCGCGAAGAAGGCCAAGAAGGGCCGCGGCCCGCAGAAGGTCGCCGCCTCGGTGAAGGAGACGGCGGGCGTGCTGCAGAAGGCCAAGCCGCACCCGCGGCCCGCCCTGCCGAAGGACCGGGGCCCCGAAGCCATCGAGGCTGTGGCACGCTCGTCCTCATGACGGGCTCCTCCACGCCTCCGGCGCAGTCACCCTCGGCGCAACCCGCCTCGGTCGTCCGTATCGACGTCCCCGGCGGCGCCGAGGTGACCCACCGGGACGTCGCCGCCAACGGCGCCCGCTTCCACATCGCGGAAGTCGGTGACGGCCCGCTGGTCCTGCTGCTGCACGGCTTCCCCCAGTTCTGGTGGACCTGGCGGCACCAGATGACGGCACTCGCCGACGCCGGCTTCCGGGCCGTCGCCATGGACCTGCGGGGCGTCGGCGGCAGCGACCGCACCCCGCGCGGCTACGACCCGGCCAACCTCGCCCTGGACATCACCGGGGTGGTCCGCTCCCTCGGCGAGCCGGACGCCGCCCTGGTCGGTCACGACCTGGGCGGATACCTCGCGTGGACGGCCGCCGCGATGCGGCCGAAGCTGGTCCGGCGGCTGGCGGTCGCGTCCATGCCCCACCCGCGGCGGTGGCGCTCCGCCCTGCTCGGCGACGTCCGCCAGTCGGCCGCGCTGTCCCACATCTGGGGGTTCCAGCGGCCCTGGGTGCCCGAGCGGCAGCTCACGGCCGACGACGGGGAACTCGTCGCCCGGCTCATCCGGGAGTGGTCCGGGCCGCGCCCGGCCGACGAGGAGGCGCTGGACGTCTACCGCCGCGCCATGTGCATCCCCTCCACGGCACACTGCTCGGTCGAGCCGTACCGCTGGATGGTGCGCTCGCTGGCCCGGCCGGACGGCATCCAGTTCAACCGCAGGATGAAGCGGCCGGTGCGGGTGCCCACCCTGCATCTGCACGGCTCCCTCGACCCGGTGGTGCGCACCCGCAGCGCCGCCGGCTCCGGGCAGTACGTCGAAGCCCCGTACCGCTGGCGGCTGTTCGACGGACTCGGGCACTTCCCGCACGAGGAGGACCCGGTCGCCTTCTCCACCGAACTGATCAATTGGCTGAAGGATCCGGAACCCGATCGGTAACCGGAGCGACACGGCTCGCACGTTCGCGTGAACACCCGCTCCACGAACGGCCACTTGCCCGGCGCATAGGCCAATTGGGCGCCCGTGGGGCGGTTATCGACCATGGGTCAGGGGCAGACGTCCGGGTATGGGCTGGACGCACGACTACAGTGACGCAGGCCGCAATCGCCGTTCGGCGAGCGGTGTGGGCTCTCACCAGCGAGGCGGTGCACCGCAGATGGCAGCAGAGAGGGATCCCCGGGTGGGCATTCCGCGCATCCTGCGCCGCCGGGCGCGCTGGGTCTCCGTCCGCCTGCGTCATCCACGGGGCTGACCGCCCCGACGCCCGCACCGGCGTCCCGATCCCCTCCGGTCCCTCAGCTCCCCCAGGGTGCACGGCTGCCGCTGCCCGCAAGCGGAATGCGCGGCCGCCCCTCCGCGGGCCGGCTACAGCGCGCAGTTGTCGCTGTCGACCTGCTGGTTCGCGCTGCGCCCCTTCGCGATGTCCTCCTGGATCTCGTCCGCGGTGAGCGCGTAGCCCGTCTCCGCGTCGTCCAGCGACTTCGCGAAGACCACGCCGTAGACCTCGCCCTCGGGCGTCAGCAGGGGGCCGCCGGAGTTGCCCTGACGCACCGTCGCGTAGAGGGAGTACACGTCGCGGCGGACCGTGCCCCGGTGGTAGATGTCCGGGCCGTTGGCCGTGATCCGGCCGCGGACCCGGGCCGAACGGACGTCGTACGCGCCGTTCTCGGGGAAGCCGGCGACGATCGCGCTGTCCCCGCTGCTCGCGTCCTCGTCCGCGAACCGCAGCACGGGCGCCTTGAGGTCGGGCACGTCGAGGACGGCGATGTCGCGCTCCCAGTCGTAGAGGACGACGGTCGCGTCGTACTTCCTGCCCTCGCCGCCTATCTGCACGGTGGGTTCGTCGACGCCCCCCACGACGTGCGCGTTGGTCATGACCCGGCGCTTGTCGAAGACGAAACCGGTGCCCTCCAGGACCTTGCCGCACCGCACCGCGGTGCCCATCACCTTGACGATGGAGCGCTGCGCGCGGGCGGCCACCGGGCTGCCCGCCAGTGCCGGGTCGGGCGGCCGGACGTTCTTGATCGGCTCGTTGGCGAACGGGCTGAAGACCTGCGGGAAGCCGTTCTGCGCGAGGACGGAGGAGAAGTCGGCGAACCAGGTGTCGGCCTGGTCGGGCAGCGCCCGTGAGACGCCGAGCAGCACCTTGGAGCTGCGGACCTCCTTGCCGAGCGTCGGCAGCGTCGTCCCGGCGAGGGCCGAGCCGATCAGCCAGGCCACCAGCAGCATCGCGACCACGTTGACCAGGGCGCCGCCGGTGGCGTCGAGCGCGCGGGCCGGGGACCAGGTGATGTAGCGGCGCAGCTTGTTGCCGAGATGCGTGGTCAGGGCCTGGCCGATGGACGCGCAGACTATGACGACGACGATCGCGACGACGGCGGCGGTGGTGCTGACCTCGGCGTTGTCCGTCATCGCGTCCCAGATGACGGGCAGCACGTAGACGGCGACGAGACCGCCGCCCAGGAACCCGATCACCGACAGGATGCCGACGACGAACCCCTGGCGGTAGCCGACGACCGCGAACCACACGGCGGCGACCAGCAACAGGATGTCCAGCACGTTCACCGATTCAAGCCTCGCCTCGTCATTCCGGTCGGTCCCGCACGGCCGGAATCCGGGAACGAGGGCAGGGTGGGCACACCACCGCCGTCGCAGGCCCCCGAAGAGCACGGCACGGCGACCAGCCTGTCATGACCGCCAGTCCAGCGGGACCTGCTTGTCCCGGTTCCACGGGCGCTCCCACCCCGCGAAATGCAGCAGCCGGTCGATGATCCCGGCCGTGAACCCCCACACGAGGGCGGATTCGACCAGGAACGCGGGGCCGCGGTGGCCGCTGGGGTGGACCGTGGTGGCACGGTTGGCCGGATCGGTGAGATCCGCCACGGAGACCTTGAAGACGCGCGCCGTCTCGTTCGGATCGACCACCCCGACCGGGCTCGGGGCGCGCCACCAGCCCAGCACCGGGGTCACGACGAAACCGCTGACCGGGATGTACAGCTTCGGCAGCGCGCCGAACACCTGCACCCCGGCCGGATCGAGTCCGGTCTCCTCCTCCGCCTCGCGGAGCGCGGCCCGCAGCGGCCCGTCGGCCTGCGGATCACCGTCCTCGGGGTCGAGGGCGCCGCCGGGGAAGGCGGGCTGGCCCGCGTGCGAACGCAGGGAGCTGGCCCGCTCCATCAGCAGCAGCTCCGGGCCGCGGTGCCCCTCGCCGAACAGCACGAGGACGGCGGACTGGCGACCCGCGCCGTCCGCCGGGGGCAGGAAGCGGCTCAGCTGCCGCGGCGCGACCGTCTCCGCCGCCCGTGCCACCGGGTCCAGCCAGGGAGGCAGCCCGTCCTTCCGGAACGCCACCCGGCCGTCCCGGGCCCCGCTCACATGCATCTGCGCCACCCCCGACATCCGAGCCCGCCCCGGGCCGCGCCCTCCGGCGGGGCCGCGTGTGCCGACCGGGCCGAGCCCTCAGGCCGGGCCGCGTGCG
>NZ_JAAGMD010000907.1 GCF_010548465.1 Streptomyces sp. SID14436 | reverse complement strand
TGCCACGGCGGCCCGGGCGGCGCCGGCGTCGGCGGTGCCGGTGATCCGCCACGACCGGGTCATGACCGGTCCGGGGGAACGGGGGCCAGGACGGCCACGGCGGTGTCGTCCCGGACCGGGAGGGCCGGGCTGCTGGCGTCACGGATCGTCACCGCCGCCGTCACCGCCGGGTCGGTCGCCGGACGCCCGGCGTCCGGGTCCGGGCTCCAGCGGCTCGACAGGCCGTCGGTGTGCAGGATCAGCAGGCTGTCCCCGGTCCAGGGGCGCTCGTCCTCCCGCACCCGGCCGGGGCGGTGCACGCCCACGATGCCGGGCCGGGACAGCAGTGCCCGCCACCCGTCGCCCTCGCGCAGCCGGGCCCCCACGTTGCCGATCCCCGCGAACCGCAGCAGTCCGGTGCGGGTGTCCAGCTGGGCCACCGCCACGGCGGCCCCCCGGGTCCCGGTGAGCGCCTCGTGCAGCCGGCCCAGCGCCTCGGCGGGCGGCAGGTGCCCCCACTGCCGCGACGCCTCCACCGCGGCACTGGAGGCGCGTGCGGCCTCGGTGCCGTGTCCGAGGCCGTCGGCGAGCAGCAGGGTGTGGCGGTCCCCGTCCCGGTGCCAGGCCCAGGCGTCGCCGGAGTGCCCGGCTCCGGCGAAGGGCACGTTCACCCCGCCGGCGCGCACCCCGGGCGGCCGCCA
>NZ_JAAGMD010000865.1 GCF_010548465.1 Streptomyces sp. SID14436 | reverse complement strand
CGCCGGGCCCGGTCCCGCCGTCGAACTGCGCGGGGTGCGGCGGCAGTACGGCCGCGGCGCGGACACCGTGCACGCCCTCGCGGGCATCGACCTCACCCTCCCGCACGGCACCTTCACCGCCGTCATGGGCCCGTCCGGGTCCGGCAAGTCGACCTTCCTGCAGTGCGCCGCCGGGCTCGACCGGCCGTCGGCGGGATCCGTCCGCCTCGGCGGCACGGAGATCACCGGCATGAACGAGAACGAGCTGACCGAACTCCGGCGCAGCCGCCTCGGCTTCGTCTTCCAGTCGTTCAACCTGCTGCCGTCGCTGACCGTCGAGCAGAACGTCCTGCTGCCGATGCGGCTGGCCGGACGGCGCCACGTTCCCGGCGGCCGCGCGGCCGAGGTGCTCGCGCAGGTCGGGCTCGCCGACAAGGCGCGGCGCCGGCCCGCCGAGCTGTCCGGCGGCCAGCAGCAGCGCGTGGCGGTCGCCCGCGCCCTGGTCACCGCCCCCGACGTGGTGTTCGCGGACGAACCCACCGGCGCCCTCGACACCGGCGCCGCCACCGGCGTCCTCGGCCTGCTCCGCGACGCCGTGGACACCCTCGGCGCCACCGTCGTCATGGTCACCCACGACCCCGCCGCGGCCGCCTGGGCCGACCGCGTCCTGTTCCTCGCCGACGGCGCCCTCGCCGGACACCTCGAACGCGGATCGGCGGAACGGATCGCGCACCGCATGACCGACCTCACCGCCCGCACCGGCAGGACGGCGGGTGCGGCGGCATGACACGCCCCAACGGCCTCGCCCGCGCCGCGCTGCGCTTCAAGCCCGCCGCGTTCGCGGGAACCTTCGTCGCCCTGATGATGTCCGCGCTGATCGTCACCGCCTGCGGCGTCCTGCTGGAGACCGGCCTGCGCGCCTGGGTACCGCCCCAGCGGTACGCGCAGGCGCCCGTCGTCGCCGCGGCCGACCAGTACGTGCGCGTCGTCACGGGCAGCGGCGAGGACCGCGAGGAGGAGGCCGTCCCCCTCCCGGACACCGCGCGCCTCGACGCCGGGCTGGCCGCGAAGGCCGCCCGCACGCCGGGCGCGGCC
>NZ_JAAGMD010000825.1 GCF_010548465.1 Streptomyces sp. SID14436 | reverse complement strand
GCGGCACCGCACCAGCGGGCGCGGGGCCGGTCGGGCCGGGGGCTGGTGGTGCGCCGGGACGATCTGCGGCAGGCGGCGCGCGAGGGCCGGGAGGGCAACCTGGTGCTGTTCGTGGTGGACGCCTCCGGGTCGATGGCGGCGCGGCAGCGGATGGGGGCGGTCAAGGGCGCGGTGCTGTCGCTGCTGCTGGACGCCTACCAGCGGCGGGACAAGGTGGGGCTGGTGACCTTCCGGGGCTCGGGGGCGGAGGTGGCGCTGCCGCCGACGTCGTCGGTGGACGCGGCGGCGGCCCGGCTGGAGTCGCTGCCCACCGGGGGCCGTACGCCGCTGGCGGCCGGGCTGCTGAAGGCGCACGACGTGCTGCGGGTGGAGCGGCTGCGGGACCCCGCGCGGCGGGCGCTGGTGGTCGTGGTGACCGACGGCCGGGCCACGGGCGGCCCCGAGCCGGTCGCGCTGGCCGGGCGGGCCGCGCGGCTGTTCGCGGCCGAGGGGATCGCGTCGGTGGTCGTGGACTGCGAGTCGGGGCCGGTACGGCTGGGCCTCGCGGGGCGGCTCGCCGGGGAGCTGGGGGGCGGCGCGGTGACGCTGGACGCCTTGCGGGCGGACGCGATCGCCGGGCTGGTCAGGGATGTGCGGGGGAACGGGACGAGGAGGGCCGCGTAATGCCGCAGGGACAGCCGAATGTGGTGCCGGACGACGGACTGACGACTCGTCAGCGGCGCAACCGGCCGCTGGTGATGGTGCACACGGGCGTCGGCAAGGGCAAGTCGACGGCCGCCTTCGGGCTCGCGCTGCGGGCCTGGAACCAGGGCTGGCCGGTCGGGGTGTTCCAGTTCGTCAAGTCGGCGAAG
>NZ_JAAGMD010000782.1 GCF_010548465.1 Streptomyces sp. SID14436 | reverse complement strand
AGCCGGCCGGCGAGGCCCACCTCGCGGGCGAGCGCCACCGCCTCGGGGCGGCGGGCCAGCATCGACTCGGCGCCGAGGTCCACGCGCGCCCCCGCGATCTCCCCCGGCAGCAGCTTGCCGCCGACCCGTCCGGAAGCCTCCAGCACCGTCACGCGGGCACCGCGCTCCTGGAGCCGGTGTGCGGCGGCCAGCCCGGCGATGCCCCCTCCGACGACGACCACCCGCTGCCGGTGACCGGTACTCGTTGCGCTCATGCCTCCACCCTCTCAGACGCGGGACGTTCCCCGGCCAGGGCCATGTGGCCCTGCCGAGTCCCGACCGTGACCGCTTCGGGACCGTCCGCCGCAAACGTTTCGCGTGCCGGCGGCGTCGAAGGAACGTCGGAGATCACCACCCGGGGGGAACACCCAGATGCGCATACACACGTCCGCACGGCCGGCCCACGTCCTGGCCGGGGTCCTGCTCGCCGCGGCCCTCGCCGTCACCGGATGCAGCGGCGGCGGTGACAGCGGGGCGGCCTCATCCGACGGAGCGGCCGGGGCGCGGGCCGACGTGGGGGCCGACGAACAGGCGGCGGCCGGGGAC
>NZ_JAAGMD010000759.1 GCF_010548465.1 Streptomyces sp. SID14436 | reverse complement strand
GGCCGCGTCGAGGAGGCCGCGCAGCGCCGGGTGGGCGTCGCGGACCGACGCCCACCACAGCTGGCAGGCGCCGGGCCGCAACGCCGGCACGAGCCCCGCGGCCGTGCTCGTCACAGGCCGCCGTCCACGGGCAGCACGGCGCCGGTGACGTAGGAGGCGCGGTCCGAGGCGAGGAAGGCCGCCGCCTCGGCGACCTCCGTCGCCAGGCCCGCCCGGCCGAGCGCGGTGCGTTCCACGACCTGCGTCCTGGCCTGCTCGTCGAGCCCGGCCGACATGTCCGTGTCGATCAGGCCGGGCGCCACCGCGTTGACGCGGATGCCGCGCCGGCCGGCCTCCTTGGCGAGGGAACGCGAGAACGCGATGATCCCGGCCTTGGACGCAGCGTAGTTGGTCTGGCCCGCGTTGCCGTACAGGCCGGAGACGGAGGCGACGGTCACGATGCTGCCGGCCCGCCGCTTCATCATCGGGAAGACCACCGCCCGGCACACGTGGTAGACGCCGTCCAGGTTGGTGTCCACGACCTCGTGCCAGTCGCTGTCGGCCATCAACAGCAGGGGCTTGTCCCGGGTGATGCCGGCCGAGGTGACGGCGACCCCCACCGGCCCGAGATCCCGCTCCGTGGTCTCCACCCAGTCCCGCACGGACGGCGCGTCGGCCACGTCGACCCGCCGCGCCAGCGCCCGGACACCGAGGCCGTCCAGCTCCTTCTCCAGGTTCGCGGCGGCCTGTTCGTCGCCGCGGTAGCAGAAGGAGATGTCGTACCCGTCCCGCGCCAGCCGCAGCGCGACGGCCCGGCCGATGCCGCGCGAGCCGCCGCTGACCAGGGCGACCGGCCGGCCGTCCGCCGGACCCG
>NZ_JAAGMD010000717.1 GCF_010548465.1 Streptomyces sp. SID14436 | reverse complement strand
TCCGCCGCGCCGGGCCCCGCCCCCTCCCGCGCCGCCACTCCCGGGACGACCCCGCCGGCCCGGACGTACGCCGGGCTCGGTACGCGCGATTACTCCCCTCGTGGGACGCCCGCGCCGCCCGCGCCCGGCACCGTGGAAGGCGTGAACCTCAGCCGACCCGCACGCCGGGCCTTCCTCGTCGTCCATGTCGTGGCCGCAGCCTGCTGGCTGGGGCTCTCGCTCGGACTGCTCGCCCTCGCTCTCGCCGCCGCCACCGGCGGATCCGCGGCGACCGTGGAGGCGGCGGTGCGTGCCATGAAACTCTTCGCGGACCTGCTCCTGCTGCCGATCGCGCTGCTGACCCTGACCAGCGGGCTGGTGCTGTCCCTGGGCACCGTCTGGGGGCTGGCCCGGCACCGGTGGGTCGTCACCAAGTTCTGGCTGACCCTGGCCACCACGGCCGCGACGGCCTTCGCGCTGCGGCCGGGCGTGAACGAGGCGGTGGCGGCCGTGGCCGCCGACGGGCCGCTGCCCGACGCGGGCGACGTCCTGTTCGGGCCGGTCGTCTCCCTGTCCGCCTACGTGTTCATGACCACGATCTCGGTCCTGAAGCCCTGGGGCCGGACCCGGCGCG
>NZ_JAAGMD010000691.1 GCF_010548465.1 Streptomyces sp. SID14436 | reverse complement strand
CGGACGACGGCGGGCCGAGGAGCTGCGGCCCGCCCGGCCGCCCGCGGGGACCGGCGGAGCAGCTCGCAGCTGCACGCACCTTGGCGGCGGAGGGCGTCGACGCGATGGGGCGCCCCCGCGTCCGCGAAGCCGAGCGTGGGGCAGTCGGCAACCGACGACAACGCCGCGGACGAGCGTGCCGGACCCGACGTCTCCGGCACGATCCGCCGGACAGGCCTCAGTCCTCGTGCCCCAGTTGCAGGTCGCGTTCGGTGCGGCCGCCTCCGGCCATCTGGAGCACCGTGGCGACCGGCGGGTAGCCGGCGGCGATGACGGTGTACTCGCCGGAGGACAGGTCGACGAACCGGAACATCCCGTCGGCCCCGGTGGTGAGGGTGTCGACGACGTTGCCCGCGGCGTCCAGCAGCGTCACCCGCGCGTCCTCGACGGCCCGTCCGCCGCTGCCGCGCACGGTGCCGCGCAGCACGGCGCCCCCGGCGAGTTCGACGTCCTGGCGGGTCTCGCGGGCCGCCTGGACGGTGACGGGCAGCGCGGCCGGGCGGAAGGCGGGCGCGCTCGCGGCCAGGGTGTACTCCCCGGCGACCAGCTCGGTGATGACGTAGCCGCCCTCGCGGCCGCTGCGGGTGGTGGCGACGACCTCGCCGTGGACGTTGGTGAGGGTGACGGCGGCGTCGCGGACCGGGGTGCCGTCGGCGGTGACGACGGACCCGGCGAGGCGGCCCGCGCCGCCGAGGACGACGTCCAGTTCGACGGGGCGTTCGCCGACGGTGACGGAGACCGCCTGCGGCTGGTGGCCGCCCGCGGCGGCGATCAGGACGTACGAACCCGAGCCGGGCGTGGCCAGGGCGTACCGGCCGTCGTCGCCGCTGGCGCCCCGCCCGATCTGCCGCCCGGCGACGTCGATCAGGGTGAGCGCGGCACGCGGCACCACCGTCCCGTCGGGGTGCTGGACGGTGCCGCACACGGGGACGCCCCCGGCGTGCGGCGGGCGGGCCGCGGCGGCACCCGCCCCGCCCGCGGTGTGGGGGCGGGCCTGCGGGACGGACGCGGTGGCGTACGGCGCGTCCGGTGCCGGGGCTGCGGTGGGGGCGTTGTGGGACACCAGTGGTTTCTCCTTGAGGAAGAAGGCGAGCAGCAGGCCGAGGACGAGGACCGGCACCAGGTAGAGGAAGATGCGCGGCATGGCGTCGGCGTACGCCTGGATGTAGGCGTCGCGCAGGCCGGGCGGCAGCGCGTGCACGGCCTGCGGGGTGAGGGACTCGGCGTCGGGCAGGGTGCCGCCCGCGTCGGCGGGCAGGCGGTCGGCCAGCGCGTCGGTGAGGCGGTCGGCG
>NZ_JAAGMD010000671.1 GCF_010548465.1 Streptomyces sp. SID14436 | reverse complement strand
CGTGGCGGGGCGCTCCGGCGTGCCGACGGTGCGGTCCGCTGCGGGCCCGGGCCGGCGTCCGTGGCGGGGGGGCTCCGGCGTGCCGACGGTGCGGTCCGCGCCTACCGTGGGCGGGGGGCCACGCCCAAGGAGCCGTTCCATGCCGCCTGTGCACCACAGCCCGCTGCGCGGGCGTACCGCCGTCGTCACGGGTGCGGCGCGCGGACTCGGGGAGGCCGTGGCCCGGGACCTGTCGGCCCGGGGTGCGAAGGTCGCCCTGCTGGGCCGCGAGGAGAGCACCCTCGCCCGGGTGCGGGACACCCTGCCGGGCGTGTCCCGGTGCTGGGCGGTCGACGTCACCGACGACCGGGGCATGGCGCGGGTCGCCGCCGAGATCGGTGCGGGGCTCGGGCCGCCGTCCGTCGTGGTTGCCAACGCGGGGGTCGCCGAGGGCGGGCCGTTCGAGACGTCGGATCCGGCGGTCTGGCGCCGGGTCGTGGAGGTCAACCTCATCGGCAGCGCCGTCACCGCCCGCGCGTTCCTGCCCGCCCTGTTCGAGACCCGCGGCTACTTCCTCCAGGTCGCCTCGCTCGCGTCCATCGGTGCCGCGCCGATGATGAGTGCCTACTGCGCCTCGAAGGCGGGGGTGGAGTCGTTCGCGCACGCGCTGCGGGCGGAGGTCGCCCACCGGCGGGTGGGCGTGGGGATCGCGTACATCAACTGGACGGACACCGACATGATCCGGGACGCCGACCAGTACGCCGTGCTGCGGCAGTTGCGCGGCCACATGCCGCCGCCGGCCCGCAAGGTGTTCCCCGTCTCCTACGTGGCGGGCCGGCTGGTCACCGCCGTGGAGCGGCGCCGTCCGGCCGTCTACGTGCCCCGCTGGCTGCGCGCCGCCCAGGCGGTGCGGGCCGCGATGCCGCCGGTGGTGACGCTGCTGTCCCGGCGGGAGCTGCCGCGCCTGGCCGCCGCGGAGGACTTCGAGGCGACGGGCCTGCTCGGTGCGGGCGGACGGGCGGACCACAGCGACCGTGCCGTGGCCGACGTCCGGGCCGGCGGGGACCCGCCTGCCGGGGGGAACACCGCCGCCGGCCGGGCGGACGGGACCGGTCCGGCGGGTCGGCGGGCGGCGGAAGACTGACCGACCCGCCGGATCCGGCGGGTCGGTGGATCCGCGGGCGCCGGTGAATCGGGCGGACGGCGCATCCGGCGTTCCCCCCGCCGGCGAAGAAGAGGTGTGCGGGAGCGGCGCCGCCGCGCCCCTCCCGGG
>NZ_JAAGMD010000643.1 GCF_010548465.1 Streptomyces sp. SID14436 | reverse complement strand
GGGCAGGAAGCCCGCCAGCCGGGCGGCCGCCGTGCGCTCGCTCACGGGGTGGCCCCCGGCCGGTCACCGGTGCCGTCGCCCGGCCCGCCGTCGTCGCCGGCCGCCGGGACGCGGGTCAGCAGCAGCCGCTCGTGTTCCTCCGCCGACACCTGCTCCCCGGAGGACGGCAGCAGCTGCGGAATCCCGTCGACGATCGGGTAGCGGCGGCGCAGCCGCGGGTTGTACAGCGCCTCCTCGCGGTCCGCGCCGGCGAGCAGGTCGAGCGGACCCTTGTCGAGCGGACAGGCGAGGATCCTCAGCAGCGGGTCGTCGGCTTTCACGGTGGGGTCAACTCCTCGGCGGCGGTGGGGGACTGCGGAGCGGTGTCGTGCTTGGGCATGGCGAGCAGCACGGCGACGGCGAGCACCGTGCCCGCGACGCGCAGGGTCAGCCGCAGCGGCTCGTCGGGCAGTTCCTCGCCGAACGACAGCGTGCCCAGCACGGCGGTGAACAGGCAGGTGACGGTCGTGCACACCGGCACGATCAGCGAGGCCCGGCAGCGCTGGAGCGCCGCCTGCGACATCACCAGACCGAACACCCCGGTGAACAGCAGCAGATACGGGTACGGGGAGCGCAGCAGGTCCAGCACCGCGCCACCGATCCCGCTGGTGGTCAGGTGGCTCGACACGCCCTTGATGGCCAGCGAGCTGACGCCGTAGAGCAGACCCACGGCCACGCCGTACTCCACGCCGGTGGTCGGCAGCCGGTGCCGGTGCCGGGCGTTGCGCTCGGCCGAGCCGTACAGCCACATCCCGGCCGCCAGCGCCGGCACGCACACCAGCAGGATCAGCGGGTACGGTGCCTGACGGCCGACGGTGTCGGCGCCCGCGCCGCCCTCGCGCAGCGACAGCACGACCATCAGCAGCGCCAGCAGGATGGCGCCCAGCGCGTACCGCTCCCGGCCGCTGGTCTCCTCGCCCAGCAGCCGCGCGGACAGCAGCACCAGCAGGACCAGGCCGGAGACGAAGATGCCCTGCGCGGCGGCGATCGGCAGGGTCCGGTACACCGCGAGCTGGGCCGCGAACCCGGCCGCGAGCGCCAGCGAGCCGCCGATCCACAGCGGGCTGCCGAGCACCAGGCGCAGCAGCCGGGCGGGCCGGCGGACGGACACCTCCGGCAGGGCGCCCAGGGCCCGCTTCTCCAGCACGAAGCCCGCGCTGTACAGCACGTTCGCCGACAGGGCCGCGACCACTCCCCACCACATGGCCCCCCGCCCCCCTCATGTCCGTCGTGCGTGCAGCAGCAGGATCGAGGCGAGCGGCGGCCGGGCGCACGCCAGCCGGTCCAGGGCGCGCAGCGGCCGCGGCACGCCGTGGAACGGGGCGCCGCGCAGGTCCACGACGGTGAAGCCGGACGCGGAGACGAACTCGCGCAGCGCGCGGGCGGTGCACAGCCGCAGGTGGCCCACCACCTCGCGGCCCGGCCGGCCGTGGATGCCGCGCAGGCTGACCTCGGAGAACACCGGCTGCACCCCGGCCAGCAGCAGCGCCCGGTTGTACCAGGCGGCCAGGTTCGGCGTGGACAGCATCAGGTGGCCGCCCGGGCGCAGGACCCGGCGGATCTCGTCCAGGGCCGCGTCCGGGTCGACGAGGTGTTCGAGCACCTCGCTGAACAGCACCGCGTCGGCCGACCCGGCGGCGAACGGCAGCCCACCGTCGGTGAGTTCGCCGCGCACCGCGTACGGCAGCCGGGTGCGGGCGCGGGACAGGGCGTCCTGGGACCAGTCGACACCGACGATGCGGTGCCCGCGCAGCAGCGGGGCGGCGGTGGCGGCGGCGGTACCGTCCCCGCAGCCGATGTCGAGGATCGTCCGCGC
>NZ_JAAGMD010000615.1 GCF_010548465.1 Streptomyces sp. SID14436 | reverse complement strand
CGCCCCTCCCGCGCCGCCCGCCGCCCCTCCCGCGCCGCCCGCCCCCGCCGCGGCGCCGGTGCGGCTGACCAAGGTGACGCTCACCAAGGCGGCCCCGTCGGTCTCCCTCACCAAGCAGGGCGGCACCTCGGGCGCCCTGCACGTGAACCTCAACTGGGAGGTGCGCAAGCAGTTCTCGGGCTGGGCGGCCAAGCTGGGCCGCGCGGTCGCCCAGCACTCCGACCTCGACCTCGACCTGTGCGCCCTGTACGAACTCGCCGACGGCCGCAAGGGTGTGGTCCAGGCCCTCGGCAACGCCTTCGGTTCCCTTCACCAGCCCCCGTACATCCACCTCGACGGCGACGACCGCACCGGTGCCGTCACCAGCGGCGAGAACCTCACCGTCAACCTCGACCACAAGCAGTCCTTCCGGCGCATCCTCGTCTTCGTCACCATCTACGAGGGCGCCCGCTCCTTCGCCGACCTCAACGCCACGGTCACCCTGCGGCCGCAGAACGGCGCCCCGATCGACTTCTCGCTCGACGAGTGCACCGTCCCCTCCACGGTGTGCGCCCTCGCCCTGATCACCAGCACCGGCGACGGCGACCTCGTCGTCCAGCGCGAGGCCCGCTACCTGGTCCCGGAACGCGGGGTGAGCCCCCAGCGCACCGTCGACCACGCCTACGGGTGGGGCATGAACTGGACCCCCGGCCGGAAGTGACCCCCGGGCCCGTCCGGACTCAGCCCTCCTCGGTGACGGCGTCCGGACGGGCATAGGTGCGGCCCTTCCACGCGGCGCCCCGTCCCCGGCGGTGCTGCACGGCCGAGTCGACCGTCATGAGGAGGTACAGCGACGCGGTGAACGGCAGCAGCGGGGCCGGCCACCACGGCTGCCGGTAGTAGCGCAGCATGGGCAGGTACGTCCCCGCCATCACCAGCCAGGCCGCGGCACCCAGCGCCGCGGCCGGCCCGTCGCCCGCCGCGGCGCCCGCGGCCACCGCGAGCGGCGGCACCAGAT
>NZ_JAAGMD010000595.1 GCF_010548465.1 Streptomyces sp. SID14436 | reverse complement strand
TCCCCCGCGCCGGGCGGCGCACCGGACGGCGGGAACCGGGACACGGCCTCGCCGTCGGCCCCGCCGACCACCGCGAAGCCGTCCCCCTCGGCCACCGGCGGGCTGCCGGCGGGGTTCCGCGTGCTGCGCGCTCCGGAGGGGTTCTCCGTGGCGCTGCCCGCCGGCTGGGACCGGCTGTCCACCACACCGGGCGCCGACGGCGCCTACCGGGCCACGTTCGGCGCGGACGGCGACCCGCGCACGCTCGCGGTCACCTACAGCGAGCGGGTCGGCCCGGACCCGGTCGCGGTGTGGCGGGACGACGTGGAGCCGAACCTGAAGCGCACCGCGGGGTACGAGCGCATCGGCGCGATCCGGGCCCTGACGTACCAGGGACGCGCGGCCGCCGACATGGAGTGGTACTCCACGGCAGGCGGCACGCGGGTGCGCACCCTCGGCCGCGGCTTCCTCCTGGGCGGCGGGCGCAGCTTCTCGCTGCGCTGGACGACCCCGGCCGCCGACTGGGACACGCCGGCCGGGCAGGAGGCGCTGCGGACGGTCCTGCGCACCTTCCGGCCCGGCACCGGCTGACCGCGCCCGGCAAGCGCCGACGGCACCCGCCGGGGCCTCTCGTCCGGGTCACACGCGGGCTCGCGGGGCCCGGTTCCTCACCCGGACGAAAGACCCTGGGCCATCGGGGAGCGCAGTCTGCGCAGGCGGGTCGGGGGCATCGGGCGGGTGAGCCAGTGGGCCGTGAACGTGCCGTCGGCGAGCGAGCAGGTGATCCGCAGGCGGTGCGGCGTCTCGAGGAACACCACGTCCACCGCCAGGGTGCCGGGGCCGGTCCAGCCGCCGCTCACCGCGGCCGGGACGGGTTCCCCGGCGATCGTCCAGGGCGCGTCCCCGAGCCGCAGCGGGAGCGGTTCGCCGCGGTCGGTGAGGGTGAGCGTCCAGCCGCCGTCCGGGCCGGCCGCGACCGCGGCGCCGGTCAGCGTGGGCTGGTCCGGGCATGCCCCGCCCTCGGGGGCGAACACGGCG
>NZ_JAAGMD010000573.1 GCF_010548465.1 Streptomyces sp. SID14436 | reverse complement strand
CACCGCGCCGCGCGTCCCCCTGCCCGGACCGGTCCTGCCGGACACCGGTGTCCGCCGGGCGCTGCGCGAACGGCGGTCCAGCTTCGGCCGGTTCGACGCCCGGCGCCGCGTCGCGCCCGGGGAGCTGTCCGCCGTGCTGGCGGCCTGCGCGCAGACCCGCCTGGCCGGTGACACCGACCCCTCCGGCCGGCTCCGCCTCGCCCGCGTGTACGCGTTCGTCAACCACGTGCGGGACGTGGAGCAGGGGGCGTACGCCTACGACCCGGACCGGGGCGAACTCGGCCTCGTCGACGCCGGGCCGCAGGGGTCGTTCCTCCAGCGGAACTACTTCCTCGCCAACTACAACCTGGAGCAGGCCGCTGCGGTCCTGGTGCCGACGGTGCGGACCACGGCCGTCCTGGACGCCGTCGGCGACCGGGGCTACCGGCTCGCCGTCGGCACCGCCGGGGCCGTCGCCCAGAGCTTCTACGTGGCCGCCGCCGCGCTGGGCCTGGGCGCCGGGGTGGCCCTGGGCTTCGACAACGTGTCGTACGCCGAGCGGCTCGGGCTGACGGAGGGCGACGAGGCCCCGCTGCTCATCATGGCCCTCGGTCACGAACGGCCCGGGTCCGCCGACTTCCGCCACGAGATCGCCTGACGGCCGCAGAGGACTGCTCATGACACCCACCGAGTCCGGCACCCCGGACCTCACCGCGGCCCCGGACCCCGCTCCGGACGCCGCCCCGCGCCCGGCCGGCGGA
>NZ_JAAGMD010000549.1 GCF_010548465.1 Streptomyces sp. SID14436 | reverse complement strand
CGACGGGGCGTAGGGGAGCCCGGGTCCGGCGGCCGTCTCCGCGTGCGCCGCCGGACCCGCCCGCGGGCCCCCGCCGCCGGGGAACCGAAACGGCGTCCGGGACGTGTTCCCGAGAAGGGGAGAAATGGGCCACGGCGCGGTGGTGAAAAATCCGGCAACAACGCCGCAATCACATCAAGATCGCGCCAAGGCCGGTGCGGATGCCGGTTCCGGCAGCGATACTTGCCGCGACGGATGACCACGGGGGAGGTCAGCAGTGACTCGGACGCCGGACAGCGGCACGGCACCGCCGGGCACCAACCTGCCCGCCGTCCCGTCCCAGCCCGCACCCGGCGGCGCCCCCGCCGTCCCCGCCCCGGCCGCGCCTCCCGG
>NZ_JAAGMD010000520.1 GCF_010548465.1 Streptomyces sp. SID14436 | reverse complement strand
GTGCCGCCGGTGCCGGTGCCGCGGCCCGCGGCCACGCCCGGCGGACGGCTGACGAACCTGGCCCGGCGGGCGCTGGGCGTGCGGGTGCCGCCGGCGCTGGTGCTCGGCTGGCACAAGGCGTACTCACGCCGCCCGCGGTCCCTGGGCACGGTCGCGCGGCTGACGCTGCCGCTGCTGCTGATCGTGGTCGCGATGAGCGCGTGGACCACCATCGACCGCTTCCACAGCAGCCCCGAGCGGATGGGACTGCCCGCGGCGCTCAGCGCCCGCGCCGACGCCACCCTCGACGACGCTCGGGCGCGCGCCCTGCTGGAGCGCGATCCGCAGGTCGTGGCCGCCCATCCGGGGGTGGAGGTGGCCG
The DNA here is from genome assembly GCF_010548465.1 of Streptomyces sp. SID14436. Taxonomy (GTDB): domain Bacteria; phylum Actinomycetota; class Actinomycetes; order Streptomycetales; family Streptomycetaceae; genus Streptomyces. The sequence goes on along the minus strand of NZ_JAAGMD010000520.1, from coordinate 797 downwards.
CCCTGGTGCCCGGGCAGACCGCCACCATCGCGCTGCGCGGTCTGGGCACGCACCAGGAGCCGTACCCGTTCACGCTGGCCGAGGGCAGGGCGGCCCGCGGTCCGGACGAGGCGGTGGCCGGCCAGGGACTGCTCGACCTGCTGCACGTGCGGGTCGGCGACTGGGTGCGGGTCACCGTCGGCGACCGGCCGCAGATCCTGCACATCGTGGGCCGCAGCATCGAACCGGAGAACGCCGGCCGGGTGATCTCGACCCCCCTCGACACGCTCCGCGCGAACGACCCGGATCTGCGGCCCACCCTGCACCAGCTCGAACTGACCCCGGGCGCCGATCCGCGGGCGGTGGCCGACCGGCTGACCGCGGCGGGCGACGGCCACCTCGACGTGCACGCGGTGGCCAACCCGGCGGACGGGCTGTCCCCGCTGCGGGCGGTGGTGCTCGGGCTCGTCGTCGTGCTCGCCCTCATCGGGCTGATCGAACTGCTCACCGCAATCGGCGGCACGGTGCGCGAGGGGGAGCGGGACCTGCTGGCCCTGAAGGCGATCGGCCTCTCCCCCCGGCAGATCACCGCGATCACCGTCACCGCCACGGCGGGCACGGCCCTGGCGGCGGTGGTCGTCGCCGTCGCCCTGGGGCTGCCCCTGGCGCACTGGCTGATCGACGCCCAGGGCCGGTCGAGCGGCATCGGCGCGGGCATCGCCCAGGGGCCCTCCGCCCTCTTCCTGCTGGCCCTCGGGTCGGCGGCCGTGCTGGGCGCCGCCGCGCTGGCGACGGTCCCCGCCGCCCGGGCCGCCCGC
>NZ_JAAGMD010000494.1 GCF_010548465.1 Streptomyces sp. SID14436 | reverse complement strand
CGCCGTACCCGCCGCGCGGGCCCGGCCGTGCGGCTGCGCAACGCCGCCTCGGCCGCCCTGATCGCCCTGGCCTGCCTGCTGGCTCCCTGCGGCACGCTCGCCGCCTGGGCCGCCCACGGGCTCACGGACACCGGCCGCTACGTCGGCACGATGGCCCCGCTGGCCGCCGACCCCGACGTACGGGACGCGGTCGCCGACGCCGTCGGGGACGGGGTGGTGCGGGAACTGGGCGCCGAGACCTCCCCGGCCGTCGGGCCGTTCGTCCGGGACGCGGTCCGCTCGTTCACCCGCACCGAGGCGTTCCGCACCGCCTGGGAGGCGGGCAACCGTGCCGTCCACGACGCGGTGCTGCACGCCGTGCGCGACGACCGGGCGGCGCCCGGCCCGGTCACCGTCGACCTGGCGCCCGTCACCGCCGAGGTGAAGCAGCGTCTCGTCGCCGACCGGGTGCCGTTCGCCCGGCGCATTCCCGTCGAGCACACCCGGGTCGCGGTGGTCCCCGCGCGGGACGTGCCCGGCCTCCGGAAGGGGTACCAGGTGCTGGAGACCGCCGCCCTGTGGCTGCCGCTGGCGGCCGTGACCCTCGCCGTCGCGGGGATCGCCGTCGCCGGCTGCCGCCGCCGCGCACTGACCGCGACCGGCCTCGGCACCGCCCTCGGCGGCGCCCTGCTCGGCCT
>NZ_JAAGMD010000462.1 GCF_010548465.1 Streptomyces sp. SID14436 | reverse complement strand
GAGGGCGGCGGCCAGCAGGTAGGTGGCCGCGTCGACGGCGAACGGCGCGGCGGCGCCCGCGGTCAGCAGCAGCGGCACGACGGGTCCGCCCAGCAGGCCGCCGGCCAGGCGCTGGCCGGTCATCAGGCGGGCGTTGGCGCTGCCCAGGGCCTCCCGGCCGACGAGGGCGGGCAGCAGGGCGGTGGCGGCGTTGTCGAAGAGGGTCTGGAGCGTGGTGAGGGTGAAGGCGAGCGCGACGAGCAGGGCGATCGAGGCGTGTCCTGATGCCACGGCCACGGCGAAGGCGGCCACCAGCAGGCCGCGCAGGGCGTCGACCGTCCACATGGCGCGCCGCTGGTCGACGCGGTCGGCGACGGCGCCGCCGAGGAGTCCGAAGATGATCCACGGAAGATAGCCGCAGGCGGTGACGGAGGCGATGAGCAGCGGATCGTCGGTGAGGGTCACGGCCAGCAGGGGAAGTGCTGCCGTGCGCAGCGCGTCTCCGAAGCTGGACAGCACCGCGGCGCTCCACAGCCGTCCGAACCCTCCGCGCCACGTGGGCGCACACCGGTCCGCGGACTCCACCGTCGTCACTGCCGCTCCTCAGGTCCCAGCGGTGCACGCGCACCGTTGCGGAAACCGTAGGGGGCACCACTGACAACCGGTGCCGGGCCGGCCCGCGGGAGGGCGGGCGGGGGTGAGGCGGCGGTCGGGTCAGGCCCGGCGCGGTGCCTGGCCGGCCGTCAACGCCTAGATCTCGCCGCGGAGTTTGGCGAGCGCCTCGGCGAGGATCGCCTCACCGTCGGCGTCGCTGCGCCGCTCGCGCACATAGGCGAGGTGCGTCTTGTAGGGCTCGGTGCGCGGCGGGTCCGGGGGATTGTCGCGGTCCTGCCCGGCCGGAAAGCCACAGCGGGGGCAGTCCCAGGTGTCGGGCACCTGCGCGTCGCTCGCGAAGCTGGGCTGGGTCTCGTGTCCGTTGGAGCACCAGAAGGAGACGCGCAGCCGCGGCGCGGACTCGCCGCGCTCGGCCTCGCCCATCGGCCCCGCCCCGACCCGGCTTCCCCGGATCGCGTTGCCACTTGCCACGGTCGTAACTCCCTGCGTGATGGTGCCGCGAAGCGAGTCGGCGTTCCGCTTCACTGCGAGCGCCTCAGTTTACGTAAGGCCCAACGCGCGTCCAGTGATTGGAGTTACCGCCCCCATTTCCAGACGCAGGCCCCATGATAGGCCGCGCTTGGCCGCGCGTACCGAACATGGGGCCTTACGTACGGAATGCGTAGGGGGTGCGTCCGGAAATGCGTCCGGATGGTGTGTGTGGCTTGTGGCTCAGTTGCTCATCTTCATCATGATGCCGAGTGTGACGATGCACGCGAACCACAGCAGACCGACCACCACGGTGATCCGGTCGAGGTTGCGCTCGGCGACGGAGGAGCCGCCGACGGAGGACTGCATGCCACCACCGAACATGTCGGAGAGGCCGCCGCCCTTCCCCTTGTGCATCAGCACCAGCAGCATCAGCAGCAGGCTGAAGACGATCAGGGCGATCGAGAACCCCATGACCACGACTGGACCAACTTCCTCGGATTCGGACGGACGACGCGGGGCCCGGCACGATGCCGGACCCCGCAAGGGTACGACGGATCGCCGTCAGCGCATACTCACTGCCCGGCCCGCCGGGCGGCTCACTGGTCGCGGAAGCGGACGATCTTCACGAACTCGTCCGCGTCCAGGGAGGCGCCGCCGACCAGCGCACCGTCGATGTCGGCCTGCGCCATGATCTCCGCCACGTTGCCGGACTTCACGGAGCCGCCGTACTGGATGCGGACCCGGTCGGCCACCTCCTGGCCGTACAGCTCGGCCAGCTTGCCGCGGATCGCGCCGCAGACCTCCTGGGCGTCCTCGGCGCCGCAGACCTTGCCGGTGCCGATGGCCCAGACGGGCTCGTAGGCGACCACGACGGTCTCGGCCTGCTCGGCGGGGACGTCCTTCAGACCGCCCTCGACCTGCGCGAGGGTGTGGGCGACGTGGTTGCCCGCCTCGCGGACCTCCAGCTCCTCGCCGACGCACAGGATGGGGGTGAGGCCGTGCTTGTAGGCCGCCTTGACCTTGGCGTTGACGATCTCGTCGGTCTCGGCGTGGTACTGGCGGCGCTCGGAGTGGCCCACGGCGACGTAGGTGCACTTCAGCTTGGCCAGCATGGGGCCGGAGATCTCGCCGGTGTAGGCACCGCCGTCGTGGGCCGAGACGTCCTGGGCGCCGTACTTGATCTTCAGCTTGTCGCCGTCGACCAGGGTCTGCACGGACCGCAGGTCGGTGAAGGGCGGCAGGACGGCGACCTCGACGGCCTCGTAGTCCTTGTCGGCCAGGGCGAAGGCCAGCTTCTGGACGTGGGCGATGGCCTCGAGGTGGTTGAGGTTCATCTTCCAGTTGCCCGCCATCAGCGGCGTACGGGTGGTCATTGAGGGTCAGTCCTCCAGTGCGGCGAGGCCGGGGAGCGTCTTGCCCTCGAGGTATTCGAGGGAGGCGCCGCCTCCGGTCGAGATGTGGCCGAATGCCTGCTCGTCGAAGCCCAGGGTACGGACGGCCGCGGCGGAGTCGCCGCCGCCCACCACGGTGAAGCCCGGGGAGTCGAGGAGGGCCTGGGCGACCGCGCGGGTGCCCTCGGCGTAGTCGGGGTGCTCGAAGACGCCCATCGGGCCGTTCCAGAAGACGGTGGCGGCGTCGGCCAGCTTCGAGGCGTACAGCTTGCGGGTCTCCGGCCCGATGTCCAGGCCCATCCGGTCGGCGGGGATGGCGTCCGCGGCGACGGTCTCGGGGTGGGCCGGGGCCTTGGTCCGCATGTCCGGGAACTCGGCGGCGACCAGGGTGTCGACCGGCAGGACCAGCTCGACGCCGGTCTTCTCGGCGCGCTCCAGGTACTCCCGGACGACCGGGATCTGGTCCTCCTGCAGCAGGGAGGCGCCGATCTCGTGGCCCTTGGCCTTGAGGAACGTGTACGCCATGCCGCCGCCGATGAGGATGCGGTCGGCCTTGCCCAGCAGCTGGTCGATGACGGCGAGCTTGTCCGAGACCTTGGCGCCGCCGAGGGCGACCACGTAGGGCCGCCGGACGTCCTCGGTGAGCTTCTTCAGGACGCCGACCTCGGTGGCGATGAGGTAGCCGGCCGCGTGCGGCAGGCGGGCCGGGAGGTCGTAGACGGAGGCGTGCTTGCGGTGGACGGCGCCGAAGCCGTCGCCGACGTAGAGGTCGGCGAGCGCGGCCAGCCGGTCCGCGAAGGCGGCGCGCTCCGCGTCGTCCTTGCTGGTCTCCCCCGCGTTGAAGCGCAGGTTCTCCAGCACGGCGACCTGCCCGTCGGCCAGGCCCGCGACGGTGGACGCGGCGGACTCGCCGACGGTGTCGGTCGCGAACGCCACGTCGGCGCCGAGGAGTTCACCGAGGCGCGCGGCGGCCGGGGCGAGGGAGAAGGCGGGATCGGGGGCGCCCTTGGGGCGGCCCAGGTGCGAGGCGACGACCACACGGGCGCCCGCCTCGGCGAGCGCTTTGACGGTGGGCAGGACGGCGCGGATGCGTCCGTCGTCGGTGATGGTGGTGCCGTCCAGCGGCACGTTGAGGTCGGCGCGGACGAAGACCCGCCGGCCCGCGACCCCTTCGGAGAGGAGTTCGTCGATCGTCTTCATATGGGCTCCCTGTTGAGCTCCCGCGGAGCTCGTGTTCGCTCGTGATCGCTCGTGATCGAAAGAGCGCGGCTGCTCCGATACGTGCGTCAGGGCCCGGTCGACGCGTCGGTGCGCCGGCCGAGCCCTGCACTCATATCAGGTTGCCTGCTCCACGCTCAGAGCTGGTTGCCCACGAAGACCGTCAGGTCGACGAGACGGTTGGAGTAGCCCCACTCGTTGTCGTACCAGCCGATGACCTTCACGTTCTTGCCGTCCTGGACCATGGTCAGGGACGAGTCGAAGGTGCAGGACGCCGGGGCGTTGACGATGTCGGAGGAGACGATCGGGTCCTCGGTGTACTCGAGGAGGCCCTTCAGCTCGCCCTCGGCGGCCTTCTGGAAGGCGGCGTTGACCTCTTCCTTGGTGACCTCGCGGCCCAGCTCGACGACCAGGTCGGTGACCGAGCCGGTGGGGACCGGGACGCGCATCGCGATGCCGTCCAGCTTGCCCTTGAGCTGCGGCAGCACCAGCGCGGTGGCCTTCGCGGCACCGGTGGTGGTGGGGATGATGTTCTCGGCGGCGGCACGCGCGCGACGCAGGTCCTTGTGCGGGAAGTCCAGGATCCGCTGGTCGTTGGTGTAGGCGTGCACCGTCGTCATCAGGCCCTTGACGATGCCGAAGTTCTCGTCGAGCACCTTCGCCAGCGGCGCCACGCAGTTGGTGGTGCAGGAGGCGTTGGAGATGACGTGGTGGTTCGCCGGGTCGTACTGGTCCTGGTTGACGCCCATCACGATGGTGACGTCCTCGTTCTTCGCCGGAGCGGAGATGATGACCTTCTTGGCGCCACCGGTGATGTGCTTCTCGGCGTCTTCCTTCTTGGTGAAGATGCCGGTCGACTCGATGACGATGTCGACGCCCAGCTCGCCCCACGGGATGTCGGCGGGGTTGCGCTCGGAGAGCACCTTGACCGTCTTGTCGCCGACGGTGATGGAGTCCTCGGTGTGGGTGACCTCCTGCTTGAGGCGCCCCAGGATGGTGTCGTACTTCAGCAGGTGTGCGGTGGTCGCGGTGTCACCCAGGTCATTGACAGCCACGATCTCGATGTCGGCGCCCTGTTCCAGCAGTGCGCGGAAGTAGTTGCGCCCGATGCGGCCAAACCCGTTGATGCCTACGCGGATCGTCACGAACCGATCTCCTCGTTGGTACGCCGGCTGTGACGCCGGCGAGCTGTATTTGGGATGTCCCCGACCACTGTCGACCCTACCTCTCCGGGGCCCCGGCCGTGACATCGAGTTGCCCCATACCCGGCAGTGCGGTCCGTACCCGTCAGTAGGGTACGGACCGCCCAGGCCGGAGGGCCTTTCGCGCCATTTCTCCGGGGCGCGGCGGCGCGCCGGGGCGCCCGGTCAGGCGTCCAGGGCCGCCAGCGCCTTCCTCATCAGGGCCGCCCGGTCCGCCGCGGACGTCAGGTGCTCCAGGCCGAAGCCGAGCAGCACGGTGTCCTCGGTGGTGACCGCCGCGTAGGTGCGGAACAGCGTTCCGGTCCGTGCCCAGTCCTTCGGCACGGCGGGGCTGCCCGCGGGCGGTCCGGCGACCGTCCAGGGGCCCAGCGAGGTCTCGAAGCCCTCGGTCCCGGTGGCCGTGCCGCCGACGACCACGGAGGTCTCGTCCGCGAGGACGCCCCGGCCGCCGCTGCCCGGATCGGTGACGTAGCTGACGGAGACCTCGGCCTTCTTCCCGGCATACGCGGCGAGGTCGAACTCCACCTGCCGCCAGCCGCCCGAGGAGCCGGTGAGGCTGTTCCAGGCGCCGGTGCTGCCGGTGGCGGTGCAGCCGTCGTCGGCGACCGTCAGGTAGTGCTCCAACCAGGGGTGCCCGGCGGCGTAGAACCCGGCCTCGCACTCGGCGGGCACGTCCGTGGAGGTCGCGCCGCCCGACTCGGGCAGGGTCGTCCAGTCGTCGCCGCCCGCGGTGCGCGCCTCGACGATGACGTGGTCGTAGCCCTCCTCGGTGTCCCAGAGCAGCTGGGCACGCAGGGCCGGCCGCTCCGCGGCCGTGGTACCGGTGAGGTCCACGGTGCGGCTGAGGCGCTTGTAGCCGTCGTCGGTGTGCACCGCGGCCGCCATGTAGGAGCCCGCGTACGGTCCGTACGGGTTGACGGTGCCGGGGAAGGCCCCCGCGCCCGCGCTCGCGAACCGCGGGAACCGCTCGGGCGGCAGTTCGTCGGAGGTGACGCCGTAGGAACCCGCCTGGTCCAGCGGGTTCCCGGGCGCGCCGGCGAGCGGGCCGGTGAAGCCGCTCAGCGCGCCGCCGCCGGTGAACGCGGTGGCGCCGGGGGCGGACGTACGGGAGTAGGCGCCCAGGTAGTACTGGCTGAAGTCGTCGGACGGGGTGCCGTCCCCGAGGTCGACGCTGCCGCCGGCCCGCTCGCCCGCCTCGACCAGTTTGCCGCCCTCGTTGAGGAAGGCCCGCAGCTGGAGCTGGGTGGCGACGCCGGGGACGTTCGCCCCGGTGTGATGGACGACGGTGCGGAAGTGGCTGAGCACCCCGAGCGCGTCGGGCGCGCCGCGCTCGGCGACGTCCCAGACGGCCGCCGTGCGGCCGTTCGCCCGCAGCGCGTCGACGTAGGTGCGCGCGTGGGGCGCCCCGGCGCCCTCCTCCGCGACCACGAGGACGTCCGCGCGGGGCCGCTGGGCCACCCGGTACGTGAAGTGCTCGCTGGAGATGTCCCGGCCGCGCCGGTCCTCTCCGGTGAACCACACCTCGACCCGGTCGCCGGGGCGGCCGTGGCGGACCGCGGCGCGGTACTCGTCGAAGTGGAGGTCGTCCTCGCCGCCGAACCGCTCGCCGCCCTTCCAGACCCTCAGGTCCACGTCGTGCGTCCGGCCGCCGTTGACGCGGTACTTGAGCTCCTTGTCGCGCACCGCCCTGCGGACGACGACGGAGACCTCCTGATGGCCGCCGCGCGCGTAGGAGGTGTCGAACGCGGCCGGGGTGAAGTCCGCGGCCTCCAGACCGAGGGCGGAGACCGGCCGGTCGGGACGGGCGGCGCTCTCGGCCACGGACAGCGCGAACGGGACGTTCTTGGCGAACTCCTGCTGGATCAGCTTCTCGTCGTCCGGGAAGGTGAAGATCGACCGGCAGTCGCCCGGCTGCCAGGCGTCGTCCGGGTCGGCCTGCGAGGCCGTCTGGCAGGTCGACATCTCGGGGGTGAACATCGCCATGCCGTTGACGTTGGACGCGTGTCCGTCGGCCTCGCCGTTCGTGGTGTACAGCTCGGAGGAGAGCTGTGGGAGGTAGCCGGGGATCGCGGAGTTGCCGGGCGTGCCGGCCAGGGCGCGGTACAGGACGTCGTCGGGCGTCGGGGTGGCGACCTGCCAGCCGACCCCGTAGAGCAGGAGTTCGGCGGCGGAGTGATAGTTGATGCCGTAGGCGAAGCCGATCCGCTTCTGGAGGGCGTCGACGGCCCTGGTCTCCGGCTCGGATCCCGGGCCGGCGCCCCGGTAGGTCTGGCTGGTCGGGTTGGGGGACGACCCCTCGTCGTCGTAGCCCCACTTGTAGGGGAAGTTGCGGTTGAGGTCGACGCCGTCACCGGAGCCGATCACGCCGTCGCCGTCGACGTCGCGCAGGTTCTTGCGCCACAGGCGGTTCGCGTCGGAGGCGAAGGTGTGGTCGTAGCCGTCGGGGTTGGCCGACAGCACGAACCACAGTTCGGTGGAGTCCACGATCCGCTTGACGCGCTTGTCGGTGCGGTAGGCGTCCAGGTAGTGGTGCATCAGACGCCGGGTCATCTCCGGCGTGATCCACTCCCGCGCGTGCTGGTTGGACATGTAGAGCACCGCCGGCCGGGAGCCGTCCCGGGTCTTCGCGGCCCGTTCGGTGAGCTTCAGGGCGAGGATGTCCTGGCCCCGGACCGTTCTGCCGATGGAGACGACCTTGGTCAGGTCCGGGTGCTCCCGCGCGGTGCGCAGGATCTCCTCCTTGAGCCCGCCCTTGCCGCTGTAGGGGCGGAACACGCCGTCGGCGGCCTTCTCGACGCGTTTCTCGGCCGTGGCGGACAGGGTGTGCTCGGTGAGGCCGACGCCCTGCCGCTCCAGCTCCCCGGCCTGCCGCTCGGTGAGGTGCACCTCGACGGTGGCGGTGCCCCGGTCGGGGACCTGCTCGCCGAGTTCGTGGCCGTCCTGTCCGGCGGCCAGCAGCAGGGGTACCTGCCGTCGGGAGATCTCGGCGCGGAAGACCTTGACCTGGTCCGCGTCCGGTGTCGCTGTGGTGCCGGGTTGTGCCCGCGCGACGGGCGCGAAGCCCGCTGAGCCGATCAGGAGCGCGGCGACGGCGAGGGTCGATCTCGCTCTGTGTCTCATGAAGCCCCCTAGCGTGTGTCCGCCACAGCAGCGAACGGATGTCAGGCTCATGACAGTCCATGATCGAGTCAAGGGCGCGAGAACGACACGCGAACGCCGGTGCGGGTCACCCGACTGGGCGACGGCACCGGCGTTCTGACGGTCTGCCGGATCAGCCGACGAGGTTGTCGGCCAGCTCCTCGCTGAGGTTGGCCTCCGTGCCCGGGATGCCGAGGTCGGCGGCGCGCTTGTCCGCCATGGCGAGCAGCCGGCGGATGCGGCCGGCGACGGCGTCCTTGGTCAGCGGCGGGTCGGCGAGCGCGCCCAGCTCCTCCAGGGACGCCTGCTTGTGCTCCATGCGCAGCCGGCCGGCCGCGGCGAGGTGCTCGGGCACGTCGTCGGCGAGGATCTCCAGGGCGCGCTGCACCCGGGCACCGGCGGCGACGGCCGCGCGGGCCGACCGGCGCAGGTTGGCGTCGTCGAAGTTGGCCAGCCGGTTCGCCGTGGCCCGCACCTCGCGGCGCATCCGGCGCTCCTCCCAGGCCAGCACCGACTCGTGCGCGCCGAGCCGGGTGAGCAGCGCCCCGATGGCGTCGCCGTCGCGGACCACGACCCGGTCCACGCCGCGCACCTCCCGCGCCTTGGCGGCGATGGACAGCCGGCGGGCGGCGCCGACCAGGGCGAGCGCGGCCTCGGGTCCGGGGCAGGTCACCTCCAGGGAGGACGACCGGCCGGGCTCGGTGAGCGAGCCGTGCGCGAGGAAGGCGCCCCGCCAGGCGGCCTCCGCGTCGCAGGTGGCCCCCGAGACCACCTGCGGGGGCAGACCGCGGATGGGGCGGCCCCGGCCGTCCACCAGACCCGTCTGGCGGGCCAGCTGGTCACCGCCCGCGACCACCCGGACGACGTAACGCGAACCCCGGCGGAGTCCGCCGGGAGCCATCACGATCAGCTCCGAACTGTGGCCGAAAATCTCCAGCACGTCCCGCTTGAGGCGGCGGGCCGCCATCGCGGTGTCCAGCTCCGCCTCGATCACGATGCGCCCGCTCACCAGGTGAAGGCCGCCGGCGAACCGCAGCAGGGCGGAGACCTCCGCCTTTCTGCAGCAGGTCCGGGTGACGGGAAGCCGGGAGATCTCGTCCTTCACCGCTGCCGTCATCGCCATGGGCCGATCCTTCCATGCATCCGAAAAATACGGTCGTACGCGGCGGCCAGCAGTTCCGGGTCGTGCCGGGGACTGCCGTCGGGCCGGGCCACCGGCGCCAGCTCGACCGCCGCGCCGAATCCCTTGGCGGCGTCGGTCAGCGAGTCGCGGTCGGGTACGGCGGCCTCGTCGGCGAGCACCACGTCCAGGGCGAGTTTAGGGGCGTGTCGTCCCAAAACCTCCAAATGACGCTGCGGGGAGAAGCCCTCGGTTTCTCCGGGCTGCGGGGCGAGGTTCAGCGACAGCACCCGGCGCGCCTTCGTCTGGACGAGGGCGTCGAGCAGATCGGGCACGAGGAGGTGCGGGATGACCGAGGAGAACCAGGAGCCGGGGCCGAGCACCACCCAGTCGGCGTCCAGCACCGCCTCGACCGCCTCGGGGACGGCGGGCGGGTCGTTGGGCACCAGGTGCACGGACTGCACCTCGCCGGGCGTGAGGGCCACGGTCGCCTGGCCCCGGACGGTGTCGACGTCCTCCGGGCGCTCGGGGTCGTGGCCCCTGACCAGGGCCTGCAGCTCCAGCGGCACCGCGGACATGGGCAGCACCCGTCCGTGCGCGCCGAGCAGCCGGCCCACCAGGTCCAGGGCCTGCACATGGTCGCCGAGCTGCTCCCACAGGGCGACGATCAGCAGATTGCCGACCGCGTGTTCGTGCAGGTCGCCCTTCGACTGGAAGCGGTGCTGGATGACCCGGGACCAGGTCTGGCCCCACTCGTCGTCCCCGCACAGCGCGGCGAGCGCCTTGCGCAGATCGCCGGGCGGCAGCACGCCCAGCTCGTCGCGCAGGCGCCCGCTGGAGCCGCCGTCGTCGGCCACCGTGACGACGGCGGTGAGGTCGCCGGTGATCCGGCGCAGCGCGGCGAGCGAGGCAGACAGGCCCATGCCGCCGCCGAGGGCCACGACCTTGGGCTGGGTGCCCCGGCGTCGCGGCTTGCCGCCACGGGCCTCGACCGGCCGCCCGGCGCGCCCTTCGGGCACCGCCCGGCGCAGCCGGCTCAGCCGCGGTGAACGTCCGGTCATTCCCGTCCCATGTCCCGGTGGACGACCACCGTCTCCACGCCCTCGGCGACGAGCCGCGCGGCGAGCTTCTCCGACATGGCGACCGAACGGTGCTTGCCGCCGGTGCAGCCGACCGCGATGGTCACGTACCGCTTGCCCTCACGGCGGTAGCCCGCGGCGACGAGGCGCAGCAGCTCGGTGTACCGGTCGAGGAACTCCTTGGCGCCGGGCCGGTTGAAGACGTACGACGCCACCTCCTCGTTGAGGCCGGTGTACGGGCGCAGCTCGGGGACCCAGTGCGGGTTGGGCAGGAAGCGCATGTCGACGACCAGGTCGGCGTCGACGGGCAGGCCGTACTTGAAGCCGAAGGACATGACGGTGGCCCGCAGCTCGGGCTCCTCCTCGCCGGCGAACTGGGCGTCCATCTTGGCGCGCAGTTCGTGCACGTTGAGGCTGGAGGTGTCGATCACCAGGTCGGCGTCGCCGCGCAGCTCGCGCAGCAGCTCCCGCTCGGCGGCGATGCCGTCGACGATGCGGCCGTCCCCCTGGAGGGGGTGGGGCCGGCGCACACCTTCGAAGCGGCGCACCAGCGTGTCGTCGGAGGACTCCAGGAAGACGATCCGCCGGGTGACACCGCGGGCGTCCAGGTCGGCGAGGGATTCGCGCAGGTTGTCGAAGAAGCGCCGCCCGCGCACGTCGACGACGACCGCGATGCGGGCCACGTTGCCCTGGGAGCGCGCGCCGAGTTCCACCATGGTGGGGATCAGCGCGGGCGGGAGGTTGTCGACGACGAACCAGCCGAGGTCCTCCAGACACTTGGCGGCCGTCGAGCGGCCGGCCCCGGACATGCCGGAGATGATCACCAGCTCGGGGATGGCCACCTCGGGCGCCCCGGCCTTTTCCTTGCCCGTACTCACCTGTGCTCCGATGTCCTGGCGTGTGCCGCGGCCGGTCCCGCCGGCGGCCTCCTGTCGCGCGGGGTCCTGCTCCGCGGGATCCGGTTGCGCGTGGTCCTGGTGCGCGGGGTCCGGTTGCGCGTGGTCCTGGTGCGCGGGGTCCGGTTGCGCGTCGTCCTGCTGGGCGGGGTCCGGTTGCGCGTGGTCCTGGTGCGCGGGGTCCGGTTGCGCGTCGTCCTGCAGCGCGTGGGTGTGCTCCGCGCGGTCCTGGGCCGCACGCTCCTGCTCCGCGCGGTCCCGGCGCGCACGCTCGTGCTCCGCGTGGTCCTGGGCCGCGCGCTCCCGCTCCGCGCGGTCCTCGGCGGCCCGGTCCTGACCTGCGCCGGGCCGTTCCTCGTGGTCGGTCATCTCTCCTGCCCCCGTCGGTCGTCCGGGGCGCCCGCGGACACGGGCTCCCCGGGAGAACCCGTCGCCTGCCCGGGTTCCTCCTCGTCATCCATGATCTCTCCTGTCGCCGTGTTCACGGCAGGAGCCGGGGGTTCCGCCCGGGCGAAGGCCGCGACGATCACCTCGGCGGTCTTGCGGCCTATGCCCGGAACCTCACAGATCTGTTCGATTGTCGCCGATCGCAGCCTCTTCACCGAACCGAAGTGCTTGATCAGGGCACGCTTGCGGGTCTCGCCGAGGCCGGGCACCTCGTCCAGCGGGCCCGCCCGGAAGCGCTTGGCACGCCGGGTGCGCTGATAGGTGATGGCGAAGCGGTGCGCCTCGTCCCGGACGCGCTGGAGCAGGTAGAGGCCCTCGCTGGTGCGGGGCAGCACCACCGGGTCGTCGTCGCCCGGCAGCCAGACCTCCTCCAGCCGCTTGGCCAGCCCGCACACGGCGATGTCGTCGATACCCAGCTCGTCCAGGGCCCGCCGGGCCGCCGCGACCTGCGGCGCGCCGCCGTCGACCACGACGAGCTGGGGCGGGTAGGCGAAGCGCTTGGGCCGGCCGTCGTCGTCGGTGAGGGTGTTCTCCGGCGGTTCGGTGAGCCCGTCGGGGGCGGTGCCCGGCGCGCTCTCGCCGGCCTCCCCGTCGGTCCACTCCCCCGTCCGCTCCTTCTCGGCGAGGTAGCGCCGGAAGCGCCGGGTGATCACCTCGTGCATGGAGCGGACGTCGTCCTGCCCGGCGAAGCTCTTGATCTGGAAGCGCCGGTACTCGCTCTTGCGGGCCAGCCCGTCCTCGAAGACGACCATGGAGGCCACCACGTCGTCGCCCTGGAGGTGGGAGACGTCGTAGCACTCGATCCGCAGCGGGGCGCTGTCCAGGCCCAGGGCGTCAGCGATCTCCTCCAGCGCGCGCGAGCGTGTCGTCAGGTCGGACGCGCGCTTGGTCTTGTGCAGCACCAGGGCCTGCTGGGCGTTGCGCTGCACCGTCTCCATCAGCGCCTTCTTGTCGCCGCGCTGCGGGACGCGCAGGGAGACGTTCGCCCCGCGCCGGCCGGTGAGCCACTGCTGGACCGGCTCGACCGGGTCGGGCAGGGCGGGGACCAGGACCTCGCGGGGGACGGCGTCGCCGGTCTCCTCGCCGTAGAGCTGCTGCAGGGCGTGCTCCACGAGGGCGCCGGTGGTGATCTCCTCGACCTTGTCGGTGACCCAGCCGCGCTGGCCGCGCACGCGTCCGCCGCGTACGTGGAAGATCTGGACGGCCGCCTCCAGCTCGTCCTCGGCCACCGCGATCAGGTCGGCGTCGGTCGCGTCGGCGAGCACGACCGCGTTCTTCTCCATGGCCTTCTTCAGCGCGCCGATGTCGTCGCGCAGGCGGGCGGCCCGCTCGTACTCCATGTCCTCGGCCGCCTGCGCCATTTGCTGCTCCAGACGGCGCAGATAGGTGCCGGTGCGGCCGGCCATGAAGTCACAGAACTCCTCGGCCAGTTCCCGGTGGTCCTCGGCGGAGACCCGGTCGACGCACGGCGCCGAGCACTTGTCGATGTAGCCGAGCAGGCACGGGCGGCCGGTGCGCGCGGCGTTCTTGAAGACGCCGGCCGAGCAGGTGCGCACGGGGAAGACGCGCAGCAGCAGGTCCACGGTGTCGCGGATGGCCCACGCGTGCGCGTACGGCCCGAAGTAGCGCACGCCCTTCTTCTTGTGACCGCGCATCACCTGCACGCGCGGGAACTCCTCGTTCATCGTGACCGCGAGGTAGGGGTAGCTCTTGTCGTCGCGGTACTTGACGTTGAACCGGGGGTCGTACTCCTTGATCCAGGAGTACTCCAGCTGGAGCGCCTCGACCTCCGTGGACACCACCGTCCACTCCACGGACGCGGCCGTGGTGACCATGGAGCGGGTGCGCGGGTGGAGACCGGCCAGGTCCTGGAAGTAGTTCGCCAGGCGCTGGCGCAGGCTCTTCGCCTTCCCGACGTAGATCACCCGGCGGTGCTCGTCACGGAACCGGTAGACCCCCGGCGAGTCGGGGATCTCGCCCGGTTTGGGGCGGTAGCTGGAGGGGTCGGCCATGTCTCACACCCTACTGGCGGCGACCGACACTCCGGGGTGGCGACGGGGTGGCACAGCGGGCGGTCACACGGGCCCGCGGGGCGCGGAGGGGTTATCGGCGGCGGGAGCGGGGAAGGTGGGGGGTCCACGCCTCGGGGCGGAGACGGACGGCCGTGAGGCGGTCATGAGTCGGAGGGCTGGTCGGATGCGACGGATGCGGATCGAGAAACCACGACGGCCGGCCCGGACCCGCCGGTACGCGGACGAGACGGCCCTGCTCGTCGACCCCTTCGACTCCCTCGATCCCCGCGATCCCGACATCGTGCGGGCCAAGCGCCTGCGCGCCCGGGACCTCGGCAGCAGCGGCCGCGCCTGACACGATCCGGGCCAACGGCCCGGAGGCGGGTGAACGGCCCGGAGACGGGTGAACGGCCCGGAGACGGGTGAACGGCCCGGAGGCGTATGAAACGGCCGGAGACAGGTGAACAGTTACGGCGCGGGGCGACCAGCCCATCACTGAAATTACTTCGCATCTCGGGACGGACAGAGGGGCCGTGCCGGCCGGACGGCCGGTGCGGCCCCTGCGGTGTGCGCCACTGTGCGGCAGAGGTGTTGTCGGGACCTGGTCAACACGCTTCAATGCGGGGGAACTCGGGGCCTGAACGGCGGCATACGGATGTGAAGACCCCCGCCGGCCGACGGGACGGCCCGGGTGCGCGCGCGAACGGTCTGACCCGCCGTTGTGGACCATCACAGAAAGGCCCCTGCATGCCGCACGCCACACCGCACGCTGACGTCGTCACCGCGGACCTGGACTCGGCCCTGCGCGGCGGCCCCTTCCACGTCGCCCTGCGCGCCGCGATAGCCGCCCGCGGCCTGCCCCTGCAGCGGGTGCAGCACCACCTGTCGCGCCACGGCGTGAAGGTCGGTGTCACCAGCCTGAGTTACTGGCAGCAGGGCGCCCGCCGCCCCCAGCGTCCCGAGTCGCTGCGGGCCGTCCGGGCACTGGAGGAGATCCTGCAACTCCCCCAGGAGTCACTGATCCGGCTGCTCGCCGACTCCGGGGAGGCCGGCGACCGCCCGGCGGACCGGCGCGCCGGCGGGCGCTCCTACCGTTCGCTGGTGGAGGCGTCCGGCGTCGTCGAGCGGCTGCTGGCCGACTTCGGCGTTCCCCGGGGCAGCGGGCTGCACACCCTCGGCGAGCACGAGCGGGTCCGCATCGGCGCCCGCCGCGAACTGGCCGAGCGCGAGTCGCACCTCATCGTCCGCGCCCATCTGGACGGGGTCGACCGCTTCGTCGCCGTCCACCACGGCGACCCGGGGGCCGCCCCCGCGCGGATGTCGGTGCACGCCCTGGAGAACTGCCGCACCGGGAGGATCCGCCGGCACCACGACACCGGGGTGCTCGCGGCCGAGCTCCTCTTCGACACCCGGCTGCGGGCCGGGGACACGTACCTGTTCCGCTACGCCGTTCAGGACGGCACGGCGGGCATCTCACGCGAGTACGTGCACCGCACGGACACCCCGGGGGGCCAGTACGCGCTCCAGGTCGGCTTCGCCCCCGAGGCCCTTCCGGTGCGCTGCCACCGGTTCACCCAGCCCTCGGCGGCGGCACCGCGCGGCGGCCGCCACTCCCTGCCGCTCAGCGGACGGCACCACTCGGTGCACCTGGTCGAACCGCGCGCGCGGTCGGGGTACGTGGGGATCGCCTGGGACTGGGCCTAAGGGGCGGCGCGGGCCGGGTCCAGCCGGACAGAGGCCGGGCGGCGCCGGCCGGGTCCAGCCGGACAGGGGCCGGGCGGCGCCGGCCGGGTTCAGCCGGACAGGGGCCGGGCGGCGCGGGCCGGGTTCAGGCTTCCGGGCGGGCCACGATCCTGCCGTTCTCGACCGCGACGGCCAGGCGGTCCAGGGGCGCGACGGCCGGCTCCCGGGTGGCCTTGCCGGTGGCGACGTCGAACTCACTGCCGTGGCAGGGGCAGATCAGCCGGTCGCCGTCCAGCTTGTTGGCGGGGCACCGCGCGTGCGTGCAGATCGTGCTGTACGCCGTGAGGGTGCCGTCCTCCGCCCGGTTGACGACGACGTTGTGGTCCCGGTAGAGCCGGGCACTGCCCGCGGCCACCTCGGTCTCGGCACCGAGCTCGACCGGCCCGGTCAGCCCGGTCGGCTTGTCGTCGGCGCCGCCGCAGGCGGTGAGCCCGAGCCCCACGACCGGAGTGAGGGCCACGCCCCTCAGGACGGTACGGCGACTCGCGGCGGGACGGGCGGGCATGACGGGCTCCTGCTGGTCGGACGGCACTGGGGGACGACAGGGACGATACCGGGGGCGCTCCTTCCGGTTGTCGGGCGGGCCGACGGGCGACTGCGAGGCGGGCTGCCGAACGGGCTGGGGGCGGCACAGGCGGTCTGCGGGCGGGTGCCGGGTGGGGCGGCGTTCGTGGCGGGCGTCAGCGCGCAAGCGCTCGCGTAAGCGCTTACGCAAGCGCCTACGTAAACGTTCGCGCAAGCGTTTACGCGTCACCGCTCGATGGGATACGGTCCTGACCGGGCCGCCCCGCGGACGGGGACGGCCGGTAGTGAGGGGGACGGTCGTGGTGACCGGGCGGCGACGCCGGGGCCCCGGGCAGGATCATCAGGCGAGGAGGCGGCACGCGATGGCGACCATGGCCGATGTGGCGAGGAGTGCCGGCGTCTCCGTCGCGACGGTCTCCCACGTGCTGAACGGCACCCGCCCGGTCCTCTCCCACACCCGTCAGGCCGTCCTGGACGCGGTGGAGGAGCTCGGCTACACCCCCAACACCCTGGCCCGCTCCCTGGTGACGTCCCGGACCCGCTCGATCGGGCTGGCGGTCTCGGCGATCAGCAACCCGTACTTCACGGAGATCCTCCAGGGGGTCGAGGCCGCGGCCCTGGAGCACGGCTACAGCCTGCTCCTCGCCGACCCGCACGACGATCCGGAGCACGAGCTCAGGGCCGCCCGGCTGCTGCACGAGCGCCGGGTGGACGGTGTGATCGTCGCCCCCTCGGCGCAGCCGCGCGGGCTGATCGACCACCTGGCACGCCACCGCGTACCGGCCGTGTTCCTGGACCGGCTGGCCGTCCCGGCCACGGGCGGGGCTCCCGACGACGGGCCTCGCTTCGACCAGGTGTGCGCCGAGAACGCGGAACCCATGGCCCGCCTCGTCACCCACCTCGCCGGACTCGGACACCGCCGGATCGGCCTGGTGGCGGGGCTGACGGGGCTCAGCACCACCAGCGAGCGGATCACCGGCTACCGCCACGGCCTCGCCGCCGCGGGTCTTCCGTTCGACGAGCGGCTCCTGGTGCACGGCGACTCCGAGTCGGCGGGCGCCGAACGCGCCACCGGGGCGCTGCTGGCCCTGGGCTCCGCCCCCACCGCGCTGGTCACCGCCAACAACGCCATGACGATCGGCGCGCTCCGGGCCCTGCGCGCGCACGGTCTGGCCGTGCCCGACGACATCGCGCTGTGCTGTTTCGACGACTTCGCTTGGGCGGACCTGTTCTCCCCCCGGCTCACCGCGATCGCCCAGCCCAGCAAGGACATCGGTGCCCGTGCTGTCGAGGTGCTCCTGGACCGGCTGGCCGAACCGGACGGCCCCGTCCGGACGGTGCGGCTGCCCTGCACCTTCGTGCACCGCACGTCCTGCGGCTGCCCGGACGGGCCGGAGGAGCGGGTGCCGGTCGAAACGGCCCTGTCGTCCGCCGCCCACCCGCCCGGGGAGACGCCCTCGGCACCTCATGAGCGGCCCAGCGGGCCTCAGGAGCACCGCGCAACCCGCGCGCCCAGTGCGTCCCGTGTGTCCCGCGCGTCCCGTGCGCCTCGGAAAGGAACGTCCTCGTGATCGTCGTAGCCGGTGAGGCCCTGATCGATCTGGTACCGCAGGAGAAGCAGGAGAAGGGCGCGCTCGCGCCGCTGACCCCGGCGCTCGGCGGCGGCCCGTACAACACGGCGGTGGCCCTGGGGAGGCTCGGCTCCCCCACCGCCTTCTGCTCCCGCGTGTCCCGTGACGCCTTCGGTGAGGCGCTGCTGGACCGGCTGAAGGCCACAGGCGTCGACGTGCGCGCGGTGCAGCGGGGCGAGGAGCCGACGACGCTCGCCGTCGCCACGGTCGGTGCGGACGGTTCGGCCGCGTACTCGTTCTACGTGGAGGGGACCGCGGACCGCCTGTTCACGGCCCCCGGGTCCCTGCCCCCCGGCACGCGCGCGGTGTCCTTCGGGACGTGCTCCCTGGTGCTGGAGCCGGGCGCGAGCGCCTACGAGGAGCTGATGCGCACCGCGTCGGCCCAGGGGGTGTTCACCGCGCTGGACCCGAACATCCGGCCGGGGCTCATCGCGGACGCCGACGCCTACCGGGCCCGGTTCCGCGGCTGGCTGCCCTCGGTGTCGCTGCTGAAGCTGTCCGAGGAGGACGCGGCGTGGCTCGGCGGGAGTCCGCGGGAGTGGCTGGCGGCCGGGCCGGCGGCGGTCGTGGTCACCCGGGGCGCCGGCGGACTGGTCGCCTTCACCCGGGACGGGGGCGAGTACGCCGTGCCGGGTGAGCGGGTGCGGGTGGTGGACACGATCGGCGCGGGCGACACGGTGAACGCCGCGCTGCTGCACGGCCTCGCGGCCCGGGACGCGCTGAGCGACGCGGGCACCGCCGGGCTGGATGCCGACGGCTGGGCCGGGCTGCTGGGCTTCGCGGCCCGGGCTGCGGCGGTCACCTGCTCCCGG
>NZ_JAAGMD010000439.1 GCF_010548465.1 Streptomyces sp. SID14436 | reverse complement strand
GCCGTCATCGCGCGTGCACGGGCGCTTCGCGTTCGGCGTCGGCCGCGTTCGGCGCCGGCGACGCGAGGGGCGCGTTGACCGCGTCCGGCACGGGCATGCCGGTGAGCGCCAGCAGCACCGACTCGGCCGCCTGCGTACCGGCCCGCTCCTGCGCCTCGGGCGTGCTCGCGCCCAGGTGCGGCGTCACGATCACGTTGTCCAGCGTGAACAGCGGGGAGTCGGTGCAGGGCTCGTGCGCGTACACGTCCAGGGCGGCGCCCGCGATGCGCCCCTCCGCCAGCGCCGCGTACAGCGCCCGCTCGTCGACGATGCCGCCGCGCGCCGCGTTCACGATCCGCAGGTCGCCCCGGACGCGCCGGAGGGCGTCGGCGCCGATCAGCCCGGCGGTCCCGCCGGTCAGCGGCAGGTGGACGGTGAGGAACTGGGCCCGGGCGAGGAGTTCGTCGAGGCCGGTCAGCCGCACCCCCAGGGCGTGGGCGTGTTCGGCGTCCGCGTACGGGTCGTGGGCGATCACCTCCATGTCGAAGGCGGCGAGCCGGCGCGCCACCAGCGAGCCGATCCGGCCGAGGCCGAGCACGCCGAGGGTCTTGCCCGCCAGCTCCACGCCGGTGAACGCGCTCCGCGCCCAGCGTCCGTCCCGGAGCGCGGCGTCGGCCTGCGGGACGTGCCGGGCGAGGGCCAGGAGCAGGGCGACGGCGTGCTCGGCGGCGCTGACCACGTTGGACGCGGGGGCGTTGGCGACGAGCACTCCGGCGGCGGTGGCCGCGGGGACGTCCACGTTGTCGAGGCCGACCCCGGCCCGGGCGACCACCCTCAGCCGCGGGGCGGCGGCGAGGGCCTCGGCGTCGATGCGGGTGGCGGAGCGCACCAGCACCGCGTCGGCC
>NZ_JAAGMD010000406.1 GCF_010548465.1 Streptomyces sp. SID14436 | reverse complement strand
GCCGCCGTTCACCCGTGCAGGTGACAGAGCAGCAGGCAGATGTCGTCGTCGCGCTCGGAGTCGCTCAGCAGCGGGCTCAGCAGCCGGTCCGCCGAACTCTCCGGGTCGGCGTCCAGCTCCCCCGGCTCGAAGGAGCCCAGCGCCGCCGCCAGCCGGGCGATGCCGGGGTCTATGCCCCGCGCGCGCCGCTCGACCAGACCGTCCGTGTACAGCGCCAGCGTCGACCCGGGCTCCAGCGGCTCGGTGTGGTCGGCGATCTCCTGGTGCAGCGGGATGCCCAGCATGGCGCCCGGCTTGGCGTCCAGGACGCGCACCCGCCCGTCGGGCAGCCGCAGCACCGGCGGCGGATGTCCCGCGGCGGCCCACGTCAGCGTCGGCTCGCCGGGATGGAACCGCGCGATGACGGCGGTCGCGAACAGGTCCGGCTGGAGGTGGTGCAGGAACTGGTGCAGCCGGGTCAGCAGCCGGCCGGGACTGCTGTGGTCGACGGCGTAGGCGCGCAGCGCGGTGCGCAGCTGGCTCATCATCACCGCCGCGTGCAGCCCGTGCCCGGTGACGTCGCCCACCACGGTGATCAGGCTGCCGTCGGGCCCGCGGAACGCGTCGAACCAGTCGCCGCCGATGTTCAGCCCGTGCGTGGCCGGCAGGTAGCGCGCCGCCAGGCTCAGCCGCGGGATGTCCGGCAGTTCCGTCAGCAGGGCGCGCTGCAGCGTCTCCGCGATGTCCCGGTTGTGCTCGAAACGCCGGGCGTTGTCGAGCGCGATGCTGGCCCGGCGGGTGAACTCGATCAGCATCACCGCGTCGTCGGGCGCCCAGCGTTCCCCGGGCGGGGACAGCGTGAGCACGCCCAACGGCGCCCGGCGCGTCAGCAGCGGCACGCACAGCAGCGGCCGGTCCGGGTCGATTGCCGAGGGCGGCTGGTCGTCGACCCCGGGCAGACCGCCCGGGTGCGCGGCCGCGTACTGCGGGCGCCCCGTGCGGGCCGCCCGGACCGCGGCGGCGGCGTGCGACGCCGGGTGCGCCTCCTCGCCCTCGTCGTCGAACAGCCACACGTCGGCCCGCGAGGCGTGGTCCGGCACCAGCAGTTCCGGCAGACGGCGCACGATCTCGTCGAGGTTCAGCGACGCGTTCAGCACCACGCTGGCGTCCGCCAGGAACGTCAGCCGGCGGCGGGCGGTCTCGGCCTCCTTGCGGGCCCGGCGTTCCGCGGCGAACGCCGTGCGCTGCGCCCGCCCGGCGGCGTCCAGCTCGGCGTGCAGGGCGAGCACGCCCTGGTTGGTCTGGTGCAGTTCCTCCCGGTGGAAGGCGACCAGCGCCTCCTGCTCGGCCAGCCTCTCCAGCACCACGGCCGTGTCCTCGTCGGCGGCCAGCAGGGCCTGTGCCGGGTCGGCGGACGCCGGCGCGTCCGTGCCCGGAGCCCGGCCGGGCTCCGGCACGGCCAGTTCGGCCTCCCACGGGATCTCACCGGCCGCGGCGGCCTCCGGCGGCGGGGCCACCACCACCGTGAGGGTGCCGCCGCCCGAGGGGGAGGCGGACACGTCCAGGGTGAGCACCCAGGTGCCGCCCTTGGCCAGGCACTGCCGCAGCCGCCCGCCGACCGACGCGGCCAGCCG
>NZ_JAAGMD010000385.1 GCF_010548465.1 Streptomyces sp. SID14436 | reverse complement strand
ATAGCGACGGACCCGGTGGTTGTCGGCCCGGCCGTCGCCGGGCAGGGCTCCGCGCCGCTTCTTCATCACATGGGCGGTCTGCCAGGTCCGCAGGATCACCTCGCCGATGCGGCCCATGGCCTGGGAGTCGGAGGAGATGATCGAGATGGCTCCGAGGTCGTGCAGGATGTCCTCGGCCGCGATGGTGGAGGGCCTGATCCGGGACTCCGCGAAGGCCAGGTCCTCGGGGACGGCGGGGTTCAGGTGGTGGCAGACCATCAGCATGTCGAGGTGTTCCTCGATGGTG
>NZ_JAAGMD010000358.1 GCF_010548465.1 Streptomyces sp. SID14436 | reverse complement strand
CCGGCGCGCGGCGAGCCGGCGCAGCACCGGCTCCTCGCCCGAGGACCACCACACCCACTCCACGCCCTGGGCGACGGCGGAGGCGGCCAGGCCCGCCACGGCGGCGACGGCGGTGAACGCCGCCGCCGCGATCAGCACCGTGCCGAACCGGCCACCGGCCGGGGCCACCGCCACCCGGTCCAGCCAGTCGGCCGCCGCCGAGGGATCCAGGGCATGCGCGTGGCCGAGCACGACGGCCCCCGTCACGACGCACACGTACAAGGCGCCGGGCAGGAGCAGCAGGGCGGCCCAGCGGCCCGCCAACTGCTTGCCCAGCTCGGTCAGGACGGTGCTCACAGCCGGAACTTCCGCGACACCAGCGGCTCCCCGGCCAGCCCGCAGTGCGGCGGCTCCTCCCGGCCTCGACCGCGCCGGCCCTGCTGCTCCTGGGGCTCCAGCCGGGAACAGGCGATGCCCGCCGGACACGCCCACACCGTCACCACGGGGCGCGACCGGCCGCCCCGCAGCGGTTCGAACGCCCGGTCCCCGAGGGTCAGTCCGTCGATCCCGTGACGGGCGAACGCGTCGTCCAGCGCGTCCAGGTCGGCGGTGACCGAGGGGCCGCGGGTGCCCGCGCGTGCGGCCGCGACCAGCCGGGCCAGTTCGCCGGCCACGCCGAACCGTTCCGCACTGAGCCGCAGCCCGTCGTCGCCGGCCTGCATGCACAGCCGGGCCAGCCGCTCCGCGACCTCGTCCATCACGCCCCTCCGTCCCCTCCGGGTTCCTCCGTTCACCCACGTCGGCCTCAACCTACCCGTCACCGGCGGTGGTTGAGCCGCGACCGCACGGAACCGGAAGGTGCCGACGGGCGTTGTGACAGGTGGAGGTGGTGGTGCGATGGCGGATGTGCTCGGTCCCGGCCTGGCCCGGTATCTGCGCACCGGCGACGCCCGGGACCTGCCCCCGCTCCCTCCCGCCGCGTGGCCGCCGGCGCCCGGCCCCGACGCCGCCGCGACCGCCCGGCTCGCCCTGGTGCGCTGGCACCGGTACCGGCA
>NZ_JAAGMD010000337.1 GCF_010548465.1 Streptomyces sp. SID14436 | reverse complement strand
TCCCGCAGCCGGTGCCTGCGGAGGGGGCTCACCGTCCGGCAGGCCGTGGAGCGACACCGAGGGTGTGGAAGGGGAGGACTGAGGAGTGGGGCACGCGGGCCCACCGCTGCCGGGGCGCGGTGCAGGGCGTCACCTCGCGGTGGGCGTGACCCGGGAGGGGGCGGAGGCGTTCACGTGGGTGGCAGAGCGTCCGCAGGGGGCGCGATGCCGGTGTCCGTCGCCGGTCGGCCGGAGCCCGTCCGTGTCGGCCGCGCCCGAGG
>NZ_JAAGMD010000307.1 GCF_010548465.1 Streptomyces sp. SID14436 | reverse complement strand
GGGCCCACGGTCGTGGGCTGTTCGGTGGGCCGGGTGACGGCGGGCTCGGGCGACGGCGGCGTGGTCGGCGGCGGCGTCGGGGAGGTGCTGCTGACCGGTGGCGGGGCCAGGGGCACCGTGGGAGAGGCCGGCGGGTCGGGAGCCGTCTGCTGGAGGGGCAGCGCGATGAGGAGCGCGGCACCGCAGGCGAGGCCGGCCCCCGCGGCGGCACGCACCAGTCGGCGCCGGGCCGCGGCGCGGCGGATCTCCTCGAACCGGCCGGGAGGCGGGCCGAGATGGTCGCCGGACGGGCGCAGGAGGACCGCGAGAGGGTCGTCGGGCGCGAACTCCGGACCCTCGTCAGGGTGTGTGATCAAGGCTTCTCCTCAGATGGGCGCGGAGCAGTTCCCGGGCGGCGTGCAGATCGGCCTTGACGGTTCCCTCCTTGCGTCCGGTCACCACGGCGATCTCACGGATCGGCAGGTCGGCGTAATAGTGCAGCAGGATCGGCACGCGCAGGCGTTCCGGCAGGGACTGCACCAGCAGCCGGACGGACGGGTCGGACGGTTCGCTGTGGGGGCGGACGGCGGTCTCGGTGGTGACCCGGTCCACCGCGCGGCGCTCGCGTCCCAGCTTGCGCCAGTGGTCCCGGACGAGGTTGGCGGCCGTGACGTAGAGGAACGCCCGGGGTTCGGACACCGTCGTCCAGCGGGCCCACAGCCGGGTGAACGCCTCCGAGGCGATCTCGTGGGCCGTCTCGTCGTCGTCGACCAGGCGTCGGCACCAGCCGGCGAGGCGCGGGTAGAGGGCGGCGAAGAGCTCGGCGGCCGCCTTCTCTCGGGACCTTTTCAACATTCTCCAGGGTCGTGGGGTGACCAGTGTCGGGGAGCGGGATGCGCCGGCTGCCCGGGGGCCGCTCCCCCGGGCAGCCGGGTGCGGGTCCGGCGGCCCGGGGCCGTGAATGGTCAGGGGTGCGGCGGGTCGGGCGCGGCGAACACGATGACGTTGTCGCGGTACTCGCCACCGGAGCGAGGGCCCCCGCAGGTGATGAGGCGCAGCTCCGGTCGGCCGACGGCGCCGTAGACGGCCTCGGTGGGGAAGTCCGCCTTGGCCACCGTCCGGACGGACCGGACGGTGAACCGGGGTGCGGTGCCGTTCTCCAGGCGCGCCTCGATCCGGTCGCCCCGGCGCAGCCGCCCCAAGTGGCGGAAGACGCCGTCCCCGTGGTCGCCCACGGTGACGTGACCGAGGATCACCGACGGTCCGGTGCTGCCCGGCGGCGGGGAGTACCGGTACCAGCCGGCCCGGTCGTCGGCCGTGATCGGGGGCACCTCCACGGTGCCGTCCGCGGCCAGCCCCAGCCGGATGACCGGTGTGTCGACCCCGATGGCCGGGATCCGCAGCCGGACCGGTACGGAGCGGCCGGGGCGGCCCGCCCGCGGGGTGGGGCGGGGGGCCCGCGCCGTGCCGCCCG
>NZ_JAAGMD010000278.1 GCF_010548465.1 Streptomyces sp. SID14436 | reverse complement strand
GCGGCGGTGGCGGGCCGCCGGCCGGGCGGGCCGCCCGCCCAGTGCAGCGGCACCACGCCGAACACCGCCTCCTGCTCGCCGGGCACGCCCAGCAGCTCGTTCAGGCGCGGCTCGTCGAACCACAGCACGGGCGCGATCCGCAGCCCCCGGGGCGCGGCCCACAGGCGCCACGTCTGCACCAGGGTGCCGAGGTCGGTGCACACCACGTGGAAGGAGAAGCTGTTGTACTTGAAGGAGTTCTGCCAGTACTTCACCGAGAGGATCAGGTACTGGTCGGCGTCCAGGGCGTCGGCGGGGGCGTCCGCGCCCAGCGCGTCCCGCACCCGGTCCGTGACGTCACCCGTCAACAGCCGTTGCAGCGCGTGCCGTTGGACGTCGTAGTGGTGCAGGCCCGGGGTGAGCGGGGCGGACGGGCCGGACGCCCAGTGGATGCCCATCGGGTAGAGGCCGCCCCCGCCCGCCGTGCCCCGGGACCAGTTGGCGTGGGTGTGGAACGGCAGCCCGGCCAGGTCGGTGTTGGCCTGGACGCCCAGGCGCCGCCCGGTCAGTCCGTAGGAGTCCCGGAGCATCGCCGACAGCAGCGGCAGGGTGAATCCGGGCGCCCGGTCGGCGTCCCGGGCCGGGACGGAGTCGGGCAGCAGGCCCGGGGCGACCGGGACGTCGGCGAGGTCCTCGGTGCCGGGCAGCGCGAAGACCGGCGCGTCCGGGTAGAACTTGCCCTTGCGCGGGCCGTCGGCCCAGTCCACGACGTGGTCGGTGGGTTCCATCGGGACGCGGCCGCGGTGCAGGACGGCGTGCGCGTACTCATGGGCGTACCCCATGGCATCCCCCTTTCCTTCTTGCCTCGGTGCTCGCGGTGGTCGGACGCGCCCGCTGGGGGCGCCGGGACGGCGGGACGGGTGACACGGACGGCCGGTGCGCGGGCGGCGGGCGGCCGGTCACGGGAACGGGTGGGGGCCGGGGTTGAGGTCCGCCTCGGTGAGGTCGCCGGGCCTGAGGCCCGCCTCCCGCAGGGCGGTGAAGGTCCGGGGCAGGTGCCGGGCGCGCTGCCGGGTCCAGCCGAAGTCGAGCGGCAGCAGTCCGGGCACCAGCACCTTGACCGTGTGCAGGCCCAGGGCGCGCTGCTCGGGCGCGGTCTGGTCGACGACGACCACGTCGAAACCGGCGGACGTCACCGCGTCCACGGCGGCGAGCAGGTCGTCCCGCACGTCCGGCCCGGACCCGTCCGCGCGGTCCCAGCGCAGCGCGGCCACCTCCACCCGCTCCGCCGCCCGGCCGGCCGGGCCGGGACGCAGCAGGAAGTCGGCGAACCGGCCCATCTCGGGGACCGCGTAGACCAGCGGGTGGTCGTGCAGACTGGTGATCCGGGTGAAGTCGGCGGCCATCGCCCGGTAGTCGCGCTCGTCGCGCCGGAAACGCTGGAGCAGCTGCACCGAGTCGGTGGCGATCTCGCACAGCGCCGCCGCGAGCGCCGCCTCCGGATCGAGGGAAGCCCCGGCGCCGAAGCACATGCGGGCCGGACCGCCGTCGAACCGCTCGGCCACCCCGGTGACCACGGGCACCGGGAAGCTGATCCGGGTGTCGAAGAACCGCGCCCGGTAGCCGTACAGGGCCATGCGCTCCACCATGTACCGGGTGCGCGGGTCGCGGCTGGTGGCCGGGTCGATCTCGGGCAGCGGCTGCATCCCGTGCCAGGCCAGCAGGAAGGCGTCCCGTTCCAGCACCTCCATCAGCCCGCTCAGCACGGCCTCCTCCAGACTGCCGCCGGAGGCGCAGCCGTTGGAGCTCTCCTGCACGAACCGGTGCTCGATGCCCGGCTTGTGGTAGTAGGCGAGGACCTCCGGGACCGGCCGGGGCCGCGCGTCCCGCAGCGACCAGCCCCACACCCACGGGATCCGGCGGTCGGGCGTGAAGGGCGGCACCCACGGGTTCTGCGCGTGGAACGCGTCCGTGTACAGCCCCGTCTCGCGCGGGTCGACGGCGTCCGGGCCGAGTTCGGCCAGGGTGGCGGTCAGGGTCACGGCCCGGCCCCGCGCGCGCATCCCCGCGTACCGTTCCAGGCCCTCCAGCACGCCGATCCGGGTGCTCTCACGGTAGGTGTCGGCGTGGCCGCCCCAGAACGTCTCGCGCAGGTAGTCCCCCGAGCGGCTGGAGAAGCAGCCCACCGTGGCGGACGTCGTCGGCGAGGTGACGTCGCAGACGACCGACGGCCCGACGGCACCCCAGTGCGGATTGGCGAACGCGTCGACCTCCAGGCCGTACGCGTCCACCGGCCGGACCCTGCTGACACCCGGCCGGTACTTGGGCGCGGCACGCAGCACCAGAGCCGCGCCCTCGGCCGTCACCGGCTCGGGGACCGCGCACTCGGGGCAGTCCGGCTCGGGCACCAAAGGATGGTGACGCACCGTCAGCCGCTGCACGTCCACCAGCCACACGTCGGGGAACGGCCGCCGGGCGTCCCGCGCCGGGGCCCCGGCGCGGGACGCGATCAGCGCGGCGACGGCCTGCGCGGCGAACGGCACGAGGTGCGGCCAGGGCCCCGCCTCCCGGGTGCCGCCCCGCAGCTCCAGGCCCTCCCGGAGACCGACCGAGCG
>NZ_JAAGMD010000248.1 GCF_010548465.1 Streptomyces sp. SID14436 | reverse complement strand
CTTCCGCGGCCTCGCCGAGGGCCACCGCGCCGACGGGGCCGCGCTCGCCCGCCTGACCGGCCGGCCCGCCGAGGGCCACCTGATCCACCCGGCGCTCCTCGACGCCGCCCTCCACACCGCGGCCCTGCCCGACGGCGCGCCCACGGACCGGGCCTTCGTACCCGCCGGGACCGGCAGGCTGCGGTTCACCGGCCGGCGCACCGCCCCGGCCTGGGTGACCTGCCACCCGCGGTCCCTCTCCGGCGACACCCTCACCTGCGACCTGCGGCTGTGGGACGCCGACGAGCACCTCGTCCTGGAGGCCGAGGACCTCCGGCTCGCCGCGCTGTCCCCGCTGGACGGCGCCCTGTTCGAAACCCGCTGGCAGCCCCGCCCCGACCCGGCCGGCCGGCCCGACCGGGGGAGCTGGCTGATCCTCGCCGACGCCACCGGCACGGCCGCCGGGCTCACCGGCCGGCTGGACCCGTCGGTACCGCACGTCGTCGCCCGGCGCGGACCCCGGTTCGCCGCCGAGGGCCCCGGCCGCTACGTCCTCGACACCGCCGACCCCGACCAGCTGGCCCGGCTGCTGGACGAGGCGTTCGCCGACGCCCCGCCCTCCCGCGTCGTCCAGCTCTCCGCCCTGGACGCCCCCGCCGTCACCGACGACCGCACCGCCGAGGAGGCGGCCCGGCTGTGCTGCCTGACCACCCTCCACCTGGTCCGGGCCCTGGCCGGACGCGGCCCGGCCCCGCGCCTCTTCGTCGTCGTGCGCGGCAGCCAGGCGGCCGGTGACAGCACCCGGGTCGCCCACCCGCAGCAGGCCCTCGCCTGGGGCTTCGGCCTCGCCCTCGACCAGGAGCACCCGGAACTGTCGACCACCCTGATCGACCTGCCGGAGACGGACGGCACCGACGCCCTGTGGACCGCGCTCGCGCACGCCGACGACGAACGCCTCGTGGCCCTGCGCGACACCGGACGCCTGGTGCCCCGCCTGACCCGCGCCCGCCCCGACGACGACGGCGCCGGCGTCTCCCCGGACGGGGTCCACCTCGTCACCGGCGGACTGGGCGGCCTCGGCCGGGTCGTCGCCGAACAGCTGGTCCGCCGCGGCGCCCGCCGCCTCGCCCTGCTGAGCCGCGGCACCCCCGACGCGGACACCGCGGCCTGGATCGCCGGACTGCGGGACGACGGCGTCACCGTGCACCTCGCCCGGGCCGACGTCGCCGACCGCGCCGCCCTCACCTTTGCCCTGGACACCCTGCGCCGCGACGCCGGCCCGGTCGCCTCCGTCGTCCACACCGCCGGCGTCCTCGACGACGCCACCGTGGCCAACCTGACCGACGAACGCGTCCTGCGCGTCCTGGCGCCCAAGGTCCTCGGCACCGCCCTGCTCACCGAGCTCACCCCCGAAGCGGACGGCCTCGTGCTGTTCGCCTCCGCCGCCGGACTCCTCGGCTCCGCCGGCCAGGCGCCGTACTCCGCCGCCAACGCCTTCCTCGACGCCTGGGCCCACCACCTGTCCCGCGCCGGCCGCCCCGCCCTCAGCCTGGACTGGGGCGCCTGGAGCGGCGTCGGCATGGCCGCCGCGTTCGCCGCCCGCGCCGCCGAGACCGGCCGGTCCGGCCTCCTCCCCTTCACCCCGCAGGAGGGCGGCGAGCTGTTCGCCCGCGTGCTGGGCACCACCCGGCGCCAACTGGCCCCCCTCGCCCTGGACCGCGAACTCCTGGCGCTGGCCCCCGACCTGGTCCGCACCCGCCCCCTCCTCGGCGACCTGGCCGGCGGCACGAGGGCAGCCGGCGACACGGACGGGCTCGCCGCGAAGGCCCTCGCCGCCACCACCGGCGCCGACCGCGCCACCTGGCTGGAGGCGTACGTGCGCGCCCGCGTCAACGCCGTCTCCGGCGGCACCGTGGACGCGTCCGGGACGGCGGCACTGAAGGAACTGGGCCTGGACTCCCTCATGCTGGTCCGGCTGCGCAACGACTTCGCCCGCGACCTGGGCGTCGAGATCCCCGCCGCCGAGGTGTTCGCGGCCACCGACACCCGCGGCCTCGCCCGCATGCTGGCCGAGGCCCTGCCCCAGCGGGCGGCCCCCACCACGGCGGCACCGGGTGAACCGGACCGCGGCCGACCCGACGTGCCCGACAGCGAGCTGCTGCCCGCGACCCGGGACGTCGTCCGCCTGCTGCGCAGCGCCCGGCCGGACATGCC
>NZ_JAAGMD010000204.1 GCF_010548465.1 Streptomyces sp. SID14436 | reverse complement strand
CGTCCTGCCCCCGGTGGCGGTCGCGCTCAGCGGCTGCGCCGCCGTCCTGTTCACCGTCCGCTCCTCCGGGGTACGGCCCGGCCCCACGATGTGGGCGGTGCTCGGCGGGGCGGTGTCGGTGACGCTCGCCGGCATCGTCATCGCGGCGGTGGCCGCCGACCGCGCCGCCCGGCTGGTGCACGACCGCCTCACGACCCTGCGACGGAGCACCGCCCGCCGCGAGGCCGACCTGCGCACCCTGGTCGACGACCTGCGCCGCGGCGACGGCCCGCCCGCCCGCAGCCACCCCGCCGAACCGCCCGCGGGCGCCGACGACTTCGACCTGCTCGCCGCCGACCTCACCCGCGCCCACGACGGTGCCGTCACCGCCGTCGTGCAGGCCTCCCGCCTCTCCAGCCAGGCGGGCAGCGAACAGAAGCTGGAGGTGTTCGTCAACCTGGCGCGGCGCCTGCAGTCCCTGGTGCACCGCGAGATCTCGATCCTCGACGAGCTGGAGAACGAGATCGAGGACCCCGACCTGCTCAAGGGCCTCTTCCACGTCGACCACCTCGCCACCCGCATCCGCCGCCACGCCGAGAACCTCGCCGTCCTCGGGGGCGCCGTGTCCCGGCGGCAGTGGAGCAACCCCGTGTCCATGACGGAGGTGCTGCGGTCGGCCATCGCCGAGGTCGAGCAGTACTCACGCGTCAAACTGGTGCCGCCGATCGACGGCACCCTGCGCGGGCACGCCGTCGCGGACGTCATCCACCTCCTCGCCGAACTCGTCGAGAACGCCACCGTGTTCTCCGCCCCGCACACCCAGGTCCTGCTGCGGGCCAGCCTCGTCACCTCCGGCCTGGCCGTCGAGGTCGAGGACCGCGGCCTCGGCATGCCCGTCGCCGAGCAGGACCGGATGAACGCCCTGCTCGCCGACCCCGACCAGGTCAACGTCGCCAGCCTGCTGGCCGACGGACGCATCGGACTGTTCGTGGTCTCCCAGCTCGCCAAGCGGCACGGCATCCACGTCCGCCTCCAGACCAACATCTACGGCGGTGTCCAGGCCGTGCTGGTCGTGCCGCAGGCCCTCCTGGGCAGCGAGCCGGGCACCGCGGCGTCGGCCGCCCCCGGCGGCGGCCCCGCGGGCGGGGCGGTCACCGCCACAGCCGGACCGG
>NZ_JAAGMD010000179.1 GCF_010548465.1 Streptomyces sp. SID14436 | reverse complement strand
CCCGCCGGTGAACCCGCAGTTGGCGGGTGCGCCGCGAGGGTCGCGCCGCGAGGCGTTTCCGCCCTCCGCCGCACCTCGGACCCGTCGCGTCGCACCCGGCCGGGCGCGGCTGCCGTCGGCTCTCCCACCCGCCCCGCACGCCACCGTCGCGGAAGGAGGCCGGGGCAGCCGGGCGCCTTCCGGCCGACGGCGCACCCGGCGGACACGGGGGCGAAGACCGGCGCGATCCATCGGAGTTCGGGGCGGCCGGGCGCCATTTCCCCGTCAATCGATGATCAGTTGGCGTGATCGTACGGTTTTCGATGGGCAACAGAATGGCCATGATGGATTGAGACACGGGGCATCGCGTGCCACCGTGCGAGAAGGGGGACGCACCTTGCAACAGCCGCCCGCTCAGCGCAACGCCGAAGCAGCCGTCCGGGAGCCGGCCCTCGCGGCGGGAGTTCCCGTGCGGGAGTCGGACCTGGTGGATCTCGCGGCTTGGCCCTTGACCGCCGTGGACGGCCTGGCCCCCCTTCGCCCCGGTACCCGCCTGCTCTCCGAGGTCCTGCGCTCGCGCGGGGGCATCAGGGGCGGCGGCGAGTCCGGTGGCGGCCAGGGCGCCAGGGCCGAATAGCCCGGCCCCGCAGACCCGGCGCCGCACCCCGTGAGGAGTGCGCACCGCCGGGCTTCCGCATGCCCGCCCACCGACCGGAGGTCCACGGGAATGACCGAGCAGCGCACCGCCCCCTTCCGCATGCCCGAACGGCTCTTCGCGGAACTGGCCGCCGGCGGGGGCTCCGCGGAGGCCGTGGCCTTCCTCGAACAGGGCGAACGCGCCCGCCGCCTGCTGCTCCTGCGCACCCTGCTGGACCATCTCGTCGCCCTGCCCACCCCCCTGACCCCGGCCGCCGAGGCGTGGCGGGTGCTCAAGGAGGCCGCCCGGCGCGCCCCGGAGCCGGTCGAGGCGCTGCTGCTGGCGCCGGCCACCGGGACGTGGATCGCCCACATGCTGCGCAGGGTGCACGGCACCGCGAGCGGCCCCCCGCTGTGGGCGGAGGCGGGCCGGCTGAACACCCTCGCCGTCGTCGCCTCGCTGCGGGCGGGCACGGAGACGGTGCTGCGGGTCCCGCTCACCGACGGCGCGCTGCCGCTGCCCGGACTCGGCACGGCACGGCTGCCTGACGGGGCCGACGGTCCGGCGACGGGACGGGCCGGCACCCGGGCGGGGGAACTCACCCTCACCGGACCCGACCGGGC
>NZ_JAAGMD010000155.1 GCF_010548465.1 Streptomyces sp. SID14436 | reverse complement strand
CAGCAGGGCGGCCCGGTCACGTCCCACCAGGGCGCGCACCGCGAGCTCGTCGGGGTCGGCCGTGCCCGGGGAGCGCAGCCCGGGGCGCGCGGCGACCAGCGGGGCGAGCCGGGGGTCGGCGCCGAGCCGGGCGTCGACGGCGTAGGGGTCGGCGTCCAGGTCGAACAGGCGCCGCAGCCGCTGCACGGCGGTGGTGAGGTCGCGCGGGTCGGTGAGGTGGAGGCGGGCGTCCAGCCAGCCGCCCGGGCGTGCCCCCTGCCCGCCGGTGGCGGTGCCGGGGCGCTCGTCGACCGCCGCGACACCGATGCCGTAGGGGAGCCGCAGGGTGCGGCGGTAGGTGCGGGCTCCCGGCGGGCCGTCGACGGTCTCGACGCCGGGGACGGCCTCGCGTGCGAGCAGGTCGAAGACGGGGCCGGTGGGGCAGGGGCCGCGGTGGGCGAGGCGCAGCGGG
>NZ_JAAGMD010000135.1 GCF_010548465.1 Streptomyces sp. SID14436 | reverse complement strand
CTGCGCTCCGCCGCCGCCCGGGACGACGAACCCGAACTCGCCCGCCGCGCAGGGACGTTGCTCACCCCCCGACTGGTGCGGGCCCGCCCCGGCACCGCCCTCGCCCTCCCCGCCGGCGACACCTACGCCCTGACCGGCTTCCCGGCCGCGCCACGGGCCGACGCCGTCCCGGCCCCCGCGCCCGGCCCCGGGCAGGTGCTCGTCGAGGTGCGGGCCCTCGCCCTCGGGGACGACGCCGTGCCCGCCACGAGCGCCGGCGTGAT
>NZ_JAAGMD010000113.1 GCF_010548465.1 Streptomyces sp. SID14436 | reverse complement strand
GACGCGGCGGCGGCCCCGGCGGGCGACACCAGCCGCCCGGCCGCTCCCCCACGGCGGATCCGGGTGCCGCGCGTCGGACTCGACGCCCGGATCGAAGCCGTCGGGGTGACGCGGGAGGGCACCATGACCGTGCCCGCGGACCCGGCCGTGGCCGGCTGGTACCGCTTCGGTCCGGCCCCGGGCGCCGGCCAGGGGTCGGCCGTGCTGGCCGGGCACGTGGACGACGAGACGGGCGCACTGGGCGAGTTCGCCGCGCTGCGGGACCTGCGGCGCGGCGACCGGGTCGAGGTGCTGCGCCGCGGAGCGGATCCGGTCGTCCACCGGGTCGTGGCGCGCCGCACCGTCCCCCAGGACGAGCTCCCCCCGTCCGTCTTCCGCCGGACGGGTGACCCGGTTCTCACGCTCGTCACCTGCGCCCCGCCGTTCCTTCCCGACCGGGGCGGCTACCGGTCCAACCTGATCGTCACCGCCGTACCGGCCGGGTCCTGACGGGGGCGTCGGGGCGGCACGGGACCGCACGGGGGCGCGGGGCGCCGTCAGCGAACACGAGGGACGAGGAGGGCACGGTGGCCCACGTCGAACAGGCGCGCCTGGTGGAGCTGGCGCTGGGGCACTCCGCCCACGGTGACGAGAGCACCCTGCGGCACCTCGCGGAGTGCGGGCGGTGCCGGGACGAACTGCGCGCGATGGCCCGCGTGGTGGCCGCGGCCCGGGCGGCCGACGTCGTGGATCTGCCGACGGCGCCGCCGGAGCGGGTCTGGCAGCGGATCGTGCGGGACCTGTCCGACGCGCCCGCGGGTCCCCCGCCCCGGGGGACGGCCCCCGTACCCGGCCGGCCCGGGCGGACGG
>NZ_JAAGMD010000091.1 GCF_010548465.1 Streptomyces sp. SID14436 | reverse complement strand
GCCGGTGCTGTTCGCGGGGGCGGTCGCGGACCCCGTGCCCTGGTACCGGGCGGCCGACCTGGTCGTCCTGCCGTCGCGCTGGGAGGGCATGGCGCTCGCCCCGCTGGAGGCGATGGCCTGCGGGCGGCCGGTGGTGCTGAGCGACGTGGACGGCGCCCGGGAGAGCCTGCCGCCGGACCTCGCCCCGCACTGCCTGGTGCCGCCGCGGGACCCGGCCGCGCTGGCCGACGCCGTCACCGCACTGCTGCTCGACCCGCCGCTGCGCGCCTCGCTGGGCGAGCGGGGGCGCCGGCACGTCCTGTCCACGCACGACGTACGGCACACCACGCGGGCGGTCGCGGCCCTTTACCGCGAACTCCTCGGCGCGGGGCCCGTGACGTCCGTCGTGTCCACCGAGTGCAGGGAGCCGATCCACTCGTGACCGCGGAAAGCACCGTCCCCACCCCCGCAGGCCAGCC
>NZ_JAAGMD010000065.1 GCF_010548465.1 Streptomyces sp. SID14436 | reverse complement strand
CGGTGCGCCGCACGGCGCGGGCCCGGACCGCCGCGGTCGCCGGGGCCGCCGCGGTGCTCGTCGCGGGACTGAGCGGCTGCGGGGCGTCGGCCGCCGACGACCGGCATCCCGAGCGCCGGTCCTTCGCCCTGGCGGGCTCCACGCTCACCGTGGACAGCGACGACACCGCCCTGGAGATCGTCGCCGCCGACGGCCGGCCGTCGGGGAAGATCCAGGTCACCCGGTGGTTCCAGGGTCGGGTCGCGATCGGCTCGGACCCCGAGGTCACCTGGTCCATGAAGAACGACCGGCTGGTGCTGCGCCTGAAGTGCTCCGGCATCGTGGCCGACTGCGCCGCCCGGCACCGCGTCGAGGTGCCCCGCGGGATCGCCGTGAAGGTCGACAACGACACCGGCAGCGTGCGCGCCAGCGGCTTCCGGCACCCCCTGACCATCCGCTCCGGGGACGGTTCGGTGCGCGTCACCGACACCTCCGGGCCGGTGGACCTGCGCACCGGCGACGGTTCGCTGCGGGCCGAGGTCGCCTCCCGCACGGTGCGCACCCGCTCCGGCGACGGCTCCGTCCACCTCACCCTGAGCACCGTGCCCGACCGGGTGGAGTCCCGCAGCGGCGACGGCTCCCTGACCATCGAACTGCCCCGCGCCGCCTACCGGGTGGACACCAGGACCGGCGACGGCGCCGAGCGGGTGTCCGTGCCGCGCGACGACGCCAGCGCCCACGTGGTGACCGCCCGCACCGGCGACGGAAGTCTCACCGTGCGCACAGTGAACTGACCGGCCCGTGTGTTCGTCCTTCACCGGTGGGACAATGACACCGGGCCGGGCGAACGACGATACGGGAGAGGGATGTGACGGCGACATCAGCGCAGCCGCACTCGCCGTCGATGCCATGCGTGCCGGGCACGCGTGGCGCCGTACCTCCTCCACCACCGGCGGTGCCGCCCGCTCAGCGGGCTCGCTCGCGCCGGTCCGGCGGCCCGCTCGGGGACGTGCTCGTGCTGGCGGCGCTGCCGCTGGTCGCCGTGCTGGCCCTGCCCGCCGCGTTCACGGGCGGCGGCACCCGGCGCTGGTTCGGCGGGCGGGCGGAGAGCCAGCGCGCCGAGGCGCAGGCCGCCAAGGACGCCGCGGCCGCCGCCTTCTACGAGCTCGACACCGCCCAGCGCGACCTGCGGATCTCCATCGAGACGATCGTCGCCGTCGACTCCTCCCCCGCGGCCCGCAAGGCCGTCGCCGACTTCGAGGCGATCGGCCGCCGCATCGACGAGGCCAGTCACCACTACATCGCGGCCGTCGACGCCCACGACCTCGACCGCGACGACCTGGAGGCGTCCGCCGCCTCCCGCGCCCGCACCGAACTGACCGCCGCCAAGGACGAACTGGGCCGGGTCAAGCACGAGCTGGACCGCTTCACGGCGGGACTCGGCCCGCTGCTCGACAAGGCGGAGACCCAGCTGGCCCGCCTCGCGCCCGCCGTGGAGCGCGCCCGGCAGGCCCTGCTCGCCGCCTCCCAGGCCCTCGACGCCACCCGCGGCACGGGCCTGAAGGCCGACGACCTCGCGGCCCGGCTCGCCGCCCTGTCCCCGGAGCTGACCGCGCTGAACCAGGGCGCCGGACAGCACGGGGTGCCGGAGACCCTGGAGCGCGCCGCACGCGTCACCCGGGAGGCGGAGGCCGTCCGCGCCGAGGCGGAGCGGCTGCCGGAACGGGCCGCCGAGATCGACCGCCGGCTGGTCTCCCTGCGCACCCGCGCCCAGGCCCTCACCACCCGCTCCCAGCAGGTCGACCCGGTGCTCAGCGAGCTGCGGCGCCGCTTCACCGTCGCCTGCTGGCAGGACCTCCAGCGGGTCCCCGAGATCGCCACGGAGAACGTCCGGCAGGCCGAGGCCAAACTGGCCGAGGCCCGCACCGCCCGGCAGGAGCAGCGCTGGGCGGACGCCACGGCCCTGCTGTCGACGGTGCGGGCCCTGCTGAACACCACCGACGAGGCCGTGTCCGCCGCCGGCGACCGGCTGCAGCAGCTGAACGCGGTGCAGAAGGACCCCGAGCAGGAGATCGAACGCACCCGCTTCGCCATCCGCGACGCCCAGCGGCTCGCGATGGCCGGCCGCCAGACCCCCGACCCGCGGCACGCCCGCCCCCTCGACGACGCGGTGGCCCGCCTGGAGCGCGCGATCGGCACCCTGGAGGGCCGGCATCCCGACTACTGGCACTTCCTGACGGAGACGGACGCCGTCCGGCAGACGGTGGCCCGGGTGGTGTCCCAGATCCGCGAGGAACGCGGCGCCGGCGCCACGTGACGACGGGCGCCCCGCCGGTTCCGGGGCGCGGCTCCGCCCGGCCGGTGGGGCCGCCGCCGTG
>NZ_JAAGMD010000040.1 GCF_010548465.1 Streptomyces sp. SID14436 | reverse complement strand
GCCCGGGCACGGCGGCCACGCCGGGCCGGTGCCCGGCCCGCGCCCGGCGGCCCGAAGACGCCGGTGGCCGCCGGCCCTACTCGCGCGTCAGGGTCCTGAAAAGGGAAGATGTGTCCGCAAGCGAAGGATGCGACCCTCACGGAGGAGTGGGCACATGCAGCACGAGCGAGCCGGCGGCCCGGCCGGCCCCGAGGATCTCGTCGACGTCGCTCGGCTGGTGACGGCGTACTACGCGCTGCGCCCCGACCCCGACGACCCGGCCCAGCGCGTGGCGTTCGGCACGTCGGGACACCGCGGCTCGTCACTGAAGGGCGCCTTCAACGACGACCACATCGCCGCGACCAGCCAGGCCATCTGCGAGTACCGCGCCGCCCAGGGCACCGACGGCCCCCTCTACCTCGGCGCGGACACCCACGCCCTGTCCGAGCCCGCGCGGGTCACCGCCCTGGAGGTGTTCGCCGCCAACGGGGTCACCGTGCTCATCGACAGCGCCGACGGCTACACGCCGACCCCGGCCGTCTCGCACGCCATCCTCACCCACAACCGGCGGAACCCGGCCGGTCCCCGCGCGGACGGCGTCGTCGTCACGCCCTCCCACAACCCGCCCGCCGACGGCGGATTCAAGTACAACCCGCCCAGCGGCGGCCCCGCCGGCTCCGACGCCACGACCTGGATCCAGGACCGCGCCAACGACATCATCCGGGGCGGCCTCAAGGACGTCCGCCGCATCCCGTACGCGCGCGCCCTCGCCGCCGACGGCACCGGCCGCCACGACTTCCTCGGCAGCTACGTGGCCGACCTGCCCCAGGTGCTGGACCTGGACGCGATCCGCGCGGCCGGAGTCCGGATCGGGGCCGACCCGCTCGGCGGCGCGTCGGTGGCCTACTGGGGCCGGATCGCCGAGGAGCACCGCCTCGACCTGACGGTCGTCAATCCGCTGACCGACCCCACCTGGCGCTTCATGACGCTGGACTGGGACGGGAAGATCCGGATGGACTGCTCCTCCCCGCACGCCATGGCGTCCCTCATCCGGCAGCGCGACCGCTTCGACATCGCCACCGGCAACGACGCCGACGCCGACCGCCACGGCATCGTCACCCCGGATGCCGGGCTGATGAACCCCAACCACTACCTCGCCACGGCGATCGGCTACCTGTACGCCCACCGCCCCGAGTGGCCCTCGGCGGCGGGCGTCGGCAAGACGCTGGTGTCCTCCGCGATGATCGACCGGGTCGCCGCCGACCTGAAGCGCGAACTCGTCGAAGTGCCCGTCGGCTTCAAGTGGTTCGTCGACGGACTGGCCGGCGGCACGCTCGGCTTCGGCGGTGAGGAATCGGCCGGGGCCTCCTTCCTGCGCCGGGACGGCTCGGTGTGGACGACCGACAAGGACGGCATCATCCTGGCGCTCCTCGCCTCCGAGATCACGGCGGTCACCGGCAGGACGCCCTCCGAGCACTACACCGCGCTCACCGCCCGGTTCGGCGAGCCCGCCTACGAGCGCATCGACGCCCCGGCGACCCGGGAGGAGAAGGCCCGCCTGGCGAAGCTGTCCCCGGCCCAGGTCACCGCCGACACCCTGGCCGGCGAGGACGTCACCGCCGTCCTCACCGAGGCGCCCGGCAACGGCGCGGCCATCGGCGGCATCAAGGTGACCACCCGGAGCGCCTGGTTCGCGGCGCGTCCCTCGGGCACCGAGGACGTGTACAAGATCTACGCCGAGTCGTTCCAGGGCACCGAGCACCTGCGCCGGGTCCAGGAGGAGGCGAAGTCGGTGGTGCTGTCCGCGCTGGGCGGCTGAGTCACCGCCCCCGCGCCCGAGCCGCCCCCGCCGCGTCCCGTCCGCGCCCGGTCAGCCGGGCTGGACCGCGGGCGTGGCCGGGGACGGGGAGCGGGGACCGGGCACGGAGGTGGTCGCCGGCAGTTCCACCGGCGCCTCCTCGGACTGCTGCAGGATCGTGTCGCCAGGGCCCTCGTGACGCGGCGCCCTGCCGGTGGACGTCACCGACCAGACACCCAGCACCAGGGCGATCGCGGCCGCGGCGCCCACCACCCGCCCGACGCGGCGCCGCCGGGCGCGGCCGTCCAGACTCCGCCAGGACGGGCCCTCCCACGGGTCGTCCGGGTGCCACAGGTCGCCGACGGCCTCCGCGCT
>NZ_JAAGMD010000019.1 GCF_010548465.1 Streptomyces sp. SID14436 | reverse complement strand
GGCCCGTGTGCCGCAGCGGGTCCTCGGCCTCCAGCCGGCCCAGTTCGCGCCGGGTCACCCACAGCACCGCCGGGGGCAGCGCGGCGCGTGCCGCCTGCGCCAGGCGAAGCCAGCGGGGCAGGTAGACGGCCGCGCTGCGCTGCTCCACGGCCGTGGCGAGCCGGTCGGCGGCCTGCTCCGGCGTCAGCGTGCGGCGGGCGGGCCACGGCAGGTGGGCGCGCAGCTCTCGCATCACCGGGAACCGGTCGGCGTCCCGGATCATGGCCGTGTCGATCCAGTTCAGGTAGCCGATGCCGACGTCGACACCGCGGTGCGCGACCTCCGCCCGCAGGCTGTGGGCGAACGACTCGGCCCCGGCCTTGGAGGCGCAGTAGGCACTCATCATGGGCGCGGCGGCCAGGGACGCGAGCGAGGCGACCTGGAGGTAGTACCCCTTCGTCCCGAACAGGTCGGGGAGGAAGGTGCGGGCGGTGGCCGCGCTGCCGGTCAGGTTGACGTCGACGACCCGGCGCCAGTCGGCGGGGTCGGAGGTGGCGAACGGGCCGGCCTCCGCGACGCCCGCGTTGGCCACCACCGCGTACGGGGGGCCGAGCCGTTCCCGGACGACCGCGGCCGCGCGCTCCAGGGAGGCGTCGTCGGTGATGTCGGCCTCGTGGGCGAGGGCGGGGGTGGGCAGGGAGGCGGCCACCGCCTCCAGTGCCGGGCCCTCGTGGCCGAGCAGCGCCGGCCGGGCGCCCCGCCGGGACAGCTCCCGGACGAGG
>NZ_JAAGMD010000444.1 GCF_010548465.1 Streptomyces sp. SID14436 | reverse complement strand
ACGAGCGCGCCCGCCGCCGCCCGGTCCCGGCGCACCCGGTCGAGGAGGGGGGCGAGCGCGGTGCCGGCCAGCAGGGCGGCCAGGCCGCCGAGTCCGCGCAGTCCGCCGACGGCGGGGACACCGCTCCCGGCGTGGTCGGCGATGGGTACGAGGTAGGTGCTGAAGACGGTGAACGGCAGCAGGCCGACGGCCGAGGCGAGCAGCACCGGCCACAGGGCGCGGGCCATCGCGAGGTCGCCCGGCAGCGGTTCGCCGTTGCCGTCCGAAGCCGGTCCGGCCGGACCGGAGCCGCGGGGTGCGTCGGTGTTCACCGGGCGGCCCCGCCGGCGTGTGCCGGGGCCTGCCGCGGCACCCGGTAGCGGTGCATGAGCGTCGGTTCGGCGCTGAACTGGGAGAAGGGGAAGGGCTCGGCGTTGAGCGCGGTGACACCGTGGGAGAGGAAGGCGCGGGCGACGGCGCTGCCGGTCTGTGCGTAGACGACGAGGGGGATGTCCTGGTCCCGGCAGTGTTCGAGGATGAGGTCGAACGTGCCGTTGCTCAGGGTCATTCCGGTGGCGACGACGGCGTCGGCCGCGGCGAGCACCTCCGTCATGTCGTCGCTGACGCGCTCGCCCCACTGGGTGGTGCGCAGGTTGAGGTCGCAGGGCAGGCAGACGCCGCCCCGCTCACGTATCGCGGCGACCAGCGGGTTCACCACGCCGATGAGCGCGACCGCGGTGCCCGGCGTGATGTCGAGGAGTCCGGCGACGGCGGCGTCCCGGGCGCGGGCCCGGACCTCCGGGGTCCCGGCGGGCAGGGTGACGGGTTCGGCGCCGGGCGCGTCCCGGTGCGGCAGCACGCGGGCGAGGTAGGCGTCGAGGGCGGCGACCCGGACGGCGGTGGCGGGGTGCCGCAGCAGGTCGGCGAGGGTGTGCCCGGAGGCGTCCGCGCAGACTTCGGGGGCGACCTCGCCGGCCTCGAAGGCGCAGGCGCCGAAGACCGGGCCGGTCCGCAGCACGAGGTAGTGGTTGTGGTAGGTGACGTCGCTCCCGGCGAGCCGGGTGGTGTGGTACAGCCGGAAGGCGCTGGTGACGTGCAGGGTGCGGGGGTCGGGGCCGTGGGCGCCGGCCAGGACGGCGGCGGTCAGCCCGGCGACGGTCCGCGGCTCGGGGCGGGGCATGTCAGTCCCTCTCGTCGGTGGGGGCGGGGGCGGCGGGGATGCGCAGGTCCTCACGGGCGGCGGTGGACCAGGGCAGTCGGAGGTCCCGCAGGTCGGTGATCTCGTGCGGCTTCAGGGCGCCGGGGTCCGGTGCCTCGCGGTGGCGGGCGTAGGCGTGGTCGACGTAGCGGTGGCCGGTGTCGGCGGCGACGAAGACGTGGGTGCGGGAGTCGTCCCGGCGGCGTTCCCAGCGGGTGGCGAGGTGGGCGGCCCCGGCGGACAGTCCGGCGAAGATGCCGGTGTCCCGCAGGAGGTGGACGGCGCCGGAGACGGCGCAGTCGAAGCCGATCCAGTGGACGCGGTCGTAGAGGGCGTGGCGGACGTTGCGGAACGCGATGGCGCTGCCGATGCCGGCGATGATCATGTCCGGGTCCGCCACGTGCTGCGCGCCGAAGGTGACGCTGCCGAAGGGCTGGACGCCGACGAGGGACACGTCGCGGCCGGCCTCGCGCAGCCAGGTGGCGAGGGCGCCGGTCGAGGCACCGGACCCGACTCCGCCGACCAGGGTGAGGGGCCCTTCGGGGATCTCCCGGTCGAGCGCGGCGGCCACGTCGCGGTAGCCGAGGTAGTGGATGTCGTCGTGGTACTGCCGCATCCAGTGGTACGAGGGGTTGCGGGCGAGGATCTCGGCGACGCGCCGCACCCGCGCCTCCTGGTCCAGGCGCAGGTCCCGGGAGGGCGGGACCTGTTCCAGCGTGGCCCCGAGGATCTCCAACTGGACGCGCAGGGTGCGGTCCACGGTCGTGGAGCCCACGATGTGGCACTTCATGCCGTACCGGTGGCAGGCGAGCGCGAGGGCGTGGGCGTAGATGCCGCTGGAGCTGTCGACGAGCGTGTCGCCGGGCCGGACGGCACCGGTCTCCAGGAGACGGCGCACCGCTCCCAGG
Organism: Streptomyces sp. SID14436; assembly: GCF_010548465.1. GTDB lineage: Bacteria > Actinomycetota > Actinomycetes > Streptomycetales > Streptomycetaceae > Streptomyces. Next base: position 19,376 of record NZ_JAAGMD010000444.1, on the reverse strand, counting down.
GCCGAGTAGATCTTCATGGACTCGAAGCGCAGGCAGACCAACCCGGGCTGCAGCGCGACGAGATCCGGTCTCTTGACCGCCTCCGCGATGTGCGGGTCCATACCGGTCCTCCTGTCTGGTCGGCGACGGGACCGGCGTGAGCATCACACTATTTGAAAATGATTGTCAACATCAGGTGCGCATCGACCGCCGGGCGGCGGCAGGCGCACGGAGACCGGCTTGCGGCACCCGGACCCCGTCGCGTACAAATGATTTTCACTTTCATCTACGGCGCCTGACGCCTGCTCAGGGAGGACACGCGTGCGAACCGGAGTGGGCACCGCCCACGGCACCTTCGGCGAACTGCTGCAGGGCGTACTGCCGGAGCGGGACGGGGACTTCCTGGTCACGCTCCCGGTCGCCCGGTGGACGAGGGCGGTGTTCCGGCCGGACCCGGACGCCCCCGGCCTGGTGGTCCGGCCGGCCCGGAAGGTGAAGGCCCTGCGGATGGCGCGGCTGGTCATGGCCCGCGCGCCGCGGCCGGTCGGCGGGGTGCTCACGGTCAGCAGCCTCCTCCCGGAGGGCAAGGGACTGGCGAGTTCCTCCGCCGACCTGGTCGCCACCGCCCGGGCGGTGGGACAGGCCGTGGGCCTCGCCCTGCCCGCCGCCCGGATCGAGCGGCTGCTGGCCCGCATCGAACCCACCGACGGGGTGCTCCATCCCGGCATCGTCGCCTTCCACCACCGCAGCGTGCGGCTGCGCGCGGTCCTCGGGACGCTGCCGGCCATGGCCGTGGTGGGCGTGGACGAGGGCGGCGCAGTCGACACGGTCGCCTTCAACCGCCTCCCGAAACCCTTCACGGCGGCCGACCGGCGCGAGTACGCGCGTCTGCTGGACCGGCTCACCGGTGCGGTGCGCGCCCATGACCTCGCCGAGGTGGGCCGGGTCGCGACCCGGAGCGCGCTGATGAACCAGGCGCTGCGCCCGAAGCGGCTCCTGGGCCCACTGTGCGAGATCTGCCGCGAGGTCGGCGGCCTGGGCGTCGCGGTCGGCCACAGCGGGACGGCGCTGGGCGTGCTGCTGGACACCGCGGACCCCGCGTACACGCATCGCGCCACCGCGGCGGCGCAGGCGTGCGGCCGGATCGCGGACGGGGTGACGGTCTACCGCACGCTCAGCTTCAACGGAACCGGCCACCGGGCGGCACCGCGCCCGCCGGTACCGGCATGACGACACCGCCCCCGGCACGACAGGACCGCCGCCCACGCCCCTGAAGGGGACGTGGGCGGCGGCGGGTGGCGGCGCGGGGGCAGCGGGGCGTCGAGGGTCTACGCCCTGCCGCTGCCGGTCGTCGCCAGGGCTCCTCCCCCGGACTCCTCGGGCTCGGCCGAGGAGAGCGGGATCGGGACGAACATGGGCGGCTCCTCGTCGGGAGTCAGGGCGGTCGGGCCGTACACCCAGTCGGTGAAGTGGTAGTCGTAGGTGTCCCGGGCCCGCATGATCGCGTTGCGCCGGAGCCTGGACTCACCGTCCAGGTGCCACAGTTCGCCCCACGCGCGGGCGGTGGTCTGGACGCGGCGGCAGTGCTCCACCCGGACCGCCTCGTAGGCGGCGAGCGCCTCCTCCCACGCGGGGCGGGTGCCCTCCGGGGCGGCCTCGGCCAGCCGGGCGTAGTGCCGGGCGAGGACCCAGCCGTCCTCGATGGCCATGATCGCGCCCTGGGCCATGTACTGCAGCGGCGGGTGCGCGGCGTCGCCGAGCAGGACGATGCGGCCGTGCACCCACGTGTCGACGGGATCGCGGTCGAACATCCGCCACCAGCGGTCCCGCCACATCAGCGGGATGCCCTTGCGCACCGGGTCGCAGGTCGCCTCGAAGGCGGCGTCCAGCTCGTCCGGCGTGCCCCAGTCCTCCTGGCCGGCCAGGGCCTTCGGCGACTCGAACACGGCGACCTGGTTGAACATCTCGCCGCCGCGCAGGGCGTACTGGACGAAGTGACAGCGGGGGCCGATGTACACGGTGACGTCGTTCTCCGCGACGCCGTTGTCCCGGACCTGCTCGATCGGGACGGCCGCGCGGTAGGCGACGTAGCTGGAGCTGACGACGTCGTCGCCGATCAGCTTGGTGCGGGCCACGGAGTTCAGGCCGTCCGCGGCGATCACCAGCGGCGCCTCCTCGGTGCTGCCGTCCGCGAGGCGGACCAGGGCGCCGTCCTCGGTCTGCTCGTAGTCGACGACGGTGCGGTCGGTGAGCAGTTCGACCCCGGCGCGCTCGCAGGCGCGCAGGAAGATGCCGTGCAGGTCGCTGCGGTGGATGACCATGTACGGGAAGCCGTACCGGCGTTCGAGGTCGCGCAGGTCCAGGCGGGTCAGCTCGCTGGAGTCGAGGGCGTCGCGCATCACCATGCCGTCCGGGACGACGCCGAGGGTGCGGGCCTCGTCCAGCAGCCCGTACTCGTCGAGGATGCGGGTGCAGTTGGGGGCGATCTGGAGGCCCGCGCCGACCTCGCCGAACGCCGGGGCCCGCTCCAGGACGCGGACCCGCAGCCCTTGGCGGGACAGGGCGAAGGCGGCGCCGAGGCCGCCGATGCCGCCGCCGACCACGAGGACGTCGGGCCGCCCGGCGGGCGTGGGTTCAGGATTCATGACCGGTTTCCTTACGGTTCGCGGGCCGCTGGTCAGAGCCAGGCGCCCAGCGTGGGGGCGGGCCTGCCGCCGACGGCGCGCGGTCCCGCGTCCCGTCCGGCGAGGTAGGCGGCGATGGCGGGCAACCCGGTCTCGATCAGGGCGGGTTCGCCGTCGCCGGGCAGCTTCCAGGTGGTGCCGGTGGCCGCCACCCGCAGGGTCACGGCCGGGCCGGGGGCGGCGGCGCGCTTGGCGACGATGTCGTCGCACAGGGCGGCGAGGAAGTCGTCCGGCAGGTCCAGGAAGGACACCCCGGCCGCCAGGTCGACGGCGTGCACGCACACCTCCCGGGCGCGCAGCCAGGGCACTTCGGTGGCGGGCACGGTCCTGCCCTGAGCGGTGACCACCTCCCGGCGCCACTGGTGGTCGCCGAGGGCCGCCATGCCGGCCTCCAGTGCCTCGGCCGAGGTCCGCAGCCACGCGGTGAGTTCGACGGCGGGCAGCGCGCGGCCCCGCTCGATGCCGGCGGCGCGCTCCTCGGGCGAGGCGTACATGGGGGTGGGTTCGCCGGTGGCGGCCCAGTGCACCAGGTTGGACAGTGCCTCCGCGTTGGCGGCGACGTGGGCGGTCACGTGGGCGCGGCTCCAGCCCGGCAGCGTGCCGGGGGCGGCGAAGTCGGCGTCGTCGAGACCGTCCGCGGCCTTGAGCAGCAGGTCGGTGCCGAGCCGGCTCCAGTGGCGGGCCTGGTCGAAGGTGCGGGCCATCAGGCGGACTTCTCCTTGACGACCGTGTTCTCCAGGCGGCCGATGCCCTGGATCTCGGTGACGACGCGCTCGCCGCCGAGGAGGTAGCGGGCGGGCCTGCGGGCGTGGCCGACGCCGCCGGGGGTGCCGGTGGCGATGATGTCGCCGGGGTTCAGGCGGGTGACCGTGGAGACGTACTCGACCAGGTCGACGGGGTCGAAGAGCAGGTCGCCGGTGGTGTCGGACTGCATGAGTTCGCCGTCGACGGTGAGGGACACGTCCAGGACGGGGCGGACACCGCCCGGCAACTCGTCCGGGGTGACCAGGTAGGGGCCGACCGGGGTGCTGGAGTCCCACATCTTGCCCTGGAGCCACTCACGGGTGCGGAACTGCCAGTCCCGGCAGGTGATGTCGTTCAGCACGGTGAAGCCGGCGATGGCCTGCTCGGCGTCCGCGCCGCGGGCGCGGCGCACCTTCCTGCCGACGACCACCGCGAGTTCGACCTCCCAGTCGAACTGCACGGTCTCGTCCGGCCGGGCGATGTCGTCGCGCGCGCCGATCAGCGAGTCGGCGAACTTGGCGAACAGGGTGGGGTGTTCGGGCAGGTCGCGGCCCATCTCCTGGATGTGGTTGCGGTAGTTGAGGCCGACGCACACCACCTTGGACGGGGCGGGCACCACGGGGGCGAAGTCGGCGCCCGCCACCGGGTAGGTGGTGGCGCCGTCGGAGGCGGCGGCCGCCGCGCGCCCGGCCCAGTCCTCCTCGGCGAGCAGGGCGCCCAGGTCGGGGGCGCCGAGGTCGACCAGGACGTCGCCGTCCAGCTTGACGGCGCGGGTGGTGCCGCCGGTGCGGAGGGTGGCGAGCTTCATCGGGTGGTTCCTTCCACGTGGGTACGGTCGAGCCGCAGGGCTTCGAAGATCGGCGAGTCGCTGAACCGGAACAGGTCCAGCGCGCCGGAGTCGGAGTCGGTGGACCCGGCCTCGGAGCGCACCGAGAGCGGCTGCCAGGACGGGACGACGAAGAGGTCGCCGCGGGTGACGGACCAGGTGGTGTCGCCGGCGGTGACGGTGCCGGAGCCGTCGAAGACCTGGTAGACCGACGAGCCGGTCTCGCGCACCGGGGCGGTCTCGGCGCCGCGGGCGATGCGGTGCACCTCGGCGCGGATGGTCGGCAGCACGTCGGCGCCGGTCGCCGGGTCGGAGAAGCGGACGGCGGCGTGGCCGGGCTCCACGGTGCCCCCGTACCCCTCGGCCTCCAGGGCGAGCTGGTCGGCGAGGGCGCGGTCGGTGTGCTCCCAGCGGTAGGCGAGCAGCGGGGAGCCGGGGCCGGCCGGTGCGGCGCCGACCGGGCGCAGCCCGGGGTGGCCCCACAGCCGCTCGGAGCGGGAACGCTCGGGGGTGATGCGCTCCGCGTCGCTGATCTCGTCCCGGCCGAACTCGAAGAACTGGGACTCGCTCGTGTACTGGAAGGGGATGTCCAGTCCGTCGATCCAGGCCATCGGCTCGGCGGTGGCGTTGTGGTGGGCGTGCATGTTCCAGCCGGCCTGCGGCAGGAAGTCGCCGCGCCGCATGGCCACCGGGTCGCGGCCGACGACGGTCCACACGCCCTCGCCCTCGACGACGAAGCGGAAGGCGTGCTGGGTGTGGCGGTGCTCCGGGGCGTCCTCACCGGGCATCAGGTACTGGATGGCCGCCCACAGCGTCGGGGTGGCGAACGGCCTCCCGCCGAGGGACGGGTTGGCGAGCGCGATGGCCCGGCGCTCGCCGCCGCGGCCCACGGGCACCAGGTCACCGGCCTGGGCCGCGAGCTCCCGCAGCCGGTCCCAGCGCCACAGGTGCGGCACGGCGCGCGAGCGCGGGTGGGCCGGCATCAGGTCGCCGATCTCGGTCCACAGCGGGACGAGGAGTTCCTTCTCGAAACCCCGGTACAGCTCTTCGAGCGCCGGGGTGACCTCGGGTTGCCCCTCCGCGGCCACGGCTTCGAGCCGGACCGGGGAACCCGTCACCGTTTCCTGGGCGAGGGAGGAGTGTGTCATGCCGACAGGCTGCCGTGTGTCTCTGTGAAGAACACTCGAATTCTGGAGAGCAGAACGTGTGCGAGGATGGCGGGGAGAACCGGCCGCCGGGACCGCGGGCGCCGGGGCCTCCGGAAGGGACCGTCGGAATGGACAAACCGCTCAAGACGCCGCCGCCCTATCCCATCGCCAGCGTGGATCACGCGCTGCGGGCGGCGACCGTCCTGCAGATGGAGGGCGGCGCGACCGTGTCGCAGATCGCCGAGCGGCTGGGGGTGGCCCGGTCGACCGCGCACCGGCTGCTGGCGATGCTCGTGTACCGGGACTTCGCGGTGCAGGGCGAGGACCGCGTCTACCGGGCGGGGCCGGTGCTGGAGCTCGCCGCGCACTCCCAGTCGTTCGTGTCGCGGCTGCGCGCGGTGGCCCTGCCGCATCTGCAACGGGTCGTCGACCTGCTGGACGAGACGACGAACCTGATCGTGCGCACCGGGGACACCGCGCGCTTCATCGCCTCCGTCGAGTGCCGGCAGACCCTGCGGGTGGGGTCCCGCGAGGGCATGGTGTTCCCGGCGCACCGCACGACGGCCGGGCTGCTGCTCCTCGCCGACCTGACCGACGAGGAACTCGACGACGTCTACGCACCGGAGCGGTACACCGACCGGCCGGGCGAGCGCCCCGACCTGGACCGGCTGCGCACCGAGCTGAAGCGGCTGCGCCGCAACGGCTCCGCCGTCAACCGGGAGCGGTCCGAGCGCGGTCTGGTGGCCGTCGGCGTGCCGGTGCGCGACACCGGCGGCCGGGCACGGGCGGGCCTGTCGGTGTCGATGCCGAGCGCGCGGTACGACCCGCAGCGCCTGCGGTCCCTGGTCGCCGTCCTGGACGCCTCGGCACGGGCCGTGGAACGGGACCTGACCGAGGCGGGCTGACGGCCGGGAAGGCCGGGAGGGCTGTTCCCCCCCCCGGCCCGGTGGCGCCCGGCGCCGGCTACCGCCCCGCGTCGTCCGCGGGGGCCGTGGTGAACGGCAGCACGAGCCGGGACTGGTGCGCCGCGTCCCGGTAGATCTTGTGCGTGACCGGACGGCCCACCGGCAGGTGGAAGGCGTCCGGCGGCAGCAGCGCGTTGTGCGCGTCGGCGAGCGGCTCGTTGTTGGACAGTTCCACCACCAGCCGGTGTCCCGGCAGGAAGGTCGCCGCGAACGGGTAGAGCCGCAGCACGTACTCCTGGACGGTCCCCGGCTCCACCGGCACGGCGCGGGTGTGCGGGTGGTAGGGGTTGCCCTCGGTGGTGCGCTCCTCGTCGAGTTCGCGGTGCGACGCCTTGAGGTAGCCGCTGGTGATCAGCTGCCGCTTGCCGCCGGGGGCCTCGTCCCACAGGCGCAGGATGAAGTTGGTGTCGTCCTGGTCGATCTCCGCGAACAGGTGCGCCGCGCCGGTGCCGATCAGCTCGGTGGGCTTCTCGAACGGCTCGGTGCGCCAGTCGAGGATCTCCACCTTGTCGGTGACGGTCAGCGGCGCCTGGTAGAAGCCGTCGGGGGCGGCGTGCTCGGCGCCCATCGCCTCCGGCTCGAAGGACAGCTTGCGCCGGGGCCGCAGGTAGAGGGAGGTGTACTCGATCTCCTTCGGCGGCCACTGCCCGGCGGTGACCACCTCGCGCGAGCCCTCCACGAAGACCCGCACGGCCGGCTCGTCCATGATCCCGTTGTCGACGCCCTTGAGCCAGTACTCGTACCAGCGGAACATCTTGTCGTGCTCCTCGATCCAGGGGCGCGACTGCATGGGCGGGTAGGAGCCGATGTCCAGCTTCTTGGGGCCCTTGAGGACGTCGAACAGCTCGATGTGACCGTCGACGGTCCAGCCGCGGCCCTGGTCGATCTGGAGGTAGACCGGGATGTCGATGTTCCGGGCCAGGTTGACCGGGTTGCGTTCCTCGTACCAGTCGCCGTCGAGCGGGTTCATCACGATGTCGAACCAGAACTCTCGGTTCTTGGGGTACTTGAGGACGTGCACCAGGTTGGGCCAGGCCGCCACGTCCGGGTCGCGCAGCCGCTCGTCGACCAGCTTCTTCAGCTCCTCGGGCGGGTACACCTCCTGCATGCGGGACTTCACGTGGGTGTGGGCGATGCCGGAGTCCCCGCCGCGTCCTTCGCGGGCGGCGCGCGGCATGAACCACATGACGCCGCCGTGGTACGTCGTCTCGTAGAAGTCGTAGTGGCCGCCGCTGACGAAGATCGCCTTGAGGTGCGGCGGGCGTTCGGCGGCGGCGAGCACCTGCATGGAGCCGAAGTAGGAGATGCCGATCATGCCGACGTTGCCGTCGCACCAGGGCTGCGCGGCGACCCACTCGACGACGTCGTACAGGTCCTGCCCCTGGGGCACCCCGCCGAAGTTGTAGTTGCCGATCATGACGCCGCCGGAGTCGCCGGTGCCGCGCATGTCGCCGATGACGTGGACGTAGCCCTCCTGCACGACGCGCGCGATGTCGCCCGCCTCGATGCAGCCGTCCCACATCGGGCTGGGCCGCAACTGCGGGGGCGTGGTGAGGGCGAGCGCCTGGAGTTCCTTGCCGTAGGCGCTCATCGCGATCAGGGCCGGGCGGGGGGTGTCGTCCTGACCGTGGTAGGCGTCCACGGCGAGTTCGACGCCGTCGCGCATCGGGACCCGGAGGTCCTTGCGGACGGCGATGGTCTGCTCGCCCGCCCGGAGGGTCTGGAAGTCGGTCATGACGTGGTGCTCCTGTGTCACGGGGTGCGGTCGAAGTGCGTGCGGTAGCCGGCGAGCGTGGTGAAGAACGGCGACGGTTCGAGGGTGGGGTCCCCGGTGTAGCCGAGTTCCCCGGCGACCGGCTCGAACGGCGCGTACGGCGAGTCGGTCTCCTGCGGACCGGCCCGCAGGCAGGCGCAGGCCGCCCGGGCCACCCGGCTCTCGATGTCGAGGCTCTGGGTGAGGGCCTGGCGCGCCTCGGCCTCGTCGAGTTCCACGCCGTAGGGCGTGCCGTCGGCGCGGCGGTAGGGGTGCCCGAGGTAGAGGTGGCGCGGGCGGACGGTGTCCCGCAGGTACACCAGGCCGTCGCGGTAGGCCCGCGGGTCGGTGTAGCCGGGGAATCCGTTGGCGGCGCCGTGCACCTGGACGGCGTCCCCGGTGAACACCGCCCGCTGTCCGTCGAGGACGTAGGCGACCGAGCCGAGCGTGTGGCCCGGGACGGGGTGCACCGACACGGTGACGCCCTCGCCGAGGGACAGCGTCTCGCCGCCCCGGACCAGCAGGGTGGGCTCCATCTCGCCGGAGATGACCGCCTCGGCGGCGGCCGCCACCTTGGCCTCGCCCTCGGGGTCGCGCAGGTAACGGCCCCGCCCGGCGCGGTACTCCGCCACGTGGGCCGAGCGGGAGCGCAGGAAGGGCGCGTCGGCCTCGTGGATGACCACCTGGGCGCGCCGCCCGGTGAGCTCCCACAGGGCGAACGCCCCGCCGACGTGGTCGATGTGACCGTGGGTCAGCAGAATCCAGCGCACGTCCTCGATGCGCCGCCCGATCGCCTCCAGCGCGGGCGCCATCCCCTCGGCGGGGGACGAGGCGATCCCGGTGTCGACGATCGCCGGCTGGGGCGCGTCGATGTAGAAGCTGTAGAGCCCGAACCGGCCCCACGGGGAGACCAGGGGGTGGACGGGGACTGCTCGCGTCATGCCGCTTCCGCTCCGCTCGTTCCGGGTGGCCGGTCAGGACCGGCCGAGGAAGTCCCGCGTCTCCGCGAAGACCCGGTGGTACTCGGGGATCCAGCAGAAGTGCTGGACGAAACCGTGGCCCGCGCCCGGGTACCGGCTCACCCTCGCGTCCACTCCGGCCTCGCGCAGCCGCTGTCCGTACAGCTCGCCCTCGTCGCGCATCGGGTCGAACTCGGCGGTGACGACGAGGGCGGGCGGCAGACCGGTCAGGTCCTGCCGCTTGACCGGCGAGACCAGCGGGTCTGCGGGGTCGGCGCCGCTGTCCAGGTAGAAGGCGTTGAACGGCTTGAGTGCGGCGGTCTCCAGCCCGTAGCCGACGGCGTTCTCCCGCAGCGAGGCGTAGCGGCCGGTGTCGAAGTCCAGGTCCAGGGAGGGGTAGTAGAGGATCTGGTGGGTGATCCGGTCGAAGCCCTCGTCGTGGGCGCGGGCCGCGACGGCGGCGGCGAAATTGCCGCCGGAGCTGTCGCCGGCGACGGCGAGGGTGGTGCCGTCCCAGCCGAGCTCCGCGCCCTGGCCGACGGCCCACCGGACGACTCCGTGGCAGTCGTCGAGGCCGGCCGGGAAGGCCGCCTCGGGGGCGCGCCGGTAGCCGGCGGAGACGACCTTCAGGCCGGTCTCCTTCGCCAGCGAGCGCGCCACGTGGTCGTGGGTGTCCAGGCTGCCGAGGAAGAAGGCGCCGCCGTGGAAGTAGACGATGAGGCCGTGGCGTTCCGCGGTGTCCGGGGTGTAGACGCGCACGGGCACGTCACCGGCGGCCGTCCGGGCGGTGACGTCCTGCACCGCGTGCAGCGGCAGCCGCTCCTCGGGCAACGGGACCTGTGCCTCCTCGGCGGCGCGCATCGCGGCGGGGTCGAGGGGGCCGGCGGGCGGGGCGGGCAGGCCCGCCAGGACCTTGGCGATCTCGGGGTGCAGAGGCATGGGTCACTCCTTGGCCGCGGCGGCCGCGGGCTTCTGTCCGGGGAAGACCTCGTCGATCTCGTCCTCGCTCCAGCCCTGGCGGGAGATGCTCTGGAGCTGGTCGGTCACCGGCTTGCGGGTGGCCTGGTAGAGGGCCAGCGCCTCCTTGACGGAGTCCGCCTGCCGCAGGGCGTCGGCGAGCGCGCCGCCGTCCTCGATGGCCGAGTTCGCGCCCTGGCCCTGGTGGTGGAGCATCGAGTGGGCCGCGTCGCCGAGCAGGACGACGGAGTCGGAGTGCCAGGTGTCGACGGGGTCGATGTCGTAGACGCCGCGGACGTTGACGGTGTCGAGGTCGAGGCCGCGGGTGATGGAGATGAGACGCTCGTCGAAGCCCTCGACGGTCTGCAGCAGGTCCTCCCGGGTCACCCGCGGGTTCCAGGTGGGGTCCGGGCACAGGGCGGTGATGTCGAAGGAGACCTGGCCGCGGTGGCGCAGCGGGAGCAGGTAGATCTTCGTGCCCTTGCCGATGTACATGCGGAGGTTGTCGTCGACGACCATGCCGTGGGCGTCGTCGGCGGAGATCACCGCGCGGTAGGCGCGCTCGCCGGAGAACACCGGGCCCTTGTCGCTGAACAGCCGGTCCCGCACGACCGACTTGATGCCGTCGGCGCCGACGACCAGGTCGGCCTCGACGGTCCTGCCGCCGGCGAAGGTGAGGACGGCGCGGTCGCCCGTGTCCTCGACGGTCTCCAGCTTGTGGCCGAGGTGCACCATGCCCTCGGGCAGCACGCCCAGCAGCGCCTCGATGAAGTCGCCGCGGTGGATGAGATGGGTGTGGGTCTGCTCGCCGTCGGCGGGCCACGCCTCCTTCATGATCGGGTCGCCGGCGGCGGTGAGGATCTCGAAGTACTCGCTCGGGGAGCTGACCTTCGCGATGGCGTCGAAGATGCCCCACTCGCGGAAGCGGTTCATGGTGGAGGGGCGCAGGCCGATTCCGGCGCCGACCTCCCGGATGCGGGTGGCCTGTTCGTAGACGCTGACGTCGGCGCCGAGCAGGCTCAGCGCTTTGGCCGCCGCCGCGCCGCCGTAGCCGGCACCGACGACGGCGATCTTCAGGTTCTTGAGGTCCGAGAGCTGCATGGTCGTTCTCTCTACTTCTGGAGGGTGAGGAAGTCGGCCGGGTTGTCGACGAAGATCGTCCGGATGGCGGCCTCGTCGAGGCCGGCGGCGCGGAGGTCGGGGATGAGGTCCTCGAAGATGTAGTTGACGGTGTGGCCCTTGACGCCGGGCCAGCCCAGCGGGCTGCAGTTGGCGTCGGCGGAGGCGAGGACCTGCCGGATCCTGCGGCCGCCGTCGATGAACCGCAGGAAGTGGTCGAGGCGTTCCTGGCGGGGGCGGGCCCAGAACGGCGGGTCGGGCAGCTCGGTCTCGTAGCCGAAGGTGTCGAAGCCGATGCGGCCGCCCTGTTCGGCGATCCACACGTCGCGGGTCTTGTCGGCGTTGACCCCGTCGTCGACGTGCCCGAACAGGACGCGGTCCAGGGGCAGCCCTTCCTCCCGGAAAATGGAGATCGCGTTCTCCGCGTCGATCGCCAGATGGGTGAGGATGGGCACGCCCGTGGTGAGGGCGGCGCGGGCGGCGGCCCGGTAGATGCGCTTGTCGAGGTCGGTCATGCGGCCGCCGCGGCTGACGCCGACCTTGATGACGCCGGCGAGGCTGCCGGTGTCGCCGATGCCGACGGTGATCTCGTGGACGAACTGCCGCATGAGGTAGTCGACGTCGGCGCGGGCGAAGTGCGGCAGCGCGGTGTCGCCGCCGACGAAGCCGGTGCAGGCGACGATGTGGACGCCGGTCTTCGCCGACAGCGACTTGTAGTGGTCGACGTCGCGGCCGTTGCAGATGCCGGTGGCGTCGACGAAGGTGCCGCCGCCGTACTCGTGGAACGCGCGCAGCTTCGGGACGGTCTCCTCGTACCGCTGCTCGGGGGTCTTCCACCACTTCGTGTCCAGCTCGGAGCCGGGCATCCCGTAGCCGATGTGCTCGTGGACGGCCACGAGCCCCAGTTCCTCGGCCGGGACCGCCCCCAGGACGGTGTTCACTCTCGACACAGCACTCACCTTCGGATCAAGAAGCCTGATGGTCGTTCGGGCGGGCGCTCAGCGCGCCGGGCGCACCGACAGCAGGGCGCGCGGGTTCGCTTCGAGGATCCGCCGCGTGTCCTCCTCGCCGACGCCGCGCGCCGTCAGCAGGGGGACGAACGCGGTGAGGACGTGGCTGTAGGGCAGGTCGTTGCCGGTGTGGCCCTTGGCCACTCCGGTGGCGCCGGTGGACAGCAGGATCCGGCCGGAATGGCCCTGACGGACCAACTCGGCGACGAGGTCGGCGCGTTCGGCGTCCGTGAGGTGGTCCTCGTCCTCGGTGCCGACGTGGTCGAGGGCGACGTGGGCGCCGCGGCGGGCGACCTCCAGGGGGGCTCCGGCGGCGACGGCGTCCCGGCGGTCGAGTCCGCCGACGACGACGCGGTCGGCGGGCAGCCCCTCGTCGAGGACGACGTCGAGGTCGTGCAGGGCGTCGGCGCCGTGCCGGACGGAGACCGGGACACCGGTGGCGAGCGCGGCGCGGGCGGCGCCGCGGAAGAGGCTCTCGTCGGTGGCGGTCATGCCCGTGCGGGTCGCCGCGGTGGCCACCAGTCCGGCCGCGCCCCGGCGTTCGACGCGGGGCACGACCATGCCCTCGGTGACCTCCCGGGCGAACAGGTCGGCGAACTTCTCGGCCGGCCAGGGCGTGGGCGGGTCGGTCTGCGGGGTGAGGAAGTAGCCGCCGAGGAGTTCCTCCGGGCCCTGGCCGGTCGAGGCGACGATGTGCACGCCGGTCGCCCGGGAGAGGGTCTCGTAGAGCCGGACGTCACGGCCGTGGAACATGCCGGTGCTGTCGACGACGGTGCCGCCGCCGTGGACGCGGAAGTCGTTCAGCTTCGCGGCGAGCACCTCGAAGATCTCGGCGCGGTCGAGGGTGACGTCGAAGGCGTGCTCCGCGCCGGGGACCACGGACAGCAGGGCCTCGTGGACGGCGACGACGCCCAGCCGATCGGCCGGCACCGGGCCCAGGACGGTGTTGACGGTGGTGCTCTCGACGCTCATGGCTGCCTCACGAGTCCGGGGAGGGGTGCGCGGCACCCGGTGGGTGCGGTCACCGTAGCCATTCGCTTTACACGACGTCAATGAAACAGACGCAGAGAAAAAATATTGCACATAAGGTGAGCACGGCCGCCCGACCAGCGATCATGCAGCGGATGCATGGTGCGCCATGCAAAACATTCACTTGCCGAATGGGGGCGGTCTCCCTTCACTGAGGGCATGAGCACCCCACCCACCTCGGACATCGACCTCTTCGCCGACGAGGTCCTCCTCGACCCGTACCCCGTCTACGCCGCACTGCGGGAGACGGGCCCCGTCGTCCACCTGCCGGAGAACGACGTCTACGCGCTGACGCGGTACGACGTGATCCGGGGCGCCCTGGCCGACGTCGAGTCCTTCTCCTCCACCTCGATCGGATTCAATCCGGCGGTCAACGAGGCGCTCAGCGGCACCTCCCTCGCCTCCGACCCGCCGGTGCACACCCGGCTGCGCGCCACGCTCACCGAGAACCTCTCGCCGCGCGCGCTGCGCGGCCTGAAGGGACGGATCGAGGCCAAGGCGGACGCCCTGGTGGCGCGGCTCGTCGAGCAGGGTTCCTTCGAGGCCGTCGACGCCCTCGCCCGGGCCTTCCCCCTGGAGGTCGTCGCGGACCTGATCGGCTTCACGGGCGAGGCCCGCGACAACATGCTGCGCTGGGGCCAGGCCGCCATGCAGGTCATCGGCCCGATGAATCAGCGCACCGCCGAGAACTTCCCGATCGCCGGCGAGCTGTACGCCTGGTGCTCCCAGGTCAGGGCCGCCGACCTGGCCGAGGGCTCCGTGGGCCGCGGCATCTTCGACGCCGAGGCCCGGGGCGACATCCCCGCGGGCACCGCCGGGCACATCATCCACCAGTACCTGGGGGCGGGCGTCGACACCACGATGGCGTCGATCGGCAACATCGTCGCCCTCTTCGGACGGCACCCCGACCAGCTCGCCCTGGTCCGCGAGGACTCCTCGCTGGTGCCGAGCGCGTTCAGCGAGGTACTGCGCTACTGGGCCCCGATCCACGCCTGGGGGCGCCGCGCCACCCGGGACGTCACCGTGGACGGCGTCGTCGTCCCCGAAGGGGCCCAGGTCGCCGTCCTGTTCGGGGCGGGCAACCGCGACCCCCGCCACTACGAGAACCCGGACGCCTTCCTGGCCGCGCGCAACCCGGTCGACCACCTGTCCTTCGGTTACGGGCCGCACGGCTGCGCGGGTCAGGGACTGGCCCGCCTGGAGGCGCACGCCGTGATCGACGCGCTGTCCCGGCGCGTGGAGCGCCTCGTCCTCGGCCCCGAGGTCCGCGTCCCCAGCAACATCACCCGCAGCATCGAGGAGCTGCCCGTCCTGGAGGTGGTCCCGGCATGAACATCGTTCTCGACCGCGCCCGTTGTGAGGGGCACGGCCTGTGCGAGGAGGCCGCCCCGCAGCTGATGCACCTCGACGACGAGGGCGAACTCGTCCTGGACCGCGAGCAGGTCGGCGAGGCCGACGCCGCCGCGGCGCAGGCTGCCGTCCGGGTCTGCCCGGTCGCCGCGCTGAGGCTGGCATGAGCACCGCCGCCCTGCGGCGCGTCGTCGTGGTCGGCAACGGCATCGCCGGGCTCACGGCGGCCGACACCCTCCGGGACACCGGCTTCGACGGCGAGCTGACCATCGTCGGCGACGAGCCGCACCCGGCGTACAGCCGCCCCGCCCTGTCGAAGGCCCTCCTGCTCGACCACGACGACCACGCCGCCCATCGCCTCGCGCCGAGCGCGCACGGGGCCACCGAGCTGCTCGGCGTGCGGGCCACCGGGCTCGACCCGGACCGCCGCCGGGTCCGCCTCGACGACGGCACGGAGCTGCCGTACGACGGGGTCGTGCTGGCCACCGGCTCCCGGGCGCGACGGCTGTCCGCACTGGCCGGGGAGGTCACCCTGCGCGGCCTGGACGACGCGCTGGGGCTACGCGGACGGCTGGCCGGGCGGCCGTCGGTCGTCGTGGTCGGCGGGGGCCCGCTCGGCATGGAGATCGCCTCGGGCTGTCTGGCCGCGGGCTGCACCGTCACCCTCGTCTCCCAGGGGCTGCCGCTGACGGTGCAGCTCGGCCCGTACCTCGCCGGCGTCTTCGTCGGGGCGGCGCGGGAGCGGGGACTCACGGTCGTCGACACGGAGTCGGCCCGCCTGGAGGGACCGGAGCACGGCCCGCGGGTCGTCCTCGCGGAGGGCACGGTCCTGGAGGCCGGCCTCGTGGTGTCCGCCGTCGGGGACGTGCCCAACACGGAGTGGCTGGCCGGCACAGGGCTCGTGGAGCGGGGCCTCGTCCCGGTGGACGCGCGCGGGCTGGCCCGGCCGGGCATCGCCGCCGCCGGGGACCTGGTCGGCCTGCCCACCCCGTCCGGTCCGCGCCGCATCCCGCTGTGGAGCAGCGCGATCGAGCAGGCGAAAGCGGCGGCGAGGGCGCTGGTGCACGGCGGGGCCGCGCCGCCGCTGGAGTTCCAGCCGTACTTCTGGACCGAGCAGTTCGGGCTGAACCTGAAGGCCGTGGGCCCGCTGCCCCCGGCCGGGGAGCCGGAGTACCTGGCCGGCGGGCCGGGCGGCGGACCGGCGCTGATGCGCTGGCCGCACCCCGACGGGACCGGCACGGTCGCGGCGCTCGACCACCGGATCCCGGTCCCGCGGCTGCGCCGGCTGAGCCGGTCCGCCGCGTAACATGCCTCGGCATGGACGACGCCGGTGACGACGCAGAGGGCACCGCGGCTTCGGCACTGGACCGCCTGGCCTCCGTCAATCTCAACCTGCTGGTGCCCCTCCTCGCGCTCCTGGAGGAACGTTCGGTGACCCGCGCGGCGGAGCGGGTCGGCCTCTCCCAGCCGGCGATGAGTCACGCGCTGGCCAGGATGCGGCGGCTGCTCGACGACGACCTGCTCGTCCGGCAGGGGCCCGGGGTCAGCCTGACCCCGAAGGCGACGCAGCTGGCCGCGCCGCTGCGCAGCGTGCTCCAGCAGACGGCGCGCATCGTGGACCTGCCGTCCTTCGACCCCGCCACGGACCAGCGCGTCGTCACGGTCGCGATGACGAACAGCACCGCCTTCGTCATCGGCCCGCACCTGATCCGGCTCGTCGCCGAACGCGCGCCGGGTGTCACCCTGCGGCTGCGCACCATCACCGTGCCCACCGAGGCGACCTACACCGACCAGGGCGTCGACGTGGTCCTCGTCTCCGAGGCACACTTCTCGCCGCATCCGCGCGAGCGCCTCTACGACGACCGCGTGGTGGTCGTGGCCGGGGCGGACGCGCCGCCCGACGCGAGCGCCCTGGACCTGCTGGCCGGGCTGCCGCACGTCGTCGTCGACACCGACCGGCGGGTCTTCCCGTACTCGGTGCTGGAGGAGCGCGGCGTCACCTACCGGGTGGGCCTGCGGGTCTCCGACTTCCTGCTGGTGCCGGTCCTGGTGGCCCGCGCGGGCGGCGTCGCGCTGTTCCGGTACCAGGTCGCCGCCGCGATGCGGGAGCTGGCGGAGCTCAGGATCGAGGAGTTCCCGTTCCCGCTGCCCGGACTGGGGATCGACATGGTGTGGAATCCGCGGTCGGGCGACCAGGAGTTCGTCGCCTGGTTCCGCGCCCTGCTGCTGGACGCCGCCGCGCGTCTGTGACCCCCGCCGGGCGGGCCGGGCCGGCCGTCGGGCTCCGCCGGGTCAGGTGAGCAGGCGGGCCCAGCTCTCGCCGAGTTCGTCCAGCATCTGGTCGCGGCTGAGCTTCCAGTCGGCGCGGTGCCAGTTCTGGGCGACGAAGTCGAGCTGCGCCATCGCGAGCACCCCCCGGAAGCGCCGCTGGTGGGGCTCGAAGCGGCCCGCCCGGTCGAGCCCGTCCTCGATGTCGCTGATGGCCTCCTCCAGCCAGCGCTCCACCAGGTCCGTCAACTCCGGGTCGACCACGGCGGCGTCGCGTCCGGCGCGGATGATGGGCCGGATGTCCGGCCACCGCTCGGCGGTCTGCCGCAGCCACGCGCCGATCGCCTCCGGCGTGCCCTCGGCGACGGTGGCCACCAGGTCGTGCGCCGTGGAGCCGTGCTCCGCGGAACGGACCCGCCGCAGCGCCTCGTTGAGCCGCTCGTCGATGAGCGCCCGCATCAGCTCGCTGCGGGAGGAGAAGTACGCGTAGAAGGTCACGCGCGTGGTGCCCGCCGCGGTCGCGATGTCGTCCACCGTGGTGCCGGCGTACCCCTTCGCGTTGAAGAGTTCGAGCGCCGATTCCAGCAGCAGACGGCGCGTCATCTGCTTGTGCGCCTCACGAAGGTTCGCCATGCCCGGATCCTAACGTGCTGGTCCGCACGCCGACCGGCCACACCGCCACCCCTGTTCACGGACCGTAAGCGAGATTGACGGGCCGTACGCACACCGGCCGAAACGTCCGCCATCCGAGACGACGCGCTGATGTGTGACCTTACTTCCCAGCTGTTTGCTTTATGTCACACTCAGAGCATTGACGCGGCGTAAAGCGAATGCCATTCTCCACGGCATCACGCCCGGCCCGCCGTCACGCCTCTCCCCACCGCGACCGCCGGGCCGTGGCCTCACCGCTCTCCAGGCTCCCGTTCCGGGACGCCCTCTTCCCAGCCATGGAGAACAGCCATGACCGTCAACAACGGGACGACGACGTCCCAGGGCCCGACCGCGGGGGCCGCCCGACTGCCGGGCTACGCGGGAACACTGGCCGCCGCCTGCGGCGCGGTGTTCGTCGCCCAGGTCGCGAACGCCCTGCCCGCCTCGCTGAACGGCCTGTTCCAGCAGGACCTCAACACCCACGGATCGCAGCTCACCTGGATCACGGCGGCGTTCATGATCGCCGTGGTCTGCTTCGAGTTCACCTTCGGTGTGCTCGGCGACCTCTTCGGCCGGCGGCGCCTCGTCGTGGCCGGCACCGCCCTCGTCGCGGCGGGCAGCACCGTCGCCGCGCTCGCCCCCACCGTGCAGGTCCTCTGGGTGGGCGCCGCCCTCAACGGCCTCGGCGCGGGCGCCATGTTCCCCGGATCGCTGACCGCGATCACCGCCGTCACCCGCACCAAGCGGGACCGCGCCCACGCGGTCGCCCTGTGGAGCGGCTTCCTGTCCGCCGGCGCGGCCCTCTCACCGCTGCTCGGCGGCATGTTCGCCAAGGTCGGCTCCTGGCGCGGTTCCTTCTGGGTGCTGGTCGGGCTCGCCCTGGTCAGCATGGTCGTCACCCTGCTGCTCGCCACGGAGTCGAAGGCGCCCGAGGGCCGCAAGCTGGACGTCCCCGGCCAGATCACCTTCGCCGTCGGCCTCATCCTGGTCCTGTACGGCGCCGTCGAGGGCCCCGAGTCGGGCTGGACCACCCTCCCCGTCATGCTCTCCTTCGCGCTCGGCGCCTGCTTCCTCGCCGGGTTCGTGCTGGTGGAACTGGGCGCGGACTCCCCGATCTTCGACCTCAAGCTGTTCCGCAACCGGGCCTTCACCATCTCGTCGGTCGTCGCGGTGATCGGCATGCTCGCCTTCCTCGGCGCCTGCTTCGCGACGAGCATGTGGCTCGGCCCCGTGCAGCACCAGGACCCGATCCGGGTCGCGGTGCCCTTCCTGCTGCTCCAGGGCCCCGCCTTCCTGCTCATCCCGGTCGTCTCCCGCCTGCTGCACCGGGTCGCCCCCGCCTGGCTGCTGTCCTCCGGCTTCCTCGTGATGGCGGTCGGCTGTCTGCTCGGCACCCGGCTGGACGTCACCGACACCGGGCTCGGCGCCTTCGTCGCGCCCACCCTGCTGATCGGCATCGGCTTCGCCCTCACCGTCAGCTCGGTGACGGCCGTGGCGCTGAACAGCGTGCCGCCGCACCTGGCCGGCATGGCCAGCGCCACCACCAACATGCTGCGCGACCTGGGCTTCGTCCTCGGCCCGGTGGTGGTCAGCGCCGTCGCCCTGAGCAACGCGGGGTCGGCCTTCGCCTCCGGCCTGGCGGGCGCCGACCTGCCGGCCGGGCAGATCGCCGCCGCGCAGCAGATCGCCGACGCCGGCGGGCCCATCGCCGTGAACAGCCTCCCGCCCGGCGCCCCCGGCTCCGCCGCGCACGGCCTCGCCCTGGACGCGCTGGGCAGCGGCTTCCACACCGCGTACCTGGTGTGCGCGGTGGCGGCCCTGGTCGCCGCCGGCCTGACCGCCTTCGGCATGCTCGGCATCCGCTCGGACCGCTCGCTGGAGGAGGAGGCACAGGCCCCGGTGGCCTCCGGCCACGACGACACCCGGCAGCCCGC